>CBIHLT010000010.1:0-46716 GCA_966210615.1 uncultured Massilia sp.
AACAAATAGTTGATGGTCTTATCCGTCCGGTCGAAGAACCAGGCGCCGCGGCGCAAGCTGTTCAGGTCGGGCGAATAGTATTCGCCGAGGTAGTTTGCCGGTGTCCGGTCGAGCCAGCTCATCGGGTTTTCCTGCATCAGGGCGGCCACGGCGCCCTCGCCCCGGGCCATCCCCGCCTGGGCCGCGCGCGCCGCCAGCGCCGTGCGCAGCGCGCCCACCACGTGATAGGCGGCGGTCCGCTCCGACTGCTCGCGCCATGCCAGCAGCCGGGCGAGCAGCGCGCCGGTCAGCACGGCCACCAGGACCGTGCACACCATGAATTCGAAGCGGCTCGCACCGCCGGTGCGCGGTGAGCGCATCATTTGCCGCCGTGGAGGGCGGCCTTGCCCAGGTCCCATATCGGCAGGAAGATGCCCAGGGCCAGCACCAGCACCATGACGCCCAGGAAGGTGATCAGGATCGGCTCGATCTGGCTCGACAGGGTCTTCAGCTCGTAATCGACTTCGCGCTCGTACATCTGCGCGATCTCGTCCATCAGGTCGTCCAGGGAGCCCGATTCCTCGCCCACGGCGATCATCTGCAGCACGATGGGCGTGAACACGTTCGCCGCCACCGAGGTGCGCAGGATGCTCTCCCCACGCTCGACGCCGTCGCGCATCTGCTCGATACGCATGCTCAGGTAGGCGTTGTCGGCGGTCTGCGACACCACGGTCAGCGCCTGCACGATCGGCACCCCGCTGCGCATCGACAGCGCGAAGCTGCGCGCGAAGCGCGCCATGGTCGCCTTGTGGATGATCTTGCCGGCGATCGGGATGCGCAGCTTCTTGCGGTCCCAGACCAGGCGCCCCCTGGCGGTGCCGATCCACGAACGGAAGCCGAACACGGCGCCCAGCAGCATGGCCGCCATCGCCGGCCAGTAGGCCACCGTGAATTCCGAGGTGCCCAGCAGGATGCGCGTCATCAGGGGCAGCTGGGCGTTGAAGGACTTGAACACCGCCGCGAACTGCGGGATCACGAACACGTTCACGATCACCATCGCGATCGCCATCGCGATCACCACGAAGGTCGGGTAGCGCAGCGCGGTCTTGACCCGCTCGCGCATGTCGCGGTCGAACTCGAGGTGGTCGAACAGGCGCAGGAAGACTTCTTCCAGGCGTCCCGTCATTTCCCCCACCTTCACCATCGACAGGTAGAAGGTCGAAAAGCATTCGGGGTGGCGCATCATCGCCGCCGACAGTTCGCGGCCGGCGTCGAGCGATTCGCGCAGGTCCTTGATGACCTTGGCGAAGGACTTGTTGATGGCCGATTCCTGCAGGCCCGCCAGGCCGCGCATGATCGGCACGCCGGACTTGAGCAAGGTGTAGATCTGGCGGCTGAACAGCTGCACGTCCAGGGAGGTGACCTTCTTCTCGAACAGGCGCTCGCGCAGGGACGCCTTGCCGCCGGCGCTGGACGGCCCCTTGCGGCTGGGCGTGATCTCGATCGGCGTCATGCCGTTGGCGAACAGCAGGTCGGCAACGGCGGCGCTGTCGGCGCCTTCCAGCACCCCCTGGGTCAGCTCGCCGCGCGCATCGCGGCCCTTGTAGGCGAAAAACGGCATCAGTCGTCTTGCTGGTTACTGACCCGCATCGCCTCGGCGATGGTGCTGCGCCCCTTCACCGCCAGGAACACCGCGTTGCGGCGCAAGGTCTGGCCCTGCATCTCGGCGTGCGCCACCTTCAGGAAGTGCGAGGGGTCGGGATGGTTGGCCGCTTCGGTGACGGCGCGGGTCATTTCGAGCAGTTCGTAGACGCCGGTCCGCCCGCGGTAGCCGGTGCCGTTGCAGTGCGAGCAGCCCTTGCCGTGGTAGAAGCGGGTGGTCGCGGCGTGCTCGCCCAGCTCCGCGCGCAGCCAGTTCACTTCGCTGGCCTCCGGCTCATAGGGCGTCTGGCAGCTTTCGCAGATCACGCGCACCAGGCGCTGGGCCAGCACGGCCTGCAGCGAACCGCTCACCATGTAGCGCGGCACGCCCATGTCCATCAGGCGCAGCGGCGTCGAGGCGGCGTCGTTGGTGTGCAGGGTCGACAGCACCAGGTGGCCGGTCATCGCGGCACGCAGGCCGATCTGGGCGGTTTCCTGGTCGCGCATCTCGCCGACCAGGACGATGTCCGGGTCCTGGCGCAGCGCCGAGCGCAGCACGCGGGCGAAGGTCAGCTCGATCTTGTCGTTCACCTGCACCTGGTTGATGCCCGGCAGGCGGTATTCGACCGGGTCCTCGACCGTGATCAGCTTCTTCTCGACCGAGTTCAGCTCGGCCAGGGCGCTGTAGAGGGTGGTGGTCTTGCCGCTGCCGGTCGGCCCGGTCACCAGCACCAGGCCGTTCGGGCGCTGCACGATGCTGCGGAAGCGCTCCACGATCCTGGCCGGCATGCCGATGGCGTCCAGGCGCAGGGTGGTGCCGACCTGGTTCAGCAGACGCATGACGACCGATTCGCCGTACTGGGTCGGCATGGTCGAGATACGCACGTCGACGCGCTGGTTGCGCACCTTGACCGCGAAGCGGCCGTCCTGGGGCAGGCGTTTCTCGGAAATGTCGAGGTCGGCCATCAGCTTGAGGCGCAGCGCCAGCGGGGTGGCGACCTTGAGGTCGGCCTCGGTCTGCAGGTGCAGCACGCCGTCGATGCGGAAGCGGATCGCCAGGCGCCCGTCCTGCGGCTCGATGTGGATGTCCGAGGCGCGCACCTGCACCGCGTCGTCGAACACGGACTGCAGCAGCTTGACGATGGGCGCCTCTTCCAGGCCCGGATTGGCGGCCAGGGCGCCAAAGTCGATCGAGGTGTCGCCCAGGTCGGCTTCGACCTCGCGCGCCAGGCCGGTGATCTCGCCGGTGCGGCGGTAGATGCGGTCGATCGCCGCCACGACCTCGGTCTCGTTGACCACGGCCAGCTCCACGCCCTTCTTGATCAGGCGCGCGATCTCGTCGTAGGCGAACAGGTCGGTCGGGTCGGAGACGCCGACCAGCATGGTCTCGCGGCGGTCTTCCAGTACCAGGGCGCGGAAGCGGCGCGCGGCCGTTTCCGGCAGCAGGCGCACCAGGTCGGCGTTGATGTTGTAGAACTTGAGATTGATGTAAGGGATGTTCAGCTGGCGTGCCAGCGCGCCCGAGATCTGGTCCTCGGTCACGAAACCGCTTTCGACGAAGACCCGGCCCAGCTTGCGGCCGGTGCGCTTCTGGTCCGCCAGCGCCTGGTTGAGCTGTTCTTCGCTCAACAGCTTCTGCTGCATCAGCACTTCGCCGAGACGGACTTTTTCTGGCCTTGCCATGGCACCCCTTGAGAGTTATGTTTCGCGGGCACAATTTTATTCCAGAAAGCACGCAAATTGACGGTTGGCATCGCCTTGGCAAGCCAATTTTGTCTCGGATTCGCCTCGCTCATCCATACCCGAGGTGTAAGATGGCCGAAATGCGTATCTAACCAGGCAAGATCTTGTCTAGAACGGGGAATCCGATGCATGAGAGCGCGCCCGGCCAGCGCCGCCGCATCTACCTGATGCGGCACGGCAGCGTCACCTATTTCGACGACAGCGGCAAGCCTTTCCTGCCGGAAACCGTGGACTTGAACGAGACCGGCTGCGCCCAGGCCGACGCGGCCGGCCACGCCTTTTTCGACGCCGGCGTGCGCTTCGACCGCGTGATCATCTCCGGCCTGCCGCGCACGGTCCAGACCGCCCAGCGGGTGCTCGGCATCACGGGCCAGCCGGTCGAGATCGAGGTCTGGCCCGACCTGCATGAAATCCGCGGCGGGCGCCTGTCCAGCATTCCCACGGCCGGGCTGCGCCGCGCCTTCACCGGGGCCTTCGAAGGCCTGGTGGACGAAGATCAGCGCTTCCTCGGCGGCGAATCGGTGGGCGAGATGATGGACCGGGTCCACCCGGCCGTGGCCCGGCTGCGCGCCGAGCGGGACTGGGAGACGGCCCTGCTGGTGCTGCACGGCGGCGTGAATTGCGCGATCCTGTCCCTGGCCCTCACCGGCCGGCGCCTGTTCCTGGGCGGCCTGTCGCAGGCGGCCGGCTGCATCAACGCCCTCGACGTCGGCGCCGATCCCCACGACTGGGTGGTCCGCTTCGTCAACTACGTCCCCCCCGGACCGCTGCAGCCGGGGGCGCGCACCACCACGATCGAACAGTTGTTCGAGCAATACCGGAAAGGACGCTGACGCAGGCCTGCAGTTGGTCCAAGCGTTCCGCCCAAAAATAGTACGCACGTGCCTTTTCAGAAAGCGCCTTGCCACAACAACCGGAGACACGATGTTCGAGAACATGATGGGAACGAAACCGGTGTCCGAGCGCCAGCGCTTCGACGCCGAAGCGCTCGACGCCTGGATGCGCGCGCATGTCGACGGCTACCCCGGCGGCCCGCTCGAGGCCGAGCAGTTCAAGGGCGGCCAGTCCAACCCGACCTTCCTGCTGCGCGCCAAAGGGGCGCGCTACGTCCTGCGCACCAAGCCCGGCCCGGCGGCCAGGCTGCTGCCCTCGGCCCACGCGATCGAACGCGAGTTCCGCGTGATGTCGGCGCTGCACGGCGCCGGCTTCCCCGTGCCGCGCCAGCACGCCCTGTGCACCGACGAAGCCGTGCTCGGGCGCGCCTTCTTCGTGATGGAGCATGTCGAGGGCCGGGTGCTGTGGGACCAGTCCCTGCCCGGCATGACGCCCGCGGAACGGGCCGCCATCTACGACGAGCAGAACCGGGTGATCGCGCAACTGCATGCGATGGACTACGGCGCCATCGGCCTGCAGGACTACGGCAAGCCCGGCAACTACTTCGCGCGCCAGATCGAGCGCTGGACGAAACAATACCAGGCCTCGATGACCGAGCCGATCGAGGCCATGGACCGCTTGAGCGCATGGCTGCCGGCCCATATCCCGCCCGGCGACGACACGTCCATCGTGCACGGCGACTACCGCCTCGACAACCTGATCTTCCACCCGGCCGAGCCGCGCATCCTGGCCGTGCTGGACTGGGAACTGTCGACCCTGGGCCATCCGCTGGCCGACTTTTCCTACCACTGCATGAGCTGGCACATCCCGCCCGGGCAGTTCCGCGGCATCGCGGGCCTGGACCTGGCGGCCCTCGGCATTCCTGCGCTGCGCGAGTACGTGGCGCGCTACTGCGAACGCACCGGCAAGGCCATCCGCGAGGAAGATTTCGATTTCTACCTGGCCTACAACATGTTCCGGCTGGCCGGCATCATGCAGGGCATCATGAAGCGCTATGTGGACGGCACGGCGTCCAGCGCCGCCGCCCTGGAGAACGGCAAGGCCGCGCGCCCGATGGCGGAGATGGCCTGGCGCTTCGCCTCCCGCAATCACTAACCGGAGTACCCATGGATTTTGCCTATTCAAGCCGCTGCGAGGAGCTGCGCACCCGACTGCTCGCCTTCATGGACGAGCACGTCTACCCCAACGAAGTCGCCTTCAGCGTAGCGGTGGCGCGCAATGGCGCCCAGGGCGACCGCTGGCAGCCGGTCGAGCTGATCGAGCGCCTCAAGCCGCTGGCGCGCCAGGCCGGCCTGTGGAACCTGTTCCTGCCGCGCTCCACCCGCGCCCCCGAGGGCCTGTCCAATCTCGACTACGCCCCGCTGTGCGAGATCATGGGCCGGGTGCCCTGGGCGCCGGAAGTCTTCAACTGCTCGGCGCCCGACACCGGCAACATGGAAACCCTGGAGCGCTACGCCGGCGAAGCGCTCAAGCAAGCCTGGCTCGAGCCGCTCCTGCGGGGCGAGATCCGCTCGGCCTTCGCCATGACCGAGCCGGACGTCGCTTCCTCGGACGCGACCAACATCGCCACCCGCATCGCGCGGGACGGCGGCGACTACGTGATCAACGGCCGCAAATGGTGGATCTCCGGCGCCGGCGACCCGCGCTGCCGGGTCTACATCGTGATGGGCAAGACCGATCCCGGCGCCGAGCGCCACCGCCAGCAGTCGATGATCGTGGTTCCGGCCGGCACACCCGGCATCACGGTCGTACGTCCCCTGCCCGTGTTCGGCTACGACGACGCGCCCCACGGCCACTGCGAGATCCTGTTCGAGAACGTGCGGGTGCCGGCGGCCAACCTGCTGCTGGGCGAAGGGCGCGGCTTCGAAATCGCCCAGGGCCGCCTGGGGCCGGGCCGCATCCACCACTGCATGCGCGCCATCGGAGTGGCCGAACGGGCCCTGGAACTGATGTGCCGGCGGCTGGAAAGCCGGGTGGCCTTCGGGCGCAAGCTGGCCGACCAGGGCGTCTGGCGCGAACGCATCGCCGAAAGCCGGATCCGCATCGACACCGCGCGCCTGCTGACCCTGAAGGCCGCCTACATGATGGATACGGTCGGCAACAAGGTGGCCCAGATGGAAATTGCCATGATCAAGGTGCTGGCCCCGACCGTGGCCCAGGACGTACTGGACTGGGCAATCCAGGCCCACGGCGCGGCCGGGGTGTCGGAGGAATTCCCGCTGGCCTACCAGTGGGCGGCCAACCGCACCCTGCGCCTCGCCGACGGGCCGGACGAGGTGCACCGCAACGCCATCGCCAAGCTGGAACTGGCGAAATACGGCTGAGCAGGCCCGGCGATCCGGGACGCCGCTATGCATGGTGACTGAGCTCAGCTACCATGTGGCATCGCGGCGCGCATGCCGCTTTGCCCCCGGGGAGGCCCGTTGCCGTTCTCACGCCATTCGCTGCCGACGATCCGTTCCAAGCTCTACACCCTGGTCCTGGCCTGCGCGCTGCCGATCCTGATCGGCTACATCGCCCTGGCGCGTGACGCGGCGGTGCGCGAGCGTTCGCACGTCTCCGAGGACGCCCAGACCGTGGCCGAGGTGCTGGCCGCGGCGGTCGATCGCGACCTCGACAGCGGCGAGACGGCGGCCCGGGTGCTGGCCAATTCGTCGGACCTGGCCAAGGGCAAACTCGAACCCTTCCATGCCGCCGCGCGCCAGTTGCTGCGCCCCGAGTTTCCGGCCCAGGGTTTCATGCTCAGCGGTCCGGGCGGGGTACCCCTGCTGCACACCCGCTACTCCTACGGCGCGCCCCTGCCCGTGCTCGGCAATCCGGACGACATCCGGCGCGTGTTCGCCACCGGGGATTCGATCGCCTCTGGGCTGCACCGCTCGGAAGGCGACCAGCCCTACGCCCTGTCGGTGGACGTGCCGGTCTGGATCGAGGGCAAGGTGCGCTACGTGCTGTCGGTGCTGCTGCGGCCGCGCCGGCTGACCGAGCTGCTCGAAAGCCAGCACCTGCCGGACGGCTGGGCCGCCGAAATCTACGACAAGCGCCTGCTGATGGTGTCGCGCAGCAGCGACCCCAGCGCCCACGTCGGCGCGCCCATGGCGCCAGCCCTGGCGGCCCAGGTGGCCCGGCAGGAGCGCGGCATCGTGCTGCTCGGCACCGGTGAGGATGCCGGCTTCGCGGCCTACGCGCGCTCGCCCAAGCACGGCTGGGTGGTGACCATCCGCTACCCGCCGAATGCCGCGCGCGAGCTGCTCGGCCATTCCCTGGCCACCACCGTGGTCGCCATCGCCGTCCTGCTGGCCATCAGCCTGGGGCTGGCGCGGGCCCTCGGCGGCGCGATCGCGCGCGCCGTGCGCGACCTGGCGGCGCCGGCCGAGAGCCTGGGCCGCGGCGAGCCCCTGGCCCTGCCCCGGCCGGAGATCGAGGAAGTCGACAAGGTGGCGCGCGCGCTGCGCCGGGTCGACGCCGAGCTGCAGGCCTACCGCACCCGCCTCGAGACCCTGGTGGACGAGCGCACCGCCGAACTGGCGCGCTCCAAGGCCCAGCTGGAGATCGTCTACGCCTCGGCCCCGGTGGGCCTGTGCTTCATGGACACCAGCATGCGGGTGGTGATGATCAACGACTACCTGGCCGGGATCAACGCCCTGCCCGCGCGCGACCACATCGGCCATACCCTCGCCGAACTCCTGGGCCCGGTGGGCGCCGAATTCGAAACCGGGTACCGCAAGGTGCTCGAGACCGGCCGTCCGCTGCTGGAGGTGGAAGCCACCGGCGAGGTGCCGTCCACCCCTGGCCAGTCGCGCCACTGGATCTCGAGCTACTACCCGGTGTGGGGCCCCGAGCACCAGCTGATGGGCGTGAACGCCGTGGTGCTCGACATCACCGAGCGCAAGCGCCAGGAGCAGCGCAACCGCGACAACGAGGAGATGTTCCGGGTGCTGTTCGAGGGCTCCAGCGACGCCCAGGTACTGGTCGCCTTCGGGGCCGGCTACGTCAGCGCCAACCAGGCGGCGGCCGACCTGTTCGGCTACCCCAGCGTCGAGGCCCTGCTGGCCGAGTCGCCGGTCAGCACCTCGCCTCCTGTCCAGGAAGACGGCCGCCCGACGGCGGACGTGGCGATGGAGTACATGCGGCGCGCCATCGACACCGGCCGCTGCCAGTTCGAATGGATGCACCGGCGCGCCGACGGCAGCCTGTTCCATGCCGACGTGCTCCTGAGCCGGGTCGACATCGGCGGCGCCGGCATGATGGCGGCCACCATCCGCGACATCAGCGCGCGCGTCGAGGCGGAGGCGGCGCTGCGCGCCGCCAGCGACCAGCTGGCCGAGCGCGAACGCTTCCTGCGCACCGTGACCGACAACCTGCCGGCCCTGGTCGGCTACTGGGATGCGCAGCGGCGCTGCCGCTTCGCCAACCGCCCCTACCTGGACTGGCTCGGGCGCAGCGAGCAGGACGTGCTGGGGCGCACTGCGGCCGAACTGCTGCCCGCCGAACAGCTGGCCCAGGTCAGGCCCTTCGTGGAAGCGGTCCTGGCCGGCGCCCCGCAGACCTTCGAGCGCACCCTGACCAAGCCGGGCGGCGCCACCCTCCAGGCGCTCAGCAACTTCATCCCCGACATCGACGACGCCGGCCAGGTGCGCGGCTTCTACATGCTGCACACCGACGTCACCGACCTCAAGCACGTGCAGTCGCAGCTGGTGGGCGCGCTGCACCAGGCCGAGGCGGCCAGCCGCGCCAAGGGCGAGTTCCTGGCCAACATGAGCCACGAGCTACGCACCCCGATGAACGCCATCGTCGGGCTGGCGCGCCTGCTCGAGGAAGGCCAGCTGGGCCGGCGCGAGCGCGGCTACGTGTCGCGCATGCAGACCGCCGCGCGCTCGCTGCTGGGCATGCTCAGCGACCTGCTCAACTTCTCGCGCATCGAATCGGGCCAGCTGGTGCTGGAGCGTACACCCTTCGCGGTGGACAGCCTGCTGGCCAGCATCGCCGTGATCACGGCGCCGAACGCCTGGGCCAAGGGCGTGGAGCCGGTGTTCGCGGTGGCGCCCGAAGTCCCGGCCATGCTGCTGGGCGACCCGATGCGCCTGGAACAGGTGCTGCTCAACCTGGTGGGCAACGCCGTCAAGTTCACCGAGCGCGGCGAAATCGTCCTGTCGATCCGCGTCGCCCGCCGCAGCGGCGACCAGGTCGAACTGGGCTTTTCGGTGCGCGACACCGGCATCGGCATCGCGCCGGAGCAGCAGGCGCGCATGTTCGACGCCTTCTCGCAGGGCGACAGCTCCACCAGCCGCAAGTACGGCGGGGCCGGCCTGGGCCTGGCGATCGCGCGCCGGCTGGTGGAGCTGGCCGGCGGCCGGCTGGGCGTGACCAGCGCCGCCGGCGCCGGGGCCGATTTCCATTTCATCCTGCCCTTCGTGGTGGTCGAGGAGGCGCGCCCCCTGCCGGCCGGCGCCGGCCAGCCGCTGCGCGTGCTGGTGGCCGACGACAACGGCAGCGCCTGGTCCGCCCTGGCCGCGGCCTGCACCGCCTACGGCTGGAGCGTGGACGGCGCCGGCGGCGGCCAGGCGGCCCTGGACAAGCTGCGCTCCGGCCAGCGCTACGACCTCGCTTTCCTGGACGCCGCCATGCCGGACCTGGACGGCGTGGAGCTGCTGTCCAGCGCCCGCGACGACCACGCCGTGGCGCTGCCGCGCACCTGCCTGCTGGTGGCCGACCCGGACGCCGAGCGCATGGCCGAACGGGCGGACGAGCTGCAGCTGGGCGCGGTGCTCGGCAAGCCGTTCACCCCCACCACCCTGCGCGCGGCCGCCGACCGCCTGCTCGGCGCCGCACCGGCGCCGGCCGCGCCCGAGCATGCGGCGCCGCTGGCGGCGCGCCTGCTCGGCCTGCGGGTGCTGCTGGTGGAAGACAACCCGATCAACCAGGAAGTGGCCAGCTTCATCCTCACCCATGCCGGCGCCAGCGTCGACATCGCCGGCAACGGCCGGGTGGCGGTCAGCATGCTGGGCGAGCGCGCCGACTACGACGTGGTATTGATGGACGTGCAGATGCCGGTCATGAACGGCTACGAGGCGGCCGCCGCGATCCGCGCGGCCGGCCTTGCGCTGCCGATCGTGGCCATGACCGCGAACGCGATGGAGGAAGACCGCGCCCGCTCGCTCGCCGCCGGCATGCAGGCCCACCTGGCCAAGCCGATCGACGTCGACGAACTGGTGGCCACGCTGGCGCGCATCGCCCCGCAGGCGATCACGCCGCCTCCGTCCTCCGGTCCACAGGAGCCGGCCCAGGCGGCGCCGATGCCGGTTCCCGCCCACTTGCCCGGCATCGACCTGCAGGCAACGCTGCCCCGCTTCGGCGGCAGCTTCGAACGCTTCGCCGCGGTCTTCGGCCGCTTCGTCGACGGCCGCGCCACCGCGCTGGCGGAACTGCGCCTGCTGGTCGACGCCGGCGACCGCCAGGCGGCGCAGCAAGCCACGCACCGGCTGCGGGGGGTGGCCGCCAACCTGGGCGCGGTCGACGTCGCGCGCACCGCCCACGAACTGGAACTGGCGCTGCGCAACGAGGCCCAGCCGACGGTGGTGCTGCGCCTGGCCGAACTGGCGGCGGCGCTGGACGTGGCGGCCGCCGGCGCGCGCGAACTGGAAAACCCGGCGCGCCAGCCCGTCCAGCCCCTGGCGGCGGATGCGGACGGCACGCTCCTGCAGGACGCACTGGCGCGTCTGCTGCAACTGCTGGAGAATAACAACATGAAGGCGATCACCCAGTTCGACGCCCTGCGTCCCGCGCTGGCGGGGCGCTTCGGCCCGGACCGGGCGGCGGCGCTGGCGGACGCCGTCGGCACCCTGCGCTTCGCCGAGGCGGCCGGTCAACTACGCGAGCTGTTACAGGGAAAGGCGCAAGCATGAGCTGGACCGAAATGGCCCTCAACGGGCGTATCCTGGTCGTCGACGACGCCATGGAAAACATCCAGATCCTGCATGGCGCGCTGCAGGACGAACAGGAAGTGCTGTTCGCCCTCGACGGCCCGCGCGCCCTCGAGCTGGCGCGCACCCAGCATCCGGACCTGATCCTGCTCGACGCCGTGATGCCCGGAATGGACGGCTACGCGCTGTGCGCCGCATTGCGCGCGGCGCCGGAGACCAGCGACATCCCGGTGATGTTCGTCACCGCCCTCACCAGTCCCGAGGACGAGACGCGCGCGCTGGAGGCCGGCGCCGCGGACTTCATCACGAAACCGGTCAACGCGGCGGTGGTGCGCGCCAGGGTGCGCACCCAGCTGACCGTCAAGCGCCAGGCGGACGCCCTGCGCGCCCTGACCCTGACCGATCCGCTCACGGGCGTGGCCAACCGGCGCGCCTTCGACGAGCGCCTGGAAGCCGAATGGCGGCGCTGCGCGCGCGCCGGCCTGCCGGTGTCGCTGATCCTGGTCGACGTCGACCACTTCAAGATGTACAACGACCACTACGGCCACCAGGCGGGCGACGCCGGCCTGGTGCAGGTGGCGGCAGGGCTGCGCCGGGCCGCGGGCCGCACCCACGACCTGGTGGCCCGCTACGGCGGCGAGGAATTCGCGATCCTGTTGCCCCAGCTGGACGCGGCCGGCGCCGAATGCGTGGCGCGCCGGCTGCAGCACGCGCTGGCCCAGCTCAACCTGCCGCACGCCGCCTCGCCCACCTCCTCGCGCCTGACGGTGAGCATGGGCCTGGCCACGCAAGTGCCGGGCGAGGACCAGGCCGCGGCCGCCCTGGTGGCGGCCGCCGACACCCAGCTCTACGAAGCCAAGGCCGACGGCCGCAACCAGTACCGGATCGCGCTGCAGGAACTTCAGGCGTAGCAGCGCACCAGGAAGGCGGCCGCGCACACGGGCCGTCCTTCCTCGCCGCCCTCCCGTTCGACCCGGGCGTCCCAGCTCAGCTGCAGCCCGCCGGCTACCGGCTCGGCCGCCGCAAGGGTCCAGCGCGCCCGCACCCGGCTCCCGGCGGGCAGCGGCGCCGGAAAGCGCACCTTGTCGAGGCCATAGTTGAGGCCCATGCGCATGCCCTCGATGCGCAAGGCGCTGTCCAGCATGGCCGGCAGCAGGGACAGGCTCAGGAAGCCATGCGCGACGGTCCCGCCGAAAGGCGATTCGCGCGCGCAGCGCCCGGGGTCGACGTGGATCCACTGGCGGTCGTCGGTGGCGTCCGCGAAGGCGTCGATGCGCGCCTGGCCGACCTCGAACCACCCGGACAGCGCGACTTCCTGCCCCACCAGGGCGGGCAGCTCCTCGAAACGCAGCGTCCTAGGCATCGGCGCCCTCCTTCGGGCGGCGGCCGAACATGCCCATGCCCTCGACGGTGCAGACTTCCTCGCCGTGCTGATTGGTGGCGAGCCACCTGGACCACACCACGCCGCGGTCCGGCCTGGAGTTCGAGGCCTTGACCTCCTGGGTGAGGTAGCGCACGCGCAGGGTGTCGCCGGGACGCAGCGGCCGGATCCAGCGCACCTTCTCCAGCCCGGGCGACCCCAGGCTCGAGGCGGAGCACATCAGTCCGTCGACCACCATGCGCATCATCATGGCGCAGGTGTGCCAGCCGCTGGCGATCACCGTGCCGTAGATCGAGGCGGCACCGGCCTCATGGTCGACGTGGAAGGGCTGCGGGTCGAAGTCGCGCGCGAAGGCCACGATCTCTTCCTCGGTCACCAGGCGCTCGCCCAGGTCGATTTCCTGGCCCGGATGGAAGTCCTCGAAATACCACTGCGTGCTCACGCCGCCTCCCGGGCGAAGCCAGGCAGGGACGCGAAGCGCGCCAGGTGGTGGTCGCTGTCGCCCAGGGTCAGCTCGATCATGGACAGGCGCTTGAAGTAGTGCGAGGCCGGCAGTTCGTCGGTCACGCCCATGCCGCCGTGCAGCTGGATCGCCTGCTGGCCGATGAAGCGCGCCGCCTGGCCCACGCGGTACTTGGCCGCCGACACGGCGCGGCGCCGCTCGGCGTCCCCGCCTTCGGCCAGGCGCACGGCGGCCAGCAGCGCCATCGAGCGGGCCTGCTCCAGGTGGATATACATGTCCGCCATGCGGTGCTGCAGGCCCTGGAACTTGCCGATCGGAACGCCGAACTGCTGGCGCGTCTTGAGGTAGTCGAGAGTGGCGTCGAACAGCGCCTGCATCGCGCCCAGCGCCTCGGCGCACAGCAGGGCGGCGCCGTAGTCGGCGGCCGCCTCCAGGATAGCCGCGCCCTCGCCAGCCTTGCCGACCAGGCTCGCGGGCGGCGCCAGCACGCCGTCCAGGCGCAGGTCCGCGGCGCGCATGCCGTCCAGGCTGCGGTAGCCGGTCACGGTGAGGCCGGGCGTGTCCGCAGGCAGGGCGAACAGGCTGATGCCCTGCGCATCGCGCTGGCCGCCCTTGGTGCGCGCTGACACGATCAGCACGCCGGCCGCGCCGCCATGCAGGACCGCCTTCTTCTCGCCCTCAAGGCGCCAGCCGCCATCCACCGCCTCGGCGCGGGTCGCGATGTCGCACAGATCGTGGCGCGACTGGCGCTCGCCCAGCGCGCAGGCCAGTTTCAGTTCGCCGCCCGCCACCTGGGCCAGCAGTTCGCCGTGGCCGCCGCCCAGGCGCAGGAATTCGGCGCCCAGCATGGTGGCCAGGTAGGGCTCGACCACCAGGCCGCGTCCCAGTTCCTGCATCACCACGAACATGTCGACCGCGTTGCCGCCGAAGCCGCCGTGTTCCTCGGGCACCGGCAGCGCCGTCATCCCGAGCTCGGCCAGGGTGGCCCAGGCGCCGTCGTCGGTGCCGCTTTCCGAGCGCACGACCGCGCGGCGCTTCTCGAAGTCGTAGTCGCGTCCCACCCAGCGCCTGAGCGCATCCGCGAACTGGAGCTGTTCTTCCTTGAAATCGAAGTTCATCGTGGTCCCCTTACAGCCCCAGGATCATCTGGGTGATGATGTTGCGTTGGATTTCGTTCGAACCGCCGTAGATGGAGGTCTTGCGGTAGTTGAAATAGTAAGGCGCGAGCGGCGCCGCCTCGTCGTCGCCGGCGATGCTGTGCGCGCGCTCGCCTTCCAGGTAGGCCGGATCGAAAGGCAGCGCCATCGGGCCCGCCGCTTCCACCATCAGTTCGGTCAGCGCCTGCTGGATGTCGGTGCCCTTCACCTTCAGCACCGAGGCTTCCGGGCCGGGCGCCTGGTCGGCGCGCGCCAGCACGCGCAGCACCGTCATTTCCAGCGCCATCAGTTCGATCTCGACGCTTGCCACCTTGGCGGCGAACAGGGGATCCTCGATCAGCGGGCGGCCGTGCTTCTGCTCGCGCGCCGCCAGGCGCTTGACGAAGTCCAGTTCGCGCTTGGAGCGGCCGACCGCCGCGATGCCGGTGCGCTCGTGGCCCAGCAGGTACTTGGCATAGGTCCAGCCGCGGTTCTCCTGGCCCACCAGGTTGGCCACGGGCACCCGCACGTTGTCGAAGAAGACTTCGTTCACTTCGTGGTCTTCGTCGAGCATGATGATGGGGCGCACGGTGACGCCGGGCGCATGCATGTCGATCAGGAGGAAGGAGATGCCCTCTTGCTTGCGCACGCCCGGATCGGTGCGCACCAGGCAAAAGATCATGTCGGCGTGCTGGGCCAGGGTAGTCCAGGTCTTCTGGCCGTTGACGATGTAGTAATCGCCTTCGCGCACGGCGGTGGTCTTGAGCGAGGCCAGGTCGGAACCGGCGCCCGGCTCCGAATAGCCCTGGCACCACCAGTCCTCGCAGGACAGGATGCGCGGCAGGTAGTGCTCCTTCTGGGTCTGGGAGCCGAAGGCCATGATCACGGGCGCGACCATGTTGACGCCGAACGGCAGGATGGGCGGCGTGCCCGCCAGCGCGCATTCTTCTTCGAAGAGGTGGCGCTGCACCGGGGTCCAGCCCGGGCCGCCGTATTCCCTGGGCCATCCGGGCGCCACCCAGCCCTGGGCGGCGAGGATCTTGTGCCAGCGGACGTAGTCGTCCTTGCTCAGGCGCCGGTGCTTGCGCACCTTCTCCTGCAGGTCCTGAGGCAGATGGGAATCGAGGAAGGCGCGGACCTGGTCGCGAAAGGCCAGGTCTTCGTCCGTGTAATGCAGGTCCATGTCGTCTCCTTGTTATCGCCGCCCGAAAAAGCACGATCGTTCACAAGGATTGTACATGAATCAAGATTGTCGCCAAGTGTCCGAGGCCAAACGCGGGATGAAATGCGTGGCCGGAAGTACAGCGGTCAAGGCGCAGGCCCTGGGGGTACGCCTGCGCCTTGACCGGGCTTGCCCTTGCTTACTGCTTGCGGCGGCGGCCGAGCAGCGAGGTGACGCCGGCCAGGCCCGCCAGCATCAGGGCGACGCTCGACGGCTCAGGGATCTCGACCAGCTGGCCCTCGCCTTTATCGAGGCCCAGGCCTTTGCCAGGGATGTCGCTCAGCCCAGGGGTAGCATCGGTGCCGTTGCCCAGGCCCGGCTTGGTGACGCCGTCGAGGACGGTGACGCCATCATTGGTGTTCACGACCGACTTGCTGTTGCCGAGGCGTGCCGCCAGCGCGCCGTTGTCGGTGCCCACCAGGTAGTTGCCCTGGACGCCGGCGGTGTACTTCAGTTGCGTGCCGCTGGCGCTGGCCTGTTGGGCGCTGACCTTGCCGAACAGGACATCTTCCAGGCTTGCGCTGGCGCCGTGGGAAATACCACCAATCAGCGTGGCGTTATCCGACAGTGCACCGGAAGCGATCACATCGGTGCCGTTGCCGTTGGTCCAATTGGTCAGGAAATTGGAGGATGCGGCGGACTGCACGACTTCTGCTTGGGCCATACCAGCGCTGACGAGAAGCGCTGCTAGTACAAGGCGGCGGATTGCCATGGTAATAACTCCTTTTAGGTTGAGCGGTTATTCTTATTGCAACGGTGGAGTTATCGTAGCATAACTAGAAAATTATCAATCTTTACAAGTGTTAAATCGTGCGCCGTTGTTTACGGCTGAGTTGTAGCAGACTCATCATCACGAATTCGTGCTGGAGGCATACATGTGCTAACTCGGCACTTCACAGCAGAATCAGGATTTTTTCCGAGGCCAAGGTCGAAAAGTACATTAATTTCTAGCGTATGCCCCAAATGATTACACGCGTTCTTTAACCGATAGGCGGCATGCTCGTCTGTTGGATACTTAACATACGATTACAGAATTAAACTTTCCTTCGCGATCACACAAGTTGAAGTATTTCATTGTGTAAAAAACATTGACAAGACGGAGTGCAAGGACAGCCGCCGGGCGTCCCCGTCAAAGAAAAACGGCCGCGTTCTTTCGAACGCGGCCGCTCCGACTGACAGGGAAAACAGCGGCTCAGCGCACGGCCTGGGCCGGACTGGTTTCACCGGTCCGTGTCGTCGCCATGTAGGGCATGGCGCGCGAGGCCATGCGGGTATCGGTCCTGAGCATCCCGACCTCGTCGGCCAGGATGTTCGCGGCTTCCTGCAGCAGCACGTCCTTGGCGTCCTTGGCCGCCTTTTCGGCTGCCAGCTCGGCCTGGAGGTTGCGCTCGTCGGCCTGCAGGCCGTCGTCCTGGCGCGGCGAGCCGCGCAGGGCCACCACGGACTTGGCCGGCTTGGTCGATTCCGGCACCTTGGCGCGGGCTTCCTTGCCGCCCGGCGCGCGGGCCGGTTCGTCCTCAGCCGTACCGGCGGCGCCGGCCAGGCGCGCTTCGCGCAGCTTGGCGCGGGCATCCTGGGCGTCGCGCTCCTTGCGGCGCACGGCCTCGTTCAGCGAGATCGCGTTCTCCTTGCGCAGCTTCAGCACCTCGGAAATGTCTTCCTGCAGGAACTGGAACTCCTTGTCCTTGGCGATACGCGCTTCGTGACGCTTCTGCAATGGCGCGATCAATTCCTTCAGGTCGCCCGCCGGCAGGTAGGTCGCCGGCTTGATGGCCACCCACGGCAGCGCGTTGTCATAGGACGACTCGCCGAAGTTTTCCAGGTCCGACAGGACCGGCAGCTTGATGTCCGGCGTGACGCCGCGCAGCTGGGTGGTGCCGCCGTTGATGCGGAAGAATTGCGCGATCGTCATTTTGAGCTCGCCGTAGCGCACCTTCTCGCTCTGCGAGAAGCGGTCCAGGTCGATCAGGGTCTGGACCGTGCCCTTGCCGAAGCTCGGCTCGCCGATCACCAGGCCGCGGCCGTAGTCCTGGATCGCGGCGGCGAAGATCTCGGAGGCCGAGGCCGAACCGCGGTTGATCAGGACGCCCATCGGACCGTCCCAGGCCAGGCCCGGGCTGGTGTCCGCCTCGACCTCGACGCGGCCTTCGGCGGTACGCTGCATCACCACCGGGCCCTTGTCGATGAACAGGCCGGTCAGTTCGATCGCCTCGATCAGCGAGCCGCCGCCGTTGTTGCGCAGGTCGATCAGGACGTTGTCCACCTTGTCCTTCTTGAGCTCGCCAAGAATGCGGGCCACGTCGCGGGTAGCGCTGCGGAAATCCTTGTCGCCCTTGCGGCGCGCTTCGAAGTCCAGGTAGAAGGTGGGCAGCGAAATCACGCCGATGCGGCGCTCCACGCCGTTTTCCTTGACCTTGATGATCGATTTCTTGGCGGCCTGCTCTTCCATGCTGATCTTCTTGCGCACCATCGACACGGCCACGTGCTTGGCGTCCGGGCCGCCGTCGCCGGGGATCACGTCCAGGCGCACGGTCGAGCCCTTCTCGCCGCGCACCAGCGCCACCACGTCGTCCAGGCGCCAGCCCAGCACGTCCGTGTAGGGGCCATTGCCCTGGGCCACCCCGACGATGCGGTCGCCGACCTTCAGCTTGCCCGATTTGTCGGCCGGGCTGCCCGGCACGATCTCGCGGATGATGGTGTATTCGTCGCGCGACTGCAGCACGGCGCCGATGCCTTCCAGCGACAGGCGCATCGAGATGTCGAAGTTGTCGGCCGAGCGCGGGCCCAGGTAGTTGGTGTGCGGCTCGATCGCGGTCGCGTACGCGTTCATGAACATCTGGAACACGTCTTCGTTGTTCAGCTTCTTGATGCGGCTGATGTAGTTCTCGTAACGCTTGTCCAGCGTTTCGCGAATGGCTTTTTCTTCCTTGCCCGCCAGCTTCAGGCGCAACCAGTCGTTCTTGACGCGCTTGCGCCACAGGTCGCGGATCTCGTCCTCGGACTTGGCCCAGGGCGCTTTTTCGCGGTCCAGCTGCAGGGTCTCGTCGGCGCTGAAGTCGAACTTGCCCTTCAGCAGCTCACGTGCATACGTCATGCGCTCGGTGAAGCGCTGCTGGTACATGTTGTAGATCGCAAACGGAACGGTCAGGTTCTCGCTGTTGATCGCGTCGTCGAGCTTGGTGCGCATGGGCGCGAACTGGTCGACGTCGGCCTGCACGAAGTACAGCTTCTCGCTGTCGAGGGCTTCGAAGTAGTTGTCGAAGATCTTGCTCGACATCGCATCGTCCAGCGGCACGGCCTTGTAGTGGTAGCGTCCCAGCACGCGCGAGGCCCACAGCGCCGCCTGGGTCTGGGCGGCGATCGGCTTCATCTGCGAGGCGGGGGTGGACGGCGCGATGGTGGCGACCGTCTTCTCGGGCTGGGCGGTCACCACATGGGCGGACATGGCGAAGGCCAGGGCGGCGATGAACACGTGCTTCTTCATTCTTCGGTTCTCCGAACGGGTACTGTTGCGGTTGCGGTGCGGCCCAGCGACACTTGCAGGCATGGACCGTTCAAACCGCGCTTGCGGCCCATTCTACAGGAAGGAACTGGCAAGCAGAGCGGCATTGTACGTTTCGATAAGGCAAACTTAAGGCTGGCATAAGCCATGCGTTAGCCTTTGATAAGCTGGAGCAGCTGGCCATGGTAAACATAGAGTCCGAGGCACAGCGCCAGCAAGGGCACATAAGGCCAGGAACGGCGCGCCAGGCGCCAGTCGACAGGCGATGGCCAGAACGACAAGAACTGCGGCGCCAGCAGGAACATGAGGGCGAGATCGGGGGGTTCAAAGGCCCACTGGCCGCGGGTGCGCCACCAGCCGACGAAAAACGGCAGCAACAGCACCAGCAAAGGAGCCAGCGCCGCCGGCGCCGCGTTATACCAGCGCAAGTTGGCGAAGGTGACCGAGCCGAGCTCCCACTGATGGCCCTTGCCGGGACGGGGAATGCGGCGCGGCACCACGCTCAGGCCGATGGGTTCGGCATTGGTGAGCAGGCCGGCCGAAAAATGCGCGAGCTCGTGGCACAGGGTCCCGGCGGCCGTGAACAGGAAGAAAAACGGATGGGCGCTGGAGCCGATCCAGAGCAGCACGGCCAGCGCCGCCGAAGGCGCCAGGTAGAGCAGCACATCGGCATGCGGCCAGGACTGGAATGCGCTCAGCAGCGCCATGGGAAACCCGCCGCGCGCTCAGTTCGAATAGAAGCAGCGGCCGCAGGCCTGGCGGTAGCTTTCGTTGCCGCCGATGCTGACCTGCTCGCCTTCCTTGATGCGGCGGCCTTCCGCGTCGACGCGGATGTTCATGGTCGCCTTCTTGCCGCAGGTGCAGATGTTCTTGATTTCCTCGATGTCGTCGGCCAGCGCCAGCAGGTAGGCCGAGCCCGGGAAAGGCTCGCCGCGGAAGTCACTGCGCAGGCCGTAGCAGATCACCGGCACGCCGCGCACCTGGGCCAGCTGGTGCAGCTGCTGCACCTGGACGGTCGACAGGAACTGGGCTTCGTCGACCAGCACGCAGGAAACGTCCGGTGTGCTGTCCAGGAAGCTGGTGTCGGCGGTGAAGGTGTCGACCTGGCGCTGCGGCCCGAGGCGCGAGGTGATCAGGCCGACGCCGTAGCGGTCGTCGATGGCGGCGGTGTAGAGCTTGACCTGCTGGCCCTGTTCTTCGTAGTTGTGCGCCACCTGCAGCAGTGCAGTCGATTTGCCGGCGTTCATCGCCGAGTACCTGAAATAGAGTTTAGCCACTGCCCTGCCCTACGCGGAAAAATAAAGGAAATAAGAGTTGGATTATAACAAGCAGGCTTAGTCGGCCGCCAGCACCTGGGCGGGGTTGCCGGCCACGCTGGCCCCTGCCGGCACGTCGTGGGTGACCACGCTGCCGGCGCCGACGATGGCGTCGTCGCCCACGCTCACCCCGGGCAGGATGATGGCGCCGCCGCCGATCCAGACATTGCTGCCGATCGCGACCGGGCGGCCCGACTCGAAGCCCGCGCGCCGCTGCGCGGGATCGCGCGGATGTTCGGCCGTGTAGATGTGGACGCCGGGGCCGATGCGGGTGTCGTCGCCGATCGTGATCGGGGCGACGTCGAGGAAGATGCAATCGAAGTTGATGAACACGCGCGCGCCCAGCGTGATGTTCCAGCCATAGTCGCAATGGAAAGGCGGGCGCAGGACCGTGTCCGGCCCCGCGCTCGCCACGCGCTCGGCCAGCAGCGCCCGCCACTCGGCCACGGGCCTGGCCAGCGCCGCGTTGTAGCGGGCCAGCCAGGCCGCGCTCGCTGCCTGCTCCGCCCGCAGCTCCGCGTCGCCGGCGTGGTAAGGCAGGCCGGCGCGCATCTTCTGCTTTTCGCTCAAGGCCATTGCTTTACATACCAGGATGGTAGCGCCGCTCGAGCTGCTTCTCGATGTCCTCCCGATAGAACAGGACATCCTTGAATTCGCCGCGGCTGTACATTTCGGCCTGGTCGCTGAAGTGCGGCGAGCGCGGATCGCCGCTCTGCCCGCCGGCCAGGATGCTCTTGGCGCGCACGCGCGGGCCGAATTCGACGGCGGCCACGAAGCTGTTGCCGCGGTCGCCATAGATGCGCTTGGTCTTTTGCTTGGCCACCATGCCGAAAGATGCCAGCGAACCCCAGTTGGCCGAGGCGAAGGCCACCGGCCAGCTCGGCTTGCTGTCGTCGTACTGCTGGTCGATGTCGCCGCTGATGCGCTGGAAGCGGTTGATCTCGCCCCAGGGCGTGCGCCAGTCGCCGAAGTCCGACTGCAGCTTGTCCGTTGCGCGCGCCAGCGAGGCCAGGCGCTCTTCGGCGCTCAGCCGAGCCGTGATGAAGTCCACCACCGGCGTCCCCTGGGCGCGGGCGCGCGGGCCGTGCTGGGCCACCATGTCCTGGGCCCAGTAGACCGCCAGCGAGGTCGGCACCGACGCCGTCGCATAGCGCTGGTCCCAGTTGCGCAGCACCGCCACCTGCTCGGCCAGCTGCGCCTTGCGCGGATCGGATTCCGGCAGCGCCTCGTGGTCCTTGAACAGCTGTGGCAGCAGCGGCTCGAAGGCGGTCAGGTGGCTGTCGTAGGAAGCGGCAATCAGGCTGTCGATGGTGAAGTCCTTCGCTCCCTTGAGCACGCGCTCGGCGTGGCGCCCGCGCGCGTTCTCGGGCAGCGACCACATGTAGTCCGGATAGTCCTGGCGTTTCGGGCTGCTGGCGCCGGCGCTGCTGAAAGGCCAGTTGTTCGTGTTCGAGATATAGCCGCTGGACGGGTTGAACAAGGTGATCGTTTCCTTGATGTCATGCAGGCCCTTCCACTCGGTGGCCGGGTTGCTGCCGTCGACCGGCTTGCTCCAGTCGAAGCGCGGGTCGCGCCTGGGGATGAAGTTGCCGTGGAAGTAGGCGATGTTGCCGTCGGCGTCCGCATACACCGTGTTGTTCGAGGAATTGGTGCGCAGCTCCATCGCCTTGTAGAAAGCGTTGTAGTTCTTCGCCTTGGTGCGGGTATAGGACTGGGTCAGGGCCTTGAGCGGCTCGTCCATCATCTTGACGGCCACCCATTTGCCGTCCAGCTCGCGCACCACCGGGCCGTGGTGGGTGAAATAGGCGGTGACGGTGCGGCTGGCCATGGCGCCGCCGGGCGTCTTGTACGGCAGGGTGACCGGCACCGCGCGCACCTGGCGCTCGCCCTCCCCATATTTGTAGAAGAACTTGCCGCCGCGCTCGGTGACCGTTTCCAGGTATTCGTCGATCACGTCGCCGCCGCCCGAGGTGTGCATCCAGCCGAGCTTGTCGTTGAAGCCCTGGTAGATGAAGAACTGGCCCCAGGTCACGGCGCCGTAGGCGTTCAGGCCCTCTTCGCTCACCATATGCACTTCGGGGCGGAAGTAGAAAGAGGTATGCGGGTTGATCATCAGGAGCGCGCGGCCCGACTTGCTCAGCTTGGGGGAGATCGCGAAACCATTGGAGCCGCGCGGTTCCGGATCGAAGCCTTTGCCCATGTCCAGCTGGGCCAGCTCGGTGCGCTTGCCGTAGAAGCGCTCGAGCTGCTTCAGGTCGATCGATTCGATGTCGCCGCCGATGCTGCCTTCGCTGAAGCTCAGCGCCATCCACGGCTCGAAGCGCGTGATGAGCTTGGGCTTGACCTCGGGATGGGTGTGCAGGTACCAGTTGAGCCCGTCTGCGAAAGCATTCATGAGCTTCTGAAGCCAGGCCGGGCTGGCCGCGTACTTGGCCTTCATGGCGTCCGGCTGGATGTACATCTTCATGCGCAGGTCGCGCCAGATTTCCTTCTCGCCTTCGACTTCGGCCAGGCGCCCCATCGCGTTGATGTAGTTGAGCTCGACCCGGTTGAAGTCATCCTCCGCCTGCGCATAGATCATGCCGAATACCGCATCCGCGTCGGTCTTGCCGAACACGTGGGGAATGCCCCATTTGTCGCGCAGGATCGTCACCTGTTGCGCCGCTTTCTTCCAGCGCGCAAGGTCGGCGCTGGCGGTGGCCTGCTGCGCGCCCGGCTTGAGCACGGGTTCGGCATGGACGGCCGGGGCCGTGAACGCGGCGGCGCCGAGCAGTGCGGTGGCGATGAGACGGGGTCTGAGCATAGTCGGAGGTCTCCTGGAGGATGGTGGTTATGCGTCCTGGGCGCCGGCAGCGGCCAGGCGTTGCTTCAGTACTTCGTTCTCGGTCATCAGCGTCGCGACGCGGTCCTTCAATGCGGCGACTTCGGCGCGCAGGGCGGCTTTCTCATCGACCGGCTCGGCGTCAGGCGTCTCCTTGCGCGGACGGTTTGCCGCCTTCTGCTCGCGCACCTGGCGCGCGGCCTGCTGGAGCTCCTTGCGTCCGCCGGCGACGGCCGCGATCTGCACCGCTTCCGGCAGCTGGGCCACGTTGGCGGCGGCGTTGATCGAGATCGTTCCCTGGCGCACCGCTTCGCGCAGCTGCGGCGTGGCGGCTTTCTGGATGCGCTCGATCTGGCTGATCGTGTTGCTCGACACGCGGGCGGCGCGCGCGATGTCCTCGCGCGTATTCCAGGGCGGCGTGGTGACGGCGCCGGGGTCGTTCTTGTCGCCTTCCTCGGCCTCGGGCTTGTCCACCGCGCGGGCGGCGACGATCTCCTTCTTGCGCAGGGCGAGCACGCCACGCTGGAAGTCGGATACGCTGCGGCGCGCCAGGTGGTTGTCGATCATCCAGAGCATCACCTCCTCGAGGGACGTGAACTTGCCGTTCTGGACGGTGCGGAATTCGATGCCGTGCTTGCGGCAGATCTCATAGCGGTTGTGGCCGTCGATCAGCACCTCGCCCCACAGCACCAGGGCATCGCGGCAGCCTTCCGCGAGCAGGCTGCGCTCCAGGGCAGCGTATTCGATGGGCGTCAGGGGGTCGACGAAGGATCGCAGCTCGTCGTTGATCGTGATGTTCAAATGGTGGTCCTCATGCATGCTTCAGGCTTCAGCTCGGCGCCCGGCGGCGCCGCCGTGCATGCTACACCATCCTTGTCGGCCGTCCAATGCCGGGGCTGCGTGTCAAGACGCGGCTTGGAACATCGTGTCATGCCGGGCGTCGATATTTTTTACAAAAAGTCGGCCGTAGAAACGAGACCAACGGTAAACCTCCATCAGATCAAGGACATAAGTTTATGGCCCGCAAATTGCTTATGCCCAATGATTTCCCTATGGAGGATTCAATGAAGATCCCAGCACTGGTCGCGGCTCTCCTGCTCTCGCCCCTTATTGCCCAGGCGGGAGTCCTTTACGAATGGCGCGCGCTCAATCACGAGACGCCATACGGGATCACGCTCCGGCTGGAATTCGATCACGGGACGGTCAACAGCGGCGCTTTCAGTTTTCACCTCACACCCGAGCAACCGCCGATGCCGCGCCCCGGATCCGGCCTGCTCGCCTTGCACTATGGCTTCCCCGGCGTGTACGCGCCGATGACCTACTTCCCGCGAACAGAGGGATTCGGGCACGGTTACGGCTATCTCGACATGGAACTGAGTTTCGAGCCAGGCGGCCTCCTGAGCGGTTACATCTACGCGAACAACAGCGAGCACCACTTCATGATGCGCTCGAACAGCGTCGTGTTCACCGTGCTGGATGCGAACAGCGACCAGGGCATGCCGGGAGCCGGATGCGGCTTCGGCACGGAGATTCCCTGCGGCGGTGCGACCGGACATATCCGGCAGGTACCCGAGCCGGGCTCGCTGGCGCTGCTGGGACTTGGACTGCTGGCTGCCGCCGGGACCCGGCGCGGCACAAGGAAGTCCGGGGAATGTCCGGGCTCCGGACGCTAAGCCTACCGGCATCGCGATGCAGCGGGCCTGGTCTTGCAGCACGGGCAAACTTGCCGGAATGATCCTAACGGAACAGGCATGTGCTAGAATGCCGCCCGCTGCCCGGATGGTGAAACTGGTAGACACCGGGGACTTAAAATCCCCTGCCAGAAATGGCGTGCCGGTTCGATTCCGGCTCCGGGCACCACTACTCAATTCGACACCAACACATCAGTCGCAGACGGTGCCGGCTGGGCCCCTTCCGTGACAATGTGCGGCGCTCAGGTCCCGCTACCGTATTCACATTTCTCGACCGTGAATGCGTAGCGGCCGTCCTGAATCCTAGCGACCGACACGTTCCCGTCATCCATATAAACAACGCCGAGATCGGCGCCGATGTTGCGGCAGCCCGACGCCGGCCGATACTCCAAATCCACCATGGTTTTCGTTAACAGCGGAATGGCGGCAGGGACTTCGGTCGCGACGCCCTGTAAGACTTGTGCAAAGCAAACAACGACAGCGAGCTTGGATAGCACCGAGCCGACAAGCGACACCTCATGCTGCGGCATGAAGGCAGCGTTCGGCATCTTTCCGCCTTGCGGCCGCCGTCCATTACGAATACGGAACCAAAAAAGACGAACCCGGTTCTCGGTGCGCTCCCCGATCAGGGGCTTCGCTTGCGCGAGGAAGCTGCCGCCAAACAGCACCGCTCCCAAAAGCAGGATCTGGAAACACGCCCATATTGCGAGCAGCGCACTGGCCGCGCCCAAATACACGATTGGCAGCAGGGCTGCCGCAACCACCGCTGTGAATTCCGTCATGTACTTGGGATCGATGTGGGCAAGCGAATGCACCGTTTGCTTGGCCATGGCCACTGTGACCGCCGCCAGCGCAACCCCGAATGACAAGGACAAGATCTTGCCCGCTGTCTGAGCCCACGCCTGCTTCAGGATTCTTTTCGTCTGGACCGTAATTTCGCAGACACCGGCGACAGTAAGAACGGCGAATGCGGGGGCCATGACGAGGCTTGCGTCTTCGTAAAATCCGGCCGCGAGGGCTGCCGCGAGCGACAGCATGGCCACTCCGAGGCCAAGCAAATGAAGCGCCTCCACGATCGGCGGCTTTTTCGAATACCTCCGCCAGGACTTCACCATCCGCATTTCGGTACGCATCAGTCCGTATTTGGCCATGGTCCAGCGCCGCGAGCACCGCATGATGAGGATCACTGCCATCCAGGCCGGGGCTAGCGCCACCAGGCGTACCTGCCAAACAGTTCCCGCCGTGGCCGCTAGCGCCGACAGGACCAGCACGCACGCGATAAGGACAAGACATGCACGCTGCAAAGGCGTCTTCGTTCGAGCGTAGAGAAAATTCAGCATGGGTTTCTTTAAGTGACCGTACAGGTAGGCAGCTGGTCGGAGCGGCGAGCAACTATTGCATCGCAGAAATTATATGTGCGAAATAGACCTGGGTCCCGGCTGACAGGCAAAATCTGGTGAAAGCGCGCGACGTCGATTCCGTGCGCATAGTCCGCGAGACCGGCTTGGGAGGAACCGCAAAAAAAAGAGCCGCTGCCCGTCTTGCCGGCAGCGGCCGAAT
Organism: uncultured Massilia sp.; assembly: GCA_966210615.1. Classification (GTDB taxonomy): domain Bacteria; phylum Pseudomonadota; class Gammaproteobacteria; order Burkholderiales; family Burkholderiaceae_D; genus Telluria. Next base: position 26,270 of record CBIHLT010000010.1, read on the forward strand.
CCTCAGCCATGCTGAGATGGAGACACAAAGAGAACCGACCACTCGCGCCGGTACGAAACCAGAGATTGGGATACAAAACTCCTGTACAAGCCCATATTTCGGTAATCCTTGCCCCGTCCGCACGTAAGCCTAGTCGGACATCAAGCGGGAAACAGCGCGCTTCAGCACCCTTCCAAGCAATGCCGGCGGCGCTTTTTTACTAATCCTTTGATCCGCATCAATCGCATTACTGACACAGATCAGACAAAGGAATACATTGGCACCAGGGTGATCCAATCAAGCAGCGTGGGCGCCCGGCCAGATTCCCTTGCTGACCCGGCTCGCCGGTCCTATGGAAAGCAGGCCGCACGGGTCCGCCAACCCGTTTGAAAGGAACGAGCATGTACAAGACCATCGTGGTGCATGTCGACGGCAGTCCGGAGCAGGAGACGAGGCTGCGCGCCGCCGCCCGGCTCGCCAATGCAGGGGAAGCCCATCTCGTGGGCAGCGCCGCGACCGGCATTTCCTGGCTCGACTATGCCCTGCTCACCGGCTCCATGGGCGCGCCGATGATGCCGGAATCCGATTTCAACGGCGTGCGCGAAGCCGTCCAGCTGCGCCTGCGGCAGTTCGAAACCGCCATCCAGCGCCTCGGCGTCGCTTCCTTCGAGAGCCGCATGATCGAGGACGACGCCCGCTACGCCCTGCTGCTCGAATCGCGCTACGCCGACCTGGTGGTGGTCAGCCGCGAGGCCGACGCACCGCCGGTGCCGGGACTGGCGACCCAGGTGCGCGGATTGCCCGAGTACGTCGCCCTGCACGGCGCCCGCCCCGTGCTGGTGGTGCCGCCCGGCTGGCCCGACCTGCCCATGAGCGGCCACGCCGTGGTCGGCTGGGACGGCAGCGTGCAGGCCCTCCGCGCGATCGCCGCCGCCATGCCCCTGCTCAGGCAGGCCGAGTCGGTCAAGCTCACCCTCGTCAATCCGGACAGCATGGCCGACCTGCATGGCGAGGAACCCGGGGCCGACATGGCCCTGCACCTTGCGCGCCACGGCGCCCAGGTCGAGGTGGTGCTGGAACACACCCGCGGCGGCGCCGGCGACGGCCTGCTGGCGGTGGCGCGCCGCGTCGGGGCCAGCCTGCTGGTCACCGGAGCCTTCGGGCACAGCCGCTACCGCGAATTCGTGCTCGGCGGCGTCACGCGGGCCCTGCTGGCACGCAGCCCTGTCCCACTCCTGATTGCGCACTGACGATGCCGCCCGATACCCGCCCCGGCGCTCACCCCGATCCTCTGCCCGATGGCGCCGACAGCACCCGGCGCCTGGAAGCCAGCTCCTGGCAAGGCGTCAAGCCGCGCTACCCGGAAGCCACCGTCGGCCACGCCGTCGCCGACCTCGTGCTGTCCGCCTGGCTAGGCCGCATGACCGGCTACCTGTCCCCCGGCGCGCTCGGCGTGGCCTGGTTCGACTGGGCCTGCCACCTGATGCTTTCGCCCGACAAGCAGCACGAGCTGTTCACCCAGGGCCTCACCAACCTCCAGCGCTGGTTCACCTATGCGAGCACCGGCGGCGCCGATCCGGTGCGGCCGCTGGAGCAGGACAAGCGCTTCGCCGATGCGGCCTGGCAAGCCTGGCCCTGGCACCAGCTCAGCCAGGCTTTCCTGCTCAACCAGCAGTGGTGGCACCGTGCGACAGCCGGCGTGCGCGGCGTCTCGCCGCATCACTCGGACGTGGTGACCTTCGTCGCACGGCAATTGCTGGACTGCGTGGCGCCCTCGAACTTCGTCGCCACCAACCCGGTCGTCCAGCGGGCCACATTGGAGAGCGGCGGCATGAACCTGCTCAACGGCAGCATGCGCGCGGCGCGCGACGCGCGCGAGGCGCTCACCGGACAGACACGCCCGCCGAGCTTCCGCCCGGGACGCGAAGTGGCGGTCACGCCCGGACGGGTCGTCATGAAGAACGAGCTGATCGAACTGCTGCGCTACGACCCTGTCACGCCCAATGTGTACGAGGTGCCGCTCCTGATTGTGCCGGCCTGGATCATGAAGTACTACATCCTCGACCTGTCCCCGCACAATTCGCTCGTGCGTTACCTCGTCGAGCGCGGCCACACGGTTTATATGGTGTCGTGGAAGAACCCGCAGGCGGAAGACCGCGAGCTCTCCATGGACGACTACCGGCGGCTGGGCGTGATGGCCGCGATCGACACCATCACCGAGCAGACGGGTGCGTCGCAGATCAATGCCGCCGGCTATTGCCTGGGCGGCAGCCTGTTGGCCATCGCGGCGGCCACCATGGCGCGCGACCACGACCGCCGTCTTGCCAGCATGTCGCTGCTGGCGGCCCAGGTGGATTTCACCGAGCCCGGCGAATTATCCCTGTTCATCGACGACAGTCAGGTCAGCTTCCTGGAAGCGAGCATGTGGCAGCAAGGCTACCTCGACACCCGCCAGATGGCGGGCGCCTTCCAGCTGCTGCGCTCGAACGACCTGATCTGGTCGCGGCGGCTGCGCCACTACCTGCTCGACATCCCGGACCGCGAGACCGACCTGATGTCCTGGAATGCGGACGCCACCCGCATGCCCTACCGCATGCATGCCGACTACCTGCACAGGCTGTTCCTCAGGAACAGCCTGGCCAGCTCGCGCTACCTCGTCGGCGGGCGGCCGGTCGCGCTGACCGACATCACCGCGCCGATCTTCGCCATCGGCACCTTGACCGACCACGTGGCGCCCTGGCGTTCCGTCTACAAGATCATTCCGCTCAGCGATACCGAAGTGACCTTCCTGCTGACCTCGGGCGGCCACAATGCCGGCGTGGTGGCGCCACCCGGCAGCGCGAGGCGCACCTACCAGATCGGGGTGCACGCGCACGCCGATCCCTACGTCGATCCGGACACCTGGCAGGCGCGCACGGCGCAGATGGAAGGCAGCTGGTGGCCCGCCTGGGAAGGCTGGCTCGCGCGGCGCGCCGGGCAAGCTGTGCCCCCGCCCCCGGACTTGCCGGACCGGCCGCCGGCGCCCGGCACCTATGTGTTGCAGCCCTGAGCGTGCCGTGCGGGCGCCCCTGCCGGGCTGGAAGTGCCGGATGGCGGACTAAGGCTTTTGATAGAGAAAAATTGCCGTACCCTACCGTACGGCCTCGTTCGCGGCCACTGACTTAGAATCTTTCGGAGCTGCTACCGCACCATCCGGCGAAGGCGCGCGAGTCCACACCGTCGCTACAAGGCCGCGCCTGCGGGTGCAGTCACACCGAGGCTGACGGCCGCTTGTGTCGGTCAGGAATCACGTCTCTCGCCCTTCCGGCGCACCGGGTCTGGTCTCCGGAAGCCCATCGTCTCTGCAAAGGAACGGGAGCATGCACGATTTCAGCTACGTCAAGATCAGCCGGCGCAATCTCCTGCTCGCAGGGGCCGCCTCCATGTCGAGCGCCGCCATGCCGATTGCCGCCGCCCAGGCCAATACCGCCGCCAACCAGGAGCGCCCGCCCAGTACCGCGGGCGTCAGCATGAAGGTCAACGGCAAGCCAGTCACCCTCCAGCTCGACACCCGCACCACCCTGCTCGACGCCCTGCGCGAGCACCTGCGCCTGACCGGCACCAAGAAAGGCTGCGACCAGGGCCAATGCGGCGCCTGCACGGTGATCGTCGACGGACGCCGCATCAACTCCTGCCTGAGCCTGGCTGTGATGCACGAAGGCGCCGAGGTCACCACCATCGAGGGCCTGGGCAACAAGGACCGCATGCACCCGCTGCAGGCCGCCTTTGTCAAGCACGACGGCTACCAGTGCGGCTATTGCACGCCGGGCCAGATCTGTTCCGCCGTCGCGGTGCTCGACGAGATCCGCCAGGGCGTGCCCAGCCACGTCAGCGCCGACATCACCGCGCGCCCGCTGCTGTCCGCGGAAGAGATCCGCGAGCGCATGAGCGGCAACATTTGCCGCTGCGGCGCGTATTCGAACATCCTGGATGCGATCACGGAAGTCGGGGGAATCAAGGCATGAAGGCATTCACCTACCAGCGCGCCGCCAGCGCGGGCGAAGCCGCCGCCGCCGCCGCCAACACGCCGGGCGCGCGCTTCATCGCCGGCGGCACCAACCTGCTCGACCTGATGAAGCTCGAGATCGAAACGCCCTCCCATCTGATCGACGTCAACGGCCTGGGCCTGGACCGGATCGAAGCCACGCCGGACGGCGGCTTGCGCGTCGGCGCCCTGGTCCGCAATACCGACCTCGCGGCGGATGCGCGCGTCCGCCGCGACTACGGCGTCCTGACCCGCGCCCTGGTGTCCGGCGCCTCCGGCCAGCTCCGCAACAAGGCCACCACCGCCGGCAACCTCCTGCAGCGCACACGCTGTTACTACTTCTACGACACTAACATGCCCTGCAACAAGCGCAACCCGGGCAGCGGCTGCGGCGCGCTGCAGGGCTTCAGCCGCCACCACGCCATCGTCGGCGCCAGCGAGGCCTGCATTGCCACCCATCCGAGCGACATGGCGGTGGCCATGCGCATCCTCGACGCCGAGGTCGAGACCGTGCGCGGGGACGGCAAGACGCGCGTGATCCCGATCGCGGACTTCCACCGCCTGCCGGGCAACACGCCGCACATCGAACACGTGCTGGAACCGGGAGAGCTGATCACCGCGGTCAAGCTGCCCAAGCCGCCCGGCGGCGTGCAGGTCTACCGCAAGGTGCGCGACCGCTCTTCCTATGCCTTCGCGCTGGTCTCGGTGGCGGCCATCGTCCAGCCGGACGGCAAGGGCCGCGTGGCCCTGGGCGGGGTGGCGCACAAGCCCTGGCGCGCCGAGGCCGCCGAGGCACGCCTGCCATCGGGCGCAGCGGCCGTCACCGAGCTGCTGCTGGCCGGCAGCAAGACCACCGGGTACAACGCTTTCAAGCTGCCGCTGGTGGAACGCACCCTGGCCGCCGTGCTGCACGACCTCAAGAGAGCCTGAGCCATGAAATTCACCACGCCAGCCACCCGCAATCCCATCGACCAGCTCAAGGTCGTCGGCCGCCCGACCGACCGTATCGACGGCCCCCTCAAGTGCACCGGCGCCGCGCCCTACGCCTACGAGCGCCACGACATCGCCCCGAACGCGGCCCACGGCTACATCGTCGGCGCGGCCATTGCGAAAGGCCGCATCGCCTCCATCGACACGGCCGCCGCGCGGCGCGCGCCGGGGGTGCTCGCGGTCGTCACGGCCGCCAATGCCGGCAAGCTGGGCAAGGGCAAGTTCAACACCGCCCACCTGCTGGCCGGGCCCGACGTGGAGCACTACCACCAGGCGGTCGCCGTGGTCGTCGCCGAGAGCTTCGAACAGGCCCGCGCCGCCGCCGGCCTGGTGCGCGTGCGCTACCAGAAAAAGCCGGGACGCTACGATCTCGCCGCCGCCAGGAGCTCGGCCGGCGTTCCCAGGAAGGAGGAAAAGCCCGACACCAGGGTCGGCGACTTCGCCCGTGCGTTCGAGGAAGCGCCGGTGCGCCTGGACGCCACCTACACCACCCCCGACCAGTCGCACGCCATGATGGAGCCGCACGCCACCGTGGCGCTATGGGACGGCGCGGACGGCGCATCCGGCAAGCTGACGGTCTACACCTCCAACCAGATGGTCGACTGGGGCCGCAAGGACCTGGCCCGCACCCTGGGCCTGCCGCCGGCCAACGTGCGCCTGGTCTCGCCCTACATCGGCGGCGGCTTCGGCGGCAAGCTGTTCCTGCGCGCCGAGGCCCTGTGCGCGGCGCTGGGCGCGCGCGCCGCCAGGCGGCCGGTGAAGGTGGCGCTGCAGCGCGCCATCATGATGAACAACACCACCCACCGCCCGGCGACCATCCAGCGCATCCGCATCGGCGCTGCGCGCGACGGCAAGATCAGCGCCATCGCCCACGAAAGCTGGTCCGGCGACCTGCCCGACGGCCAGCCGGAAACCGCGGTGCAGCAGACCCGGCTGCTGTACGCCGGCCCGCACCGCCTGACCTCGCTGCGCCTGGCAACCCTGGACCTGCCCGAGGCCAACGCCATGCGCGCGCCGGGCGAAGCGCCGGGCATGATGGCGCTCGAGATCGCGATCGACGAGATGGCCGAAAAACTGGGCATGGACCCGATCGCCTTCCGCATCCTGAACGACACCAGGGTCGATCCTGAAAAGCCGAGCCGTCCCTTCTCCGAACGGCGCTTCGCGGAGTGCCTGCGCCTCGGCGCCGAGCGCTTCGGCTGGAAGAACCGCAATCCGCGTCCCGGCCAGGTGCGCGACGGGCGCTGGCTGGTCGGGCTGGGCGTGGCGGCCGCCTTCCGCAACAACCTGGTGATGAAATCGGCGGCGCGCGTGCGCCTGGACCGGGAAGGCAAGCTGATCGTCGAGACCGACATGACCGACATCGGCACCGGCAGCTACACCATCATCGCCCAGACGGCGGCCGAAATGATGGGCGTACCGCTGGAGCGCGTCAGCGTGCGCCTCGGCGACTCGGACTTTCCCATCTCCGCGGGTTCCGGGGGCCAGTGGGGCGGCAACAGCGCCACCGCCGGCGTGTACGCGGCCTGCGTCAAGCTGCGCGAAGCGGTCGCGAAACGCCTGGGCGTGGCCGAGAGCGAGGCCGTGTTCGCGGACGGCGCGGTGCAGGCGGGCGGTCGCACGGTGCCGCTGGCCCAGGTGGCGGCAGGCGCGGAACTGGTCGGCGAAGACAGCATGGAGTACGGCGACCTCGACAAGAAGTTCCAGCAATCGACCTTCGGCGGCCACTTCGTCGAAGTCGCCGTGGACGCCTACACCGGCGAGACCCGCGTGCGGCGCATGCTGGCGGTGTGCTCGGCCGGGCGCATCCTCAACCCGAAATCGGCGCGCAGCCAGATGATCGGCGCCATGACCATGGGCGTGGGCGCGGCCTTGATGGAAGAGCTGGTGGTGGACCGGCGGCACGGCTTCTTCGTCAACCACGACCTGGCCAGCTACGAGGTGCCGGTGCATGCCGACATTCCGCACCAGGACGTGATCTTCCTCGACGAGGCCGATCCGGTGTCCTCGCCGATGAAGGCCAAGGGCGTGGGGGAACTGGGGATCTGCGGGGTGGCTGCCGCGGTGGCGAACGCGATCTACAACGCCACCGGGGTGCGGGTGCGCGAGTATCCGATCACGCTCGACAAGCTGATCGCGAAGATGCCGCTGTCGGCCTAGCCGGCCGGCTGCCCGCCTTCAGGCGGCGTCGCCGTCGGCCACCACCCGGTTGCGTCCGCCGCGCTTGGCGGCGTAGAGCGCCTTGTCCGCCGCTTCGATCAGGGCCGCCGGTTCGTTCAGGCGCTCCTTGCCGAAACTCGCCACGCCAATGCTCAAGGTGACCATCGGATGCACGGCCGCCGGCGCATGCACCAGGTTCAGCGACACGACGTGCTCGCGGATCGCGTTGGCGTGGGCGCGCGCCTGTTCCAGCGAGGTATCCGGCAGGATGGCCGCGAATTCCTCGCCGCCGTAGCGCGCCGCCACGTCCGCCGGGCGCTTGAGCATCCCGGCGAGCGCCTGCGCCACCGTGGTCAGGCAACTGTCGCCCTGTTGGTGGCCGAAGTGGTCGTTGTAGGCCTTGAAGGAATCGATATCGACCAGCAGCAGCGACAATTCCCCATCCGCGCGCTGGGCGCGGCGCAGCTCGCGCTCCAGCGCCACGTCGAAGTGGCGGCGGTTGGCGATGCCGGTCAGCCCATCGACATAGGAACGCGCGCGCAGCGATTCGGCATGGTCGAGCAGCTTGCGTTCGCGCACGGCGGAGCCGCTGACGTCGCGGATCTCGATCATGCAGCAGCGTTCGCCATCCTCGCTGAACGGCGTCACCGACACCGCCTGCTCGATCAGCGCACCGTCGAAGCTGCCGGCCTCGCGCAGCGGGAAGGGCGTGCGCTCCTGCGACTGCGGGATGGTGGCCGCCTGGCCATCGGCCAGCGCCGCCAGCACCGCCGCTTCGACACGCGAACCGCGCAGCGTCGGGAACACGTCGAACAGCGGCTGTCCCTGGACCCGGGCGGCCGCGCGTCCCGAGCGGGGCACCATCCAGCTATTCCACAGGGCTATTTCTTGCTGGCTGTCGACGACGACGATGCCACAGTCGACCAGGTTCATGATGCGCGCCGCCAGCCCGGCGCCCGCTTCTGGCTTGGAGATGAGCACGATTTGTTGAAAAAAAGAAATGATCTGGGAATGATACCGGAATTTCAACATGTTGCGCGAGGTTTTGGCCGGCCGCACGGGCATGCGCACGCTTCAACCGCCGCCCGGCAATGCTGTGCTATGGTTGGCACAAGCACAAGACGCCTTGCACATTATGAACACCGACAACGTCTTTCCCTTCGAACGCCGCGCACCACCCTCCCCGCCCGCCGATTTCGATGCCGGCCAGGCGATCCGTACCTGCCGCTCGCTGATGCAGAGCCTGGGCCAGTACGACTTGTCCGAGACCGTCTACGAAGCCTGCGTCGTCATGCTGCTGGTGAACCTGCACGACCTGCTGCAGGCGGCCAGGGCCACCGGCCGACCGCTGGTGTTCGCCGACTACATCGATCCCAGGGAAGACGCGTCCAACATCACGGAACTGGTGGCGAAGTGCCGCAACGCGGCTTGCCATGTGTGGACCAGGCCGGCGCCGGCCCAGCCGGCAGCGCAGCCGGCGCCGCAATCGGCCATCTACCGTTTCTACCGCGTCGCCGGTTATTGCCCGCGCGCGACCCAGCTACACGACAAGGTGCTGGGCTGCGACTACCACGACGACGTTGCGATCTATTACGGCCGCTACCGGCTCTACCTGAGACGGCACGTCCTGCGTGCGGTGGAGGAACTGGCGGTACTGTTCGACGGCACACCGGCCGCCGGCTGAGCCGGTGTCAGTGCGGGGCCTGGAACGTCTGCCAGGCCACGGCGACGCACACCACCGCGACAAAGAACAGCAGTCCGTAGACGAACCAGCGCATCGAGTTCGCCAGCCCGGTGACGGCGCGGTTCGCTTGCTCGTTCAGCTTGCCGCGCCGGCGCGCCCCGTTCATCAGCATGGAGATGAAGATGAACGCGGTCGCCAGGATCAATACTGCTTTCATGCCGGTCCTCAGGTGCGTGCGGCAACCAGGGCCAGCGCGATCAGCGCCAGCAGCAGCGACACGCCGCTGGCGACGCCCAGCCAGAGCATGCGAGTGCGGATGAGGTCCATCTTGGCGATCAGCTGGGCGTTCTGGTCGGCCAGGTTGGCGATCAGCTCGGAGGCCGACAGCATCTGGCCCCGCAGCTCGCCCACCGTGGTCTCGTTCTTGTCCAGGCGCGCCATGACGATGCCGAACACGTCTTCCTGCGGCTCGATCTCGTCGATGATGGGTCCCGGCGGGGGCATGGTGCCGGAGCGGCGCGCCACGGTGTCCCACAGTCGGCGCGCGCCCGTTGCCACCTGGGGCGCTGCGTGGATCACCTCGCTCCACGGCACGGTCTTCAATACCTTCCACCAGCTTGCTGCCATACCTGCTCCTTATCGATGTCGATTTGTCTATTTACCCCTGAGCATACCATCGCCGCTGAGGACGGCCAAACGGCGCACGGCTGGCGAAGCGCGTGCGAGCCTGCTTGCGCGCTTGGGGTAGCATGGGGCCATGTGTGGACGATTTGACCAGAGCGAGACGGCGCGCGACTACGCCAAGGCCTTCGGCTGGACGGACGCTGTGTTCGACAGCGAAGCCGGGCCGGCCTATAACGTCGCGCCCGGCACCTACCGGCCGGTGATGCACATCCAGGACGGCGAGCGCCGCGTGGACGACGTGTTCTGGAGCTACCAGGCGCGCTGGGCCAAGGACAAGGTTCCGGTCTGCATCAACGCGCGCATGGAAAAGCTGGGCAACCGCTACTGGCGCGCCCTGATGAAATCGGGACGCGGCGTGGTCGCGGCCGAAGGCTGGTACGAATGGACCGGCGAGAAAGGCCACAAGCAGCCCTGGCACATCCACCGCAAGGACCGCGCGCCGCTGTACATGCTGGCGCTGGCGAATTTCGGCGGCTTCACCGAGAACCGGGCCGAGGCCGGCTTCGTGCTGATCACGGACGACGCCTCTGGCGGCATGCTGGACATCCACGACCGGCGCCCGGTGGTGCTGGACGCGGAAGATGCGGCGCTGTGGCTCGATCCGGCCCTGTCGCCGGACGAAGCGGCCGCGCTGGCGCGCCGCGCGGCCCTGCCGCCGGAGGCCTTCGAGTGGCACAAGGTCAGCACCGAGGTGAACAAGGGGAAGGACGGGCCGCAGATCGTGTTGCCGATCGAGGACTAAGGTCACCGGCCCGGCCGACAGGCTTTCCCCTCGTACTGATGCCGATTCAGCACATACGCCTTGCCATTCCAGCGTTCCACCGGAAAGCAGAAGCCGGGGCCGCCGATCTCGATATCCGGCCAGCCGTCCCTGCCCTTGGCGGACAGGAAGGTGGCGACGCCGGTCCCGCCAGTAATTTTTTTCCAGCTGCCGTTCGCCTGTTTCGACACGAGCGTGTAGCCGGCACCGGTGTGCCCGAAACAGAAGCTGCTGCTTTCGGTGATGACAGCTTCGGGCAATCCGTCGCCGTTCAGGTCGCGCACCTCGCCGAGTTCGCCAGGGGAATACGCCGGTGACGGATCTTCGCAATTGCGCCATTGCTTGTCCTTCAACGTGAATCCGGCGGCCTTGAAGGCGGCCGCTTCGTCCGCCGGCGTGAGCGCGGCGGATGCGCCACGCGCCGGTCCGCTGCCGGCCAACAGCGCCCCGGCAGCGATCAGAATGAGCAAGTTCATGGGAATGTCCTTCCGCGACGGGTGGGAACAAGGCCATTATGCTCCCGGCCGCCTAGAAAGTTTAGCCGCCCGATCCGGGAAATCGCGCTCCGCCCGATGCGAACGCCCGAATCCCTACAGCACGGCCGAGGGCCCAGGGCCTGCGACATAGATGCGCGCCGTGCCGGCTGGCGCCGGCAGGAGGCCCGGGGCCCGAGCAAAGGAGACTTCGGGCCCGGCGCTTGTCCCGGCAGCCTGCGGCGCCTCGGCGCTTGCCTCCGATTCAGGCGTGGCAATGCCTGCCGCCGGCCCTGCGGTCTCGTCGGCGCCGGTGCCCGCGATCGCCGCGGCCGCGGCCGCCTCCGCCACCGCTGGATTGCGGGGGTCAAAGTTCGCCGCCGCAAGCGTCTTGCTGTCCAGGACCTCGGCAGCCGTCCGGCCTGCCGGGCCGGCGGCGCCGGCATCGCCGCCGTTGCCTCCGCACGCGCCCAACAGGACGGCGGCGCAGCCGCACAGCAAGACACGTGCACGGGGGGACGAAGCGAAATGGACGGTTTTGGTCATGCGGAGCTCCCTGGACTGAAGAAGTGGAATGCTTCTTTGAGCGAGGGAAACTGCCTAAGTTCAACATTTTTACTGCAAATTTTCTTCAGATAGCAAAGCACTACATTGCATTTCCTGATAGAAATCAAATATTTGCATGATCCAGATCGCAAGATCCACGCAACTAAGCGGCGGGGCCGACGGTCGAACCGGACTGCTACCACTTGCGAAGGAACACCAATGGGCGAATGCATGCAAATCCGGGGGATGCTGCGTGAAGGCGAGCAATACGCAGGCCTCATCCTGGGAAAGGAAGAACCCGACTATCACCTGGTCCTGCTGCCGGGGGATGTGGCGGACGTGAGCTGGCCATCCGCCTGCGACTGGGCGATGCAGAACGGCGGCGTCCTGCCGACGCGGCGCGAACTCGCGCTCCTGTCCGCCAACCTGCGCGAAGCCTTCGAGCGCGAATGGTACTGGTCGAGCGAGCCGCACGAAACGCGGATCCAGCTGGTCTGGGGCCAGAATTTTGCGAGCGGCATCCAGACCATTTACGGGCGGCCCTACCGCGGCCACGCGCGCGCCGTCAGGCGTATCCCGAGCGCCTGAGCGGATGCGGCCGCGCCGGGCCTTAGCGCTCCGGCACGCTGGCGCGGCCGATCGGCTGGTCCATGTTGGCCAGGAACCAGGCGGTCGCGCTCATCACCGCCACGTGGCGGCGCAGGTGGTCCGGGTCCACCTTGTCCAGCGTGTCGGCCGGCGTATGGTGGTAATCGAAGTAGCTGGAGGTGTCGATCAGCGGCGCGAAGCTGGGCACGCCGGCGCGCTCCAGGCCCGACAGGTCGCCGGTCTGCAAGGCGTCCTGGCGCTGGAACACGCCCGCGCCCAGCGGCTGCAGGGCCGCCTGCAGCGGCGTGAACAGCTTCATCGCCTGCGGCGGCACGCTGGTGCGCATGCCGAAGGGCCGGCCGGCGCCGTTGTCGCTTTCGATCGCGCCGAAATGCTTGCCGGCATTGGCCTCTTCGGCCGCCAGGTAGCCGCGCGCACCGCGCGTGCCGTTCTCCTCGTTCATCCATGCGATCATGCGGATGGTGCGGCGCGGGCGGTAATCGAGCTTCTTCAGCGTATCGAGCACGGCCATGGCGCTGGCCACGCCGGCCGCGTCGTCGTGCGCGCCGGTGGACAGGTCCCAGGAATCCAGGTGGCCCGACACGATCACGATCTCGTCCGCCTTGTCGGTGCCCGGCAGGTCCGCGATCACGTTATAGCTGTCGGCATCCGGCAGGATCCGCGGGGTCAGCACGATGCGCATGCTCAGCGGGCCGCGTTTGGCCAGGCGCGCCATCAGCATCGCGTCCTCGGCCGTGACGGCCGCCGCCGGGATGCGCGCGCCGTCCTGCAGGCCGGTGCCGCCGGTGTGCTGCAGGCGGTAGCTGGCGCCGCCGACCGAGCGCACCAGCGCCGCCGCCGCGCCCAGCTCGGCGGCCAGGCGCGGGCCGTCGCGGCGATAGGCCGATGCCTGGCCGTAGGCGGAACCGGCCAGGCCACGGTCCGCCATGTGCTGGTCGAAAGCAACGTCGAACAGGACGATCTTCCCTTTCACCTCGGCGGCGCGCGCCTTCAGTTCGTCGAAATGCCTGATGACCAGCACCGGCGCGCTCAGGCCGGCGGCCGGGGTCGCGCCCGAACCGCCCAGGGCGGTGAGCACCACGCGCTGGGTGATGCCCGCGGGGCGGCCCTGGTACTCGACCAGCTCGCCCGTCTCGGCGCCGCGCACCCAGTGCGGCACCTTCACCGGCTGCAGGGTCACCCTGGCGCCCAGCTTGCGCATGGCCTCGGCCACCTGGGTCACCGCCGCCGCCGCGCCCGGCGAGCCGGACAGGCGTGGGCCGATCAGGTCGGTCATGTCCGCCGTGCGCTCCCAGGCATAGTCGCTCTGCATCGCCGCGTCGCGGATCTTCGCCAGCGCGGCCGGATCGTTGCCGGGACTGGCGGCGAAGGCGAAGGGGCTGGCGAGGCTGGCGGCGAGCAGGCCCAGGGCGGGGAGACGGAGGCTACGGCGGTTCATGCGTGGGTATCCTATGGTCGGGTCGGGAAAGACGCCAACAATAGCGCATCCCGCCCGCTTTTGCCGAGCTTTTATTGCCGTATTGACACATGTCCTGGCAGATTCTACTGAGGGACGAGGCGCACCAGGGTGATTTCGGACGGCGCGCCGAAGCGTTTCGGCGGCCCCCAGTAGCCGGTGCCGCGGCTGGTGTAGACCCACATGTCGCGCACCCGCTTGAGGCCGGCCACGAAGGGCTGCTGCAAGGGCACGAACAGGTTCCACGGGAAGAACTGGCCGCCATGGGTGTGGCCCGAGAGCTGCAGGTGGAATCCCGCGGCCGCCGCTTCCGGCGCGCTGCGCGGCTGGTGCGCCAGCAGCACCCGCACGTCGACGTCCTGCGGCGCCCCGGCCGCGGCGGCGCGCGGGTCGCTGCGGTGGGCCGGATTGAAGAGATGGGCGGTGTAGTCGGCCACGCCGGCGATCATCAGGGCCGCCGCGCCGCGCCGGCGCACCACGTGCTGGTTGAGCAGCACGGTCACCCCCAGGCGGCGCACCTCGGCGATCCACTCCTCTGCGCCGGAATAGTATTCATGGTTGCCGGTGACGAAGTAGACGCCGTCGGGCGCGGCCAGGCGCGCCAGCGGCTGGGTGTGAAGGCTGAGGCGCTGCACGCTGCCGTCCACCAGGTCGCCGGTGATCGCGATCGCGTCCGCGCCCAGTGCGTTGACCTTGTTCACGATGGCGTTCAGGAAGGCGCGCTGGATGGTCGGCCCCACGTGGATGTCGGAGATCTGGGCGATCGAATAGCCGTGCAGCTCGGGCGGCAGCTTCGCGATCGGCACGTCGACCTTGACCACGCGCGCCACCCGGCGCGCATTCACGAAGCCGACCAGGGTCACGCAAGCGGCCACCACGGGCACCGCCAGCGCGCTGCCGTGCCCGAGAGCCGGCGTCAGGGCGCCGGCCGCCGTCAGGCCCAGCAGCACCAGGTCGCGCAGCAGGGTCGCGACCAGCAGCGAAGAGAAAAAGCCCATCGACAGCAGCCCGGCCCAGGCCACCATGCCGGACCAGCGCCGGCGGCGCAGCGAGGCCGACATCAGCCCGATGGGCACCAGCACGGTCAGCAGCACCAGGGCGAGCACGGCGGCAATGTTGCCGGCCATGCCCAGCATCAGGTCGGGCAAGAGGCGCATGCCGATATACACCTGGAGCAGGACGAGCAGGGCGAGCAGGATCACGAAACTACGGCTGGGTCGCATGGAAAATGGCGCGCAAGGAAGATGCTCGGTAGATGGGGCGGCGGCGCGCCACTGCAAGGGCCGGACGCATGGGCGCCCCATGTTACAGCCCGGTTGGAGTTGTAAAAATCTGTATTAACAGGTGGAATGCTTTGAACTGGGGACTATAGTGCTTCCATGCCCGGCGTTGCAGCGATCATCCGATCTCCGCTGGGGCGAGAGGAAAAAGCCATGTTGAATTCGAAAACCTTGGGTGCGGTCTTGCTGGCGGCGGCTGCCGCTTCGCCGGCAGCCATGGCTGGCGACCGCGGTACCAACACGGCCGTGGGCGCAGTGCTCGGCGCCGCCATCGGTCACACTGCGGGCGGCACCGAGGGCGCCATCGTCGGCGGCGTGCTGGGTGCGGCGCTGGGCAACTCGATCTCGTCCCGCGACGACCGCCGCCACTACGATCACCGGGGCTATTACGACAACCGTGGTTATTACGACAACCGCGGCTACGCCACCAGCAACTACCGCCCGGCGCCTGTGTATGTCCAGCCGCGTCCGGTGTACGTGGAACCGCGCCCGGTCTATGTCCAGCCGCGCCCCGTGTACATCGAATCGCGTCCGGTCTACGTCCATCCGGGCCGCGGCCATGGCCATGGACGCCGCCACTGGGACCGCGATGAGCGCTGGGATCGCGGCGATCGCGGCTACTACGGCCGCTGACGCCTTCCCTTCCGTCCATACGGGCGGAAGCCGACGGGCCGGACCTGTTCGCAGGATCCGGCCCTTGTTGTTTTCACGGTAAGACCGTCACCGGACAGAAACGGAAGGGGAACGGCGTCGCCCCGACCGCCGCCGCGTAGGTCTTGCATGCAGACTCATCGATAACGAGGCGATGGCGCGCCAGGCCCTGACGGGCGGACTGCATGCGGGCGCGGTCCTTGTCCGGCAGTTCGGCGAGGTAGCGCTGCGGCAATTCCAGCGTACAGGCGCGTCCCGGCTCTGCAGCCGGCCGGACCTCGGCCTGGAGACGCACGCGGCGCGTCAGCTCCTGGAGCCGGGCGCAGCCTTGCGCATCGCCGGTGAAGCCGAGCCAGTCGGCCAGGGCCCGCTTGCGTTGCAGGCTGTTTTCCTTATCGCTCCTGGCCGCCGCCAGCATCACGTAGTGCGGCCCCGGACGGGACGCGATCGCGGCCTGGATGCGCGCCAGATAGGCGGGCGATTCCGGGAAGCCGCCTTCCAGCGCGATCACCTGCACCTCCGCCGGGAAGAAGGTTGCCAGCCAGCCCATCGGCGGATCGCCGTGGGCAGTAAACACGATCGTGGATGCGGGCTGCGCCAGCGGCGGCACCTGGGCGCTGAAATTCTGCTTGGCCCAGCCGCCATGACCCCAGGTGTTAAAGGGAAATACGAGCACGGTGCAGGCGGCCAGCAGCCAGCCGGCGATCCGTGCGGCCCGATCCGGCGCCGCCATGCGCTCGATCAGGATCCACACCAGGAGCGGCGCCAGCAGTTCGAGCGGCACCAGGTAGCGGTAGATGCCGAACAGCTTCATCCAGGCCAGGTAGGCGATGCCGGCGAAGATCAGCACGAAGCGTGCGCGCGGCGACAGCCGGGCATGCGCCTGGCGGCCGCCGACACGTTCTACCGCCAGGACGGTCACGAACAGCAGCGCCAGCGCGTACAGGACGGGCACGACCACCAGCCTGAGCGGGATTTCCGCGACGCGGCTGACGTCGGCGGCGAAGACGAAGGGCCAGAACAAGGCTTCCAGCGCGTGGCGCGGCAGGTGGAAATCGTCGATCACACCGAGCTGCTGCGCCAGCGGGCTGCGGAAGACGTTGTTGAATTGCGGGAACAGTGGGTTGCCGAAGCGCTCCCACATCTCCAGCCACCAGTAGCCGGCGCTGGCCAGCATGCCGGCCAGGACCGCGCAGCCTTGCGTGAAGGCCAGCGCAAGGCGCACGCGCAGGGCTGCGGGCAGGCCCAGCAGCAAGGCGAGGCACAGCGCGGCGGCATAGGTCGCGTTGGTCAGCTTCAGCCCGGCGCCGAGCCCCATCAGCAGGCCGGACAGCAGCATGAGGCCGGCGGCCGCGGTGGACCAGGCATGCAGCCGGTCCCAGCGCCGCAGCACCAGCAGCAGCGAGGACAGCACCAGCAGCGCGGTCAGGTTGTCGCCCATCGTATTGCCCAGTTCCGACAGGAAGGCGGCGCCGCAGGTCCCCGCAAGCGCCAGCAGCAGGGCCAGGCGCGCCCCCCCCGTGCGTTCGCCCAGCAGGCAGCGGCAGATGGCCAGCAGCAGCACGAAGTTCAGCCCGTGCACACAGCCCATGAGGAAGCCGACCGCCGGGCCGGGCAAGGTGGTGCCAAGCAGATAATAAGGGAGGTCGATCAGGGGATTGAAATAGCTTTGCCATTGCCCCGGCGCCATGTCGATGTCGAGCCGTCGGTTCAGCAAGGCATAGGCGTTATACCAGTGGTAGTTTCTCAGGTCCCAGTTCTGGTCCTGTCCCAGGCAGACCGACAGCAGGCCGAACAGCACCGGCACGATCCATACGGCGCGGCGCGGCGCCTGCGGATGCGCCAGCGCGGCGGTGCGGCGCAGGAACCAGGCCTCGATTGCGGCGAGCAGGCGCTGTGGAAAACCCATGGACCTCCCTCAGGATTTGAATACCAGGAACTTGGCGCTGACAAAGTTGACCACCAGCCCGGCGGCGGAACCGCAGGCCACGGCTGCCCCCGGCGTCCACCAGGCTTGCCGCAGCGCCGACAGCGCCAGGCCGTAGACCAGGAAATTGACCGCCATGCCGCCGGCCATGCCGGCCACGTAGCGCGCCCACTCGCGGCAGGGCGAGGCGGTCGCCGTGAAGGTGTAGCGCCGGTTCACGGCCCAGGTGAAGCTGGCCGCCGCCAGGAAGGACAACAGGCGGCCGCCTACCCAGCCGCCGCCCAGCGCCAGCGCGGCGTAGAGCACCGCCATGTCGACCAGCATGCCGAAGGCCCCGGCGGCGAAGAAGCGGCCGAACTGGCCCGCCGGGCGCGGGGCCTTACGCATTCCCGCCGGACGGATCGAAGGCGGGCACCGCGAGATAGGAAAACCGCTTCTGCTCGATGCGCGACTTGGTGACGGCGTCGAGAATGATGCCGCAGGCGAGCAGGATCACCCCGAGCAGCATCAAGGCGGCGCACAGCACGGCGGTCGGCAGGCGTGGCACCAGGCCGGTTTCCAGGTAGGTGGCGAAAAGCGGGATCGCGAGGTCGATCGAGGCCAGGGCGCACAGGACGAACGCGATCGAATAGAAGCCGAGCGGCTTTTCGGACTTGAACAGGCGCAGGATGGTCAGGAAGATGCGCAAGCCGTCGCGGGTGGTACTGAGCTTGCTCACCGAGCCTTCCGGGCGCGCGCCGTACGCGGTCTCGACTTCCGCCACCGGCATGCGCAGCTCGAGGGCATGCACGGTCAGCTCCGTCTCGATTTCGAAACCGGAGGAATGGGCCGCGAAGGACTTGACGTAGCGCCGCGAGAACACGCGGTAGCCGGACAGGATGTCGGTGAAGGTCCGCCCGAAGATGGTGGCCAGGAAGCCGGTCAGCATGCTGTTGCCGGTACGGTGGCCGAAACGGTAGGCGCCCTGCCCGCTGCCGGCGCGGCAGCCGACCACCATGTCCAGGCCTTCGCGCAGCAGCTTGTCGACCAGCCGCGGCGCCGCACTCACGTCGTAGGTGCCGTCGCCGTCGATCATGATGTAGGCGTCGGCCTCGACGTCGGCGAACATGCGCCGCACCACGCTGCCCTTGCCCTGCATGGCCACGTTGCGCACGACAGCGCCGGCCTCGCGCGCCAGCTGGCCCGTGTTGTCGCTGGAATTGTTGTCGAAGACGTAGACCTGGGCCTGGGGCAGATGGGCGCGGAAGTCGCGCACCAGCTGGCCGATCGTCAGTGCCTCGTTATAGCAAGGGATGACCACTGCGATGCGGACGGCCCTGGCGTTGGCCATTCGGCTGGAAGCTGGGTCGACCAGGTCGTGTTGGGCGCGCATGAGGCTCGTCGAACTCTCATCAGTTGCTAATTCGCAAATTATAACGTTGCGAGACAAATCATGAGCCGGGCGCGCGTCAAGCGGACGCGGGCCCCGTCTTTCATCCGCCCCCCGCTTGTCCTGCGCATCGGACCAGGTATCGGACCAAGTGAGCGGATCGGGAGACGACATGTACGAAGCAGGCAGCATCGTGGAACTCGCAGGCGGCCACTACCGGCTGCGCGAGCCGCTGGCCGGTTCCGCCTACGGCGTGGTGTGGCGCGCCGACGCCCCCGGCCACGCAGCGGGCGTGGCGCTCAAGCTGGTGAATACCGAGCAGATGGGACGGGCGCCGGAGCGCCTGCGCGCCCGCTGGATCGAGTCCGCCCACACCGAGCTGGCCTTCCTGCGCACCCTGGCGCCCTGGGACGGCCGCCACCTGGTGCGCCTGCTCGACGCCGGCGAACACCAGGGCATGCCGGCACTGGCCCTCGAACTGCTGGATGGCGACCTGGCCACCCACCTCGCCGCCGAGCAAGGCGCCGGCCGCACGGTGCCGGTGCTGCAGGCGCTCGACTGGATCGCCCAGGTCAACCAGGCGCTGGCGAAGGTGCACGCCTACGGTTGGCGCTACCTCGACCTCAAGCCCGCCAACCTGCTGCTCGACCGCGGCACGAACACGATCAAGCTGGCCGACTTCGGCACCAACCGCCGGCTGGACGACCTGCGCGCCCATTCCTACGCCGGCACCGCCAACTGGCAGGCGCCCGAGCAGTTCTTCCCCGAGGGCGACGGCTACCTGACCGGCGCAGCCAGCGACTACTTCGCGCTCGGCGCCCTGCTCTACTACCTGGTGAGCGGCCGCCTGCTGCGCTACAGCGGCGCCTGCGGCCGCGCCTGGCAGGCGCATGGGCGCGGCGCGGCGGCCGCACTGGCCGCCCAGGGCAGGCCGGCCGTGCTGCAGGCCGACGAGGCGGCGCTGTTCGCCGGCCGCGCCGGCCCGGCCTTGCCGCTCCTGCGCACCCTGCTGGCGGAGCGGCCCGCCGGCCGGCCGCGCCACGCACTCGAGATCAGCCGCCTGCTGGCCGATGCCGTGGCGGCCTTGCGCCAGCCCCACATGCGGAGCGCCGCATGAGCGCGCTCGCCCGCCGCTACGCGCTATCGCTCCTGGTGCTCGGCTTGCTGGGCGCCCTGCACCTGCTGACCCTGCTGCGCGCACCGGCCGCATGGCTGCCTGCCGCCATCGAGGTCCGCTTGCGGCCCGGCGAGGCGCTCGGCCTGGGCGCACAGGAGCTGGCAGCGCCCCGCGCCGCCACGCGCCAGCTGGTACTCAGCCGGGACGCGGGCGGCCGCTGGATGGTCCGCAACCTGGATGCCGGTCAGCCGCTGGTGCTGCGGGCCGGCGACGCGCGCCGGCGCAGCAGCGAGCTCGCGCTCGCGGCCGGACAGCGCATCCAGGTGGGCGGCGCGCGCCTTGCCATCGCCTCCGCCGGCGACGGCGTCGTGGAGTTCGGCGACGGCCGCCACACGTGGCGCTATGACGGCGCCACCGTCAGCCGCGATGGCGCACCGCAGCCGGCCTGTCCGGATACCCCCGCGGCGGCGCGCCTCGCCGCTCTCTGGAACCGGTTCGCCCTCCATGCGCTGACCCTGGCCCGCCCCCTCACCCTGGGCGGCAACCTGTACTGCGGCAACCGCGTGGCGGCGCCCGGCGCCGAGACCGGCAGCGCCGCCATCGCGCGCCGGCCGGACGGCGCGCTGGCCTTGTCGGTACGCGGCAGCCAGCCCGTGCTGGCCGGCTGGGAAGACATCGCGCAGCGCCAGCACGCGCTGGACGGTATCGACACGATCGCGCTCGGCCGCACTGCATTCG
>CBIHLT010000011.1:0-46391 GCA_966210615.1 uncultured Massilia sp.
ACTGCATTCACACTGCAGGGGTCGCAAGTTCGAAACTTGCACTTCCCACCAGAATCCGACAGGCCAGCTTCGTGCTGGCCTGTTTCATTTCAGGTCCCGTTAAGCTGGACCTGCTGGCTTTCGGCGTGAAATTGCTATTTGGCATAAGTTGGCGTTTGTGTCATAATAGCGCCTCTCGGGAGGTTAGCTCAGGGGTAGAGCACTGCATTCACACTGCAGGGGTCGCAAGTTCGAAACTTGCACTTCCCACCAGAATTCTTCAGCCCGGCGCTGAATCCCACGAAAGCCACGCAGCAGCGTGGCTTTTTGCTTTCCGCACTACGCGCTGGATCGACGAAAGCCGCACCCCTGTCCGGATCTCGCTTTCCCGCTCGGTGCGCATGCCGTGACACTGAAGACAGTCCGATACGATTTGCTGTCTGCCAACTTCGGACACCTCGTGTACACTCGGACGGCAGACAGATCCTGCAGGCGGGACGCGCCGCCAAACCACAACGGACGAGCTTCCATCTTGAACGGCCATTACGAACCTTTTTTGGTACTGGTATCGATCCTGGTAGCGATCATGGCGTCCTACACGGCGCTCAGCCTGGCCATGCGCGTCAAGGAATCGCAAGGCCGCGCACCGTATTTCTGGATCGCCGGCGGCGCCCTGGCCATGGGCAGCGGCATCTGGTCCATGCACTTCATCGGCATGCTCGCCTTCCGCCTGCCTATCCCCGTCGCCTATGACGGCCGCATCACTTTCGTATCCTGGCTGCTGCCGGTGGTCGTCTCCGGCCTGGCCTTGTGGCAGCTGCGCCACCGTAAGATCGGCGGGCGCCACCTGGCCTGGGGCGCCCTGCTGATGGGCCTGGGCATCAATGCCATGCACTATCTGGGCATGACAGGCATGCGCATGGATCCGCCGATCACCTACAACCCGTGGCTGTTCGCGGCCTCGGTGGCGATTGCCATCGTCGCCTCCGCCATGGCGCTGTGGATCGCCTTCCGCCTGAACGAGAACCTGCGCTTTCCACGCCTGGCCCAGGGCGGCGCCGCCACGGTGATGGGCTTCGCCATCGCCGGCATGCATTACACCGGCATGGCGGCAGCCCATTTCGACGCCGGCAGCGTGTGCCGCGCCGCGGTCGACGGCGTCGACCAGGACCACCTGGCGCTGCTGGTGACAGTGGCGACCGTCGCGCTGCTCACCATCGCCCTGCTGGCCGCGATCTTCGATGCGCGCCTGGAAGCCCGCAACCGCACCCTGGCGGCCTCGCTGGAAACCGCGGCCGAGCGTCAGCAGTTGTTCCTGCGCGAGCAGAAGGCAAGGGTGGAGGCCGAGCAGCTCAACCAGCTGAAGGACGAGTTCCTGGCGACCTTGTCGCATGAGCTGCGCACGCCGCTGAACGCCATGCTGGGCTGGTCGCAGCTGCTCATGCAAGGCGCCCGCGACGAGACGATGCTGCGCCGCGGCCTCGAGACCATCGAGCGCAACGCGCGCGCCCAGGCCCAGCTGATCGAGGACATGCTCGACATGAGCCGCCTGATCGCCGGCAAGGTCAGGCTGGACGCCAAGTCGATTGCGCCGGGCGAATTCGTGCTCGCCGCCGTGGAGACCGCGCGCCCGGCCGCAATGGGCAAGCGCATCCAGCTCACGACCGTACTCGACCCGGATGCCGGCCTGGTCGCCGGCGACATCGCCCGCATGCAGCAGGTGATGTCCAACCTGATCTCGAACGCGATCAAGTTCACTGAGCCCGGCGGCAAGATCACGATCGCGCTGCGGCGCGAAGAAGAAGGCGTGGCGATCGACGTCGCCGACACCGGCATCGGCATTGCACCCGATTTCCTGCCCTATGTGTTCGACCGCTTCCGCCAGGCGGATGCTTCCTCGGCGCGCCGCCATGGCGGCCTGGGACTCGGCCTGTCGATTGCGCGCCAGCTGGTGGAGCTGCACGGCGGCACCATCAGCGTGTCCAGTCCCGGTGTCGACCAGGGCGCCACCTTCACCCTGCACCTGCCGCCGGCGCCGCAGGAAGTCCCGGCCGCTGCCGTCGCCGATATGCGCAGCCTCTACGGCGGGGGCAGCGGCTCCGCCGACCTCGCCGGGCTCAGCGTGCTGGTCGTGGACGACGAGCCCGATTCGCTGGAACTGGTGCAGCAGGTGCTGGCCGACACCCGGATCACGGTCCTCACCGCAACGAGCGCCCAGGAAGCGCTGCGCAGCGTCGAGCGCCACCGGCCCGATCTCCTGATCAGCGACATCGGCATGCCCTTGATGGATGGCTTCGAACTGATCCGCCAGGTGCGCGAGCTGCGCGACCGGCAGGCGGCCTGCGTGCCGGCCATTGCCCTGACCGCGTTCTCGCGCAGGGAAGACCAGCAAAGGGCGCTGGAGGCGGGCTTCGACGAATACCTGGCCAAGCCCCTGCGCCCGGCCGTGCTGGTGCAGGCGGTCGTGGCGATCGTGGAGCGCAAGCTGCTGCTGCGCGCGATGTGATGTGATGCCAGGCCGGCGGCGGACGCTCAGGGCAGCACGAGCTGCATGTCGAGCCCATCGGCCGCATCGGTGCCGGCGCCGCGCAGGCCTTCGACGATGAATCCGCGGTTACGCCCGCTTTCCTTGCCCTTGTAGAGGGCGCGGTCGGCCAGCGCGATGGCCTGTTCCCAGCCCACGCTGGCGCCGGCGGCGTCCAGCGGCAGCGCCACCGCGCCCGCGGTCGCGCTGATGTCGACCGCCGCGCCGTTCTCCAGGATCACCGGCGTCGCCCCGATGGTGTGCAGGATGCGCTGCACCAGCAGCGGACGCTGGGCCGGCGTCACGCCCTGCGAGTAGACCAGGAATTCCTCGCCGCCCCAGCGCAGCACCATGTCCGATTCGCGCACGGCCTGGCGCAGGCGGCGGCCGACCTCGACCAGGACGGCGTCGCCGGCTGCATGGCCGTGCACGTCGTTGATGCGCTTGAAGTGGTCGATGTCGAGCAGGGTGAAGCAATCGGCGGCGTCCAGGCGCGCCGCTGCCTCCTGCGCGCGCTGGCGCATCCGCTCCTGGAAGGAGCGGCGGTTGTACAGGCCGGTGAGCGGGTCGTGGGCCGAGCGGTAGGCCAGCTCCTCGTTGAGTTCCGCCAGGCGGCGGCTGGTGCGCACCGATTTTTTATACAGGAAGAATACGAAACCGGACAGCACCAGGCCGAGCGCGGCGGCCAGCCAGGCCACCGCCTGGCGCAGGCTGCGGTTGCGGATCTCGGCGTCCTTCACGGCGTTTTCCTGGCGCAGCCGGTCGATCTGGACCGTGCGCTCCTTGGCCTTGAACTGTTCCTGCAGGGCCGAAATGGCCTTGTTGCGGTCGTCCATGGCCAGCTCGGCCTGCAGCTTCTCGCGCTCGCGGGTCGTGGCCAGGGCTTCGCGGTACAGCGCGGCCTTCTCCAGCGCCGCGGATTTCTCCGCCAGCAGGTTCGCCACCGCGGCCATGGCGCCCTTGTCGCGCAGCGCCGTCCCGACTTCGTCGATGTACACCATGCCTTCGCGCATGCGTCCCTGGCCGAACAGGGCGAAGCCCAGGTTGGCCTTGGCCATCTGCACGCTGGCCTGGTCCTGGATCTGCTGCGCCAGCGGCAGCGCCTGGCGCGCGGCGCGTTCGGCGGCGTCGTAGCGGTGGACCTTCAGGTGGGCGTCGGCGATATTGCCGAGCACGCTGGCTTCAAGGCTGCGCAACTCGTTGCTGCGCGCCAGGGCCAGCGCCTGGTCGAAGGACACCAGGGCCTCCTCGATGCGCCCGGCGGCCACCTGGGCGCGGCCCTCGAAGAAGTGCAGCGAGGCGGCCACGCGGGCGGGCAGGGCGTCATGCGCGGCGCGGAACTCGCGCGTGGTCTCGAGCGCCTTGTCGGGGTCGCCGGAATTCACGTACAGGCGCGCCATCGCCAGGCGGATGTCGACCTCGCGCGGGCTCCACAGCTCGGGGTTGCGCTGGACCAGTTCCAGGCCGCGCAGGTAATGGTGCAGCGCGCGGTCGAACTGGCCCATGGCGTTATAGGCCATGCCGGTGACGACTTCGAAGCTGGCCGCGAATTCCTGGTTGCCCAGGTTGCGGTAGCGCGCATCCAGGGTTTCCAGCAGCGCCAGGGCGGCCACCGGATCGTTGCCGTCGAGCTGGCGGTTGATGCGCACCAGGCTGGCCAGGGCGATGTTGACCGGGTCGCGCTCCGCCTCGGCCAGCGCCATGATGCGTTCGTTGACCTCGTAGGCCTCGCGCAGCTTGCCGGCGTCGTTCTGGACGCGGCGCAGCAGGCGCAGATACTGGATGCGCACCGCATACGGGGCGGCGTCGTGCAGCGCGCCGGCTTCGGCCAGCAGGGCGGCGCGCGCCTTGACGTTGCTGCGTTCGGAGAGCTCGGCCAGTTCACGCAGGCGCTGCTCGGGTTCGGCGGCGAAGGCGGGCAGGGGAGCGGAAACGGCAAGCGCGAGGGCCAGCAGCCCGGTCGGCGCGACCCGGTGCAGCACATGAAGCGCGCGCAGCGCCCCAGGGATGGGCTGTCGAATCTTCATCTGTGGCGGGCGGCTGCCGGGCTGGTTGAGGGGGAGTTGCGCCGGCATCCTGGTGGATGAACGGGTCGTGCGGTCTAAAAAAGTGTCCGTCCATTATGGAAGCTTGATCTATGGAAAGCAAGCAAGTTTCCTGAGCGCGGGTGTTTACACAACGACCCGTTTTGGGCTATTCATCGAGGAATTGAGGCCTATTGATGACTTTGCTTTGATTCCTAACAACATTATGGAGATAATGGCGCGTCTGCAAAAAATCCGGCATGGTGCGGGCGGTAGCACAGGCGGTTCCGGGTCGGGCATGCGGCTGTACCCGGCGCATGTTACATAGCCTTGTCGCATGAACTGCGACATGGCAATAATGACAAGACGCGGAACCAAACTATTTTTTGATTGGAGAACATGTAGTGAGTCTTTTCAGAACCAAGAATCTTGACACCATGGTGGCGGCTGCCCGCACCCCTGGCGGACTGAAGAAAGTCCTGGGTCCCTTCGACCTCGTCCTGATGGGCATCGGCGCCATTGTCGGCACCGGTATCTTCGTGCTCACCGGCACGGGCGCCGTCACCGCCGGCCCCGCGCTGACCCTCTCCTTCGTCATCGCGGCGCTGGCCTGCGCCTTCGCCGCCCTGTGCTATGCCGAATTCGCCTCCACCGTACCGGTCGCCGGCTCGATCTACACCTACAGCTACGCCACCCTGGGCGAGCTGGTGGCCTGGATGATCGGCTGGGACCTGCTGCTCGAGTACGGCCTGGCCACCTCGACCGTGGCAGTCGGTTGGTCGGGCTATTTCCAGTCGCTGCTGAAGGGTGTCGGCGTGGTGCTGCCGGAGGCGCTGCGCGCCGCGCCGGGCGCGATCCCGGGTGTGAACTCCGTGTTCAACCTGCCGGCCTTCCTGATCATGATGGTCCTGACCTTCCTGCTGTCGCTGGGCGTGCGCGAATCGGCCCGCCTGAACAACATCATGGTGCTGATCAAGACCGGCGTCGTCCTGCTGTTCATCTTCGTCGGCGTGAACTACGTCAAGCCGGATAACTGGCAGCCGTTCATGCCGTTCGGCATGGGTGGCGTGATGAGCGCCGCCGCGCTGGTGTTCTTCGCCTTCATCGGCTTCGACGCCGTCACCTCGGCCGCCGAGGAAGTCAAGAACCCGAGCAAGGACCTGCCGATCGGCATCATCGGTTCGCTGGCCGTCTGCACCGTGCTGTACGTGGCCGTGGCCGCCATCATGACCGGCATCGTGCCTTTCATGGACTTCAAGGGGATCGACCACCCGGTCTCGCTGGCCCTGCAGGTCGCCGGCCAGAACTGGGTCGCCGGCTTCGTCGACCTGGCCGCGATCCTGGGCATGAGCACCGTGATCCTGGTGATGGCCTACGGCCAGACCCGCATCCTGTTCGCCATGTCGCGCGACGGACTGCTGCCGAAGAAACTGTCGAAGGTGCACCCGAAGTACGGCACCCCCTTCTTCGCCACCTGGATGGTCGGCATCATCTTCGGCCTGATCGCCGCCGTGGTCCCGCTCGGCGTGCTGGCCGAGCTGGTCAACATCGGCACCCTGGCCGCGTTCTCGCTGGTCTCGGTGGCCGTCATCATCCTGCGCAAGAACCGTCCGGACCTGCACCGCGCCTTCCGCTGCCCGGGCGTGCCGGTGATCCCGGCCCTGGCCGTGGTGTTCTGCCTGACCCTGATGTCCTTCCTCAGCTGGCATACCTGGGTCGCCTTCCTCGTCTGGCTGCTTATCGGCCTGGTGGTGTACTTCGGCTATGCACGCCAGCGCTCGCTGCTGAACGCGGCGCAGGCTTGAGGCCCCGCCGCCGCGGCGGCAACGTGTTAAGCTAAAGCAGTCGGGCGCGCGCGTCACGCGCCCCCCCCACGGTGGCCCAAAAAACGAGATGTTCGATGAGCGCCATCGTGCTCGGCCAGTCCGACGCCCTCTTGATTGTTGATATGCAACTCGACTTCCTGCCGGGCGGCAGCCTCGGGGTGCCCCAGGGCGACCTGGTAGTCAAGCCGATCAACGCGCTCATCGATCTCTACCATGCGCGTCACCTGCCGGTCTACGCCTCGCGCGACTGGCATCCGCAAGACCATTGCTCCTTCGCCGCCCAGGGCGGGCCCTGGCCGCCGCACTGCGTGGCCGGCACCGAAGGCGCGCGCTTCAGCAGCGAACTCCGTCTCCCCGACGACACCATCGTCGTCTCCAAGGCCGATACGGCCGGGGTCGACGCCTATTCCGCCTTCAGCGGCACCGGCCTGGGCGACGCAATGCGCCGGCGCGGCATTTCGCGTGTCGCCGTGTGCGGCCTGGCCACCGACTACTGCGTGCTCAACACCGTCCTGGACGGCATCGAGGAAGGCTTCGAAATCCTGCTGGTGCCGGAAGCCGTGCGCGCGGTGGACGTGAAGCCGGGCGACGGCGACCACGCGGTGGCCCGCATGCTCGGGCATGGCGCCGTGCCGGTGCGGCTGTCCGCCGGCCAGATGATCGCCGACGTCCTGCTCGGCGCACAGCTCTAGGCTTGACCCGGCTGGTGCGTGTTGGCGCACAGCCCGCCTTTGCGGCTTCCTCCTTGAGTGCTGCTTCACCTGTTTCCCCGCCCATCGTCGGCCAGCAGCAGGGCGCGGCGCAAGCACGCACTGTGAGCATGCGATGAGTGCGCATCGGGGATGACAATGTATTATTTTTTTGTAATCCCTTTCTTACATCTTCGCAGCGCGCCTACCGATTCTCGTGCAATAGACCAGTCCGGATAATGGCTGCATCGTCGTCAAGACCAACCAGAGTCGCCGAGCACCCATGAATCAAATGCTGTTAGCCGACGCGCCGGCTTGCGCCGCTCCACAAGATGCGGGCACGGCTGGAAAGGCCAGGAGGCTGTATTTCTCGCTGTATGAGGATCCCGCCGCGATACCGGAGCAGGCCCAGGACTTCCTGCGCGAGCAGATCGCGGTCGCAGCCGGGCTGCCGGCCGATCTTCCCACGAACCTGGCCGAGCTGCCGGCCTGGATCGAACAACACACCGACGCGGTCGGCGCGCAGTACCGCGACTACCTGGCCGCGCGCAAGGCGGGCGCCCCGCGCCGCTACTTCAGCTGCCGCTCGCATGCGCTGTACTTCATCAAGGGCGTCGCGCCGACCAAGCTGGTCGACGGCGCCTGGCTGTATGGCTTGCTGCGCCAGTGGGACAACCAGGCCTATTACCATCTCATCAAGACCTATCTCGAAGAGCTGGGCGAGGGCGTGCCGGACAAGAACCACGTCACCATCTACCGCAAGCTGCTGGCCACCCATGGCTGCGAAGGCTGGGAACAGCTGGACGACCAGCACTTCCTGCAGGGCGCGATCCAGCTCGTGCTGGGCCACCACGCCGACCGCTTCCTGCCGGAAGTCATCGGCTACAACCTCGGCTACGAACAGCTGCCGCTGCACCTCCTGATAAGCTCGTACGAGCTGAACGAGCTGGGCATCGACCCCTATTACTTCACCCTGCACGTCACGGTCGACAACGCCGCCAGCGGCCATGCGCGCAAGGCCGCGCAGGCCCTGGCCGACCTGATGCCGCGCGTCGGCGACCGCGACGCCTTCTACCGCCGCGTGCTGGACGGCTACCGCCTCAACGACCTGGGCGCGAGCACCACTTCGGTGATCGCGGAGTTCGACCTGCAGGCCGAACTGGTCGAGATCCTGGCCGCCAAGAGCAAGGTCGGCAAGAACATGCACTCGGACTACTGCCGGGTGGCCGGCCGCTCGGTCAACGACTGGCTGGCCGAGCCGGGCCGCATTCCGGACTTCCTGGCGGCCCTGGAAAAGGCCGGCTGGATCAAGCGCGGCGAGGATCCGGAACACAGCCGCTTCTGGCGCCTGATCCACGGCGAGCGCGCCGAGATGTTCGGCGTCTTCAACGCCTACGAGCAGCAGGTGCTGCGCGACTGGATCATGGGTGCGCCCGAAGGAAAGGCCGCGCCGGCGCCGCGCGTGCTGACCCACCGCGCGCGCCAGCGCACGCTCGACACGCTGGGCCAGCATGCCGAACGCGGCATCGCCTTCCCCGAGCGCGGCCTGATCCGGCGCCACCCGCGCCTGGAGGAGCACGACAACGAGCTGCGCCTGCTGGAGCAGAACGTGGCGGCGGCCAGCGGCAAGCAGGAGGCGATGGCATTGCTGGCGCAGCTGATGTCGCCCGAGGTGCACCACACGGCGGCGGGCCTGATGGCCACCCGCATGTACACGCAACTGTTCGACGCCTGAGCCGTCCGCTTGCGATCGCAAAGGGCGTCCGGAGGGCGCCCTTTGCGCGGTTGAGCGTTGACTGTTTATTCGTTTGGCATATTACAAGGAAACACCGGTGCAAATCCTCGAACAACGTTTTTTGCGTGGCCCGAACGTGCACGCCGATTCGCCATGCCTGCTCTCCGTGATCGACCTGCAAGACCTGTACGGCCGCTCCACCCGCGAGCTGCCGGGATTTAACGACGCCTTGCTGGACCTGCTGCCTTCGCTGCACGGCCAGCTGCTGCCGACCGGCCAGCCGGGCGGCTTCGCCCAGCGCCTGCGCGAGGGCACCTACCTGGGGCGGGTGATCGAACACGTCACGCTCGACCTGCAGACCCAGGCCGGCGCGCCGGCCAGCTACGGACGCACGCGTCCCGTGGCCGGCCATGCGGGCCACTTCCGCATCGTCTGCGCCTACCAGTGCGAGAAACTGGCCCAGCCGGCCTTCCTGCTCGCGGTCGAGCTCGTAACCGCGCTGGCCCATGGCGAGGCATTCGACATTGCGCCGCGCCTGGAGGAACTGCGCGAGATCGCCGCGCGCTACGCCATCGGCACCAGCACCGCCGCGGTACTGGCCGCGGCCCACGAGCGCGGCATTCCGACCCAGCGCATCACCGAGGAGGCCAACCTGTTCCTGCTAGGCTGGGGCGTCAAGCAGAAGCGCCTGCGCGCCACCACCACGGGCGACACCAGTTTCATCGCGGTGAAGATCGCCAGCGACAAGCAGCTGACCAAGGTCCTGCTCAAGGAAGCCGGCGTGCCCGTGCCCGAGGGCGATACCGTCACCACGCTCGCGGACGCCCAGCGGGTGGCCGCGCGCCTCAAGCTGCCGGTGACCGTCAAGCCGCTCGACGCCAACCAGGGCAAGGGCGTGACCGTGGACTGCCGCACCCCGGACGACGTGGCGGCGGCCTTCGAATTCGCGCGCCAGTACGGGCGCCAGGTCATCGTCGAGCACCACGTCGAGGGCCGCGACTACCGCGTGCTGGTGGCGGGCGGCCATGTCGCCGCCGCGTCTTGCCGGCGCCCCGCCCATGTGACCGGCGACGGACGCCTGACGGTGCGCGAGCTGGTTGAGATCGAGAACCGCAACCCCGCGCGCGGTGCCGGCCACACCAATATCCTGACCCAGATCGCGCTCGACGAGCACGCCGCCGACATGCTGGCGCGCCAGGGATACACGGCCGACTCGGTGCTGCCGATGGGCGTGACGGCCGAGCTGCGCGGCAACGCCAACCTGTCCACCGGCGGCACCGCCGAGGATGTGACGGAGCTGCTGCCGGAAGCGACGCGGGCGCTGTGCGTGCGCGCCGCCGCCAAGATCGGCCTGGACGTGGCCGGCATCGACATCGTCTGCCGCGACATCGCCCAGCCCTTGGGCGCACAGGGCGGGGCGGTGATCGAGGTCAATGCGGCGCCCGGCATCCGCATGCACCAATACCCGTCCAGCGGCGCCCCGCGCGACGCCGGCGACGCCATCGTCCAGGGACTGATGGGCGATTCCGACGGCCGCATCCCGCTGGTGGCCGTGACCGGCACCAACGGCAAGACCACCACCACCTTGCTGATCGCGCATGCCGTGCGCCTGGCCGGCCTGGTGACCGGCGTGACCACCACGGAAGGCGTATTCATCGGTGGCAGGCAGATCGTCAAGGGCGACTGCACCGGCTACTGGTCGGCGCGCACCGTGCTGTCGGCCCCGGACGTGGAGTTCGCGGTGCTGGAGACCGCCCGCGGCGGCCTGCTCAAGCGCGGCCTGGCCTTCGACCGCTGCGACGTGGGCGTGGTGCTGAACGTGGCCGCCGATCACCTGGGGCTGGACGGCGTCGACACGGTCGAAGACCTGGCCCAGGTCAAGGCCGTGGTCGCGCTGTCGGCCTCGAAAGCAGCCGTGCTCAATGCCGAGGACGCGCTGTGCGTGGCCATGGCGCGCCGGGTCAAGCCGGGGACGGAAATCGTGTTCTTCTCGATGGATGCCGAGAACCCGGTGCTGCTCAAGCACCTGGGAGACGGCGGGCGCGGCGTGTATGCGCAGGACGGCGCCCTGGTGGTGGCCGACGGCAGCCGCCACCAGGCACTGGTCAGGATCGAGAGCATGCCGGTCAGCTTCAACGGCAGTGCGCGCTTCAACATCGCCAACTGCCTGGCCGCGGCGGCGGCCCTGATGGCGGCCGGGCTGTCGCATCTGCAGATCGCGACCGGCCTGTCTACCTTCGAAAGCAACGGCCGCACCAACCCGCTGCGCACCAATATGTTCGACGTGCGCGGCGTGACGGTCATCGTCGACTATGCGCACAATGCCGCGGCCTATGCCGCCATGGGCGAGATGGCGCGCGCCATGCTGCCGCGCCAGCTGGTGGGCATCGTCACCGCGCCCGGCGACCGCCGCGACGAAGACCTGCACGAGATCGGCGTGGTGTGCGGCGAGCGTTTCGACGAGCTGGTGGTGTACGAGTCCCAGAGCCGGGGCCGTCCGGTGGGCGAGGCCGTCGACCTGATCCTGGAGGGTGCGGAAGAAGCGATCGGCATGAGCGACACCCTGCATCGCGAGATCGAAGTCGGGAAGGCGATCCGCCTCGGGCTGAGCCTGTGCCAGCCGGGCGACGTGCTGGTGTTCGCCTGCGGCTCCTCGTTGCAGGTGTTCATCGACGCAATCCGCGTGAACGACCCGGAAAGCGCGGACCTGATCGCCGCCCAGGTGTAAGGTCCGCCGCACGGCAAGAACAAAGGGCCCCGAGAGGGGCCCTTTGCTTATCCGGCGCGGCGTCTCAGATCGCTGCCGCCTCGATCTGCTTCGCCAGATCCGGACGGGTGGGGCGCAGCGCCTCGGTCAGCTCCGAGATCGACGAGCCGCAGCCGAATACCAGCACGTCGCCCGGCTGGCACAGGCCCAGGCCGAGCCGGATCGCCCGGTGGACGTCCAGCTCGACGTGCATCCGCTCGCGGTCGAAGCGGCCGAGCCGGGCGCCGCGCACCAGCAGGGCGGCGGTTTCGCCGTCCGGGCGGCCGCGGTTCACGGTCTCGTAGATCACCAGCTCGTCGAAGCCGGCGGCGCAGGTCTGGCCCACGTCGACCAGGTCGGCGTCGCGCCGGTCGCCGGGCGCCGCCACCACGCCCACCAGGCGCCCCGGGGTCATGGCGCGCGCCGTCTCGGCCAGGGCGGCGTAGGCGGCCGGGTTGTGCGCATAGTCGACGATCACGGTCACGCCGTCGACGTCGAACAGGTTCGAGCGCAGCGGATTGTGCTTGCTGTCGGAAACGAAGGTCCGCAGGCCGTCCGCGATCTCGTCATTGCCGAATCCGCAGGCGGTGAGCGCCGCCGCCGCGGCCATGGCGTTGGCGATGTTGTAGCGCGCCCGGCCGTCCAGGGACACCGGCATCTCGCGCACGTCCAGCAGCGCCTCGTGGCGCAGGCCGTTGGCCAGCACCATGGTCGAGTCCTGCAGGTA
Organism: uncultured Massilia sp.; assembly: GCA_966210615.1. GTDB lineage: Bacteria > Pseudomonadota > Gammaproteobacteria > Burkholderiales > Burkholderiaceae_D > Telluria. The sequence continues at coordinate 12,251 of CBIHLT010000011.1, forward strand.
GACCGCGCGCCCGCCGTGCTCCACGTGGCGCGTCAGCACCGGGTCCTCGGCGTCGAGCGCGAAGTAGATCAGCTCGACCCCGTCCTCGAGGGCTTCGGCCATCCGCACGCACCAGTTGTCCCCGGCGTTGAGCACCACCGCGCGGCGGGCCTGTCTTGCGACCACCGCCTTGACCCTGGCCAGGTCCTCGATGGTGTCGATGCCGTCCAGCCCGAGGTGGTCGGCGGAGACGTTCAGCACCACGGACACGTCGCAGCGGTCGTAGGCCAGGCCGCGCTTGAGGATGCCGCCGCGCGCCGTTTCCAGCACCGCGAAGTCGACGTCCGGCGCCGACAGCACGCTGCGCGCCGAGTGGTAGCCGGTGCAGTCGCCTTCGCGCGTCAGGCGGCCCTGCACGTAGACGCCATTGGTCGTGGTGACGCCGTCGCGCAGCCCCGCCATGCGGACGGTGTGGCCGATCAGCAGGCTGGTGGTGGTCTTGCCGTTGGTGCCGGTCACCGCCACCACGGGGATGCGGCCGTCGCACTGGCCGAACAGGGCCTCGACGATGGCGTCGCCGGCGTCGCGCGGCGTGCCGCGGCTCGGATACTGGTGCATGCGGATGCCCGGCGCCGCGTTGACCTCGATGATCCCGCCTTTCTGGGCGCGCAGCGGCTGGGCGATGTCGCGGCAGACGATGTCGATGCCCGCCACGTCCAGCCCGATGGTGCGGGCGGCGCGGATGCAGATGTCGCGCGTCTCTTCCGGCAGCAGGTCGGTCACGTCTTCGGCGGTGCCGCCGGTCGACAGGTTGGCGTTGCCGCGCAGGTCGGCGTGGGCGCCCTCCGGCAGCACCGTGTCGGGATCGAGCCCCTGCCTGGCAAGAGTCTCGAGCGCCGGGGCGTCGAGCGCAATCCTGGTCAGGATATTGGTATGCCCGTCGCCGCGCGCCGGGTTGCGGTTCTCCTGTTCCACCAGCTCGCGGATGGTGGCGCGGCCGTCGCCGGTGACGCAGGGCGGGCGGCGCCAGGAAGCGGCCGCGATCTTGCCGCCCGTGACCAGCACGCGGTAGTCGCGGCCTTCGAGGAATTCCTCCACGATGACGTGGCGGCCGTAGCGCCGCGCATGCTCCCAGGCGCGGGCGACGTCGTCCGGCGTGCGGCAATCGACGCTCACGCCCTTGCCCTGGTTGGCGTCGAGCGGCTTGACCGTGACCGGGCCGCCCAGGCGGCGCGCCACGCGCAAGGCCTGGTCCAGGCTGGTGACGGTGTCGCCGCCGGGTACCGGCACGCCGGCCTGGTCGAGCAAGGCCTTGGTCAGCTGCTTGTCGCTGGCGATGCCGACCGAGATCGCATTGGTGGCGCCGGTGATCGTGGCCTGCAGGCGCTGCTGCCGGCTGCCCCAGCCGAGCTGGAACAGGTTGGCCTCCTCGGTCAGGCGCAGCGACGGGATGCCGCGGCGCGCGGCGGCGGCCAGCACGGCGGCGGTGCTGGTGCCGATCGCGTGCCGTTCGGCCAGCTCGCGCAGCGCGGAGACAGTTGCGTCCAGGTCGACGTCCCGGCCCGAGGCCAGGTCATCGAGCAAGGCCATGGCGCCGGCAAGCGCCGCGACCGCGACCTGTTCGATGGCATAGCCGCAAACCACGCGGCGGCGCGCGTCCTGGCCGGCGACGGGCAGGGTGAGGCTGAACACGCCGGGCGCGCCGGCGAGACGCTGCAATTCCATCACCACCGGCGCCAGCGCGTCGGCCGGAAGGGCGTCGTCGGCCAGGCGCACGGCAGCCTCGGCCGGCAGCGCCGGGAGCAGTTCGAGCAGGCGGGCGGCGAAGCCTTGCTTCGCGCTCCGGTCTTCGATGACCGCCATCAGGCAGGGGCCGGCGGCGTACAGGTTGGCGCCGCGCAGTACGCGTTGTTCCTTGATTCTCATGAAATCGGGTTCCGTTTGGTGAGGTTTTCCAGGAAGTCGAGCAGCGGGGCGGGCAGGTTCCCTGCCCGCGGCGCATCACCGTCCGGCAGGCGGTATCGGCTGCCCGCCGGCAGCAGGTGCAGGCGGACGTCGATCAGTTCGGGGGTGTCGCGGTCGGCGATGTCGGCCACGTTGGTGACCATGGTGCGGCCATCGACGACGGTGACGGCGCCCTGTCCCACGACCTCGATGCCGACGCCGCGCTCGACCACCAGCGCCGTGTCCTCGTCGATGCCGATTCCCTGCAGGTAGGGATTCTGGGCGACCACGGTCAGCAGGCGCGACAGGCGCTGGCGCTCCGAGAAGTGCTGGTCGATGACCACCCGGTGCAGGAAGCCCAGGCCTGCGCCCAGGCTCACCGAGCCTTTCTCGGGGCGGATCTCGGCCCGCCCCTGGGCCAGCATGTGGCCCGACATGGCGGATGCGCCGGCGCTGGTGCCGCCGATGGTGGCGCCGCGCAGCTTGAGCGCCTTGTGCATCTCGGCGTCCATCGCGGTGCCGCCGATCAGGGCCAGCAGGCGCTTCTGGTCGCCGCCGGTCATGAAGATGCCGTCGGCCTCGGCGACCTGGCGCACGTAATCGGGGCTGTTGGCGTCCTGGCGGCTGGTCACCTCGAGGTGGCTGTGGCGCGTCACGCCGAGCGCGCTGAAGGCGCTGTCGTACATCTCCCACATCTGGTCGGCGACCTGGCTGGCGGCGGTGATGACGACGATTTTCGCCCCGGGGCCGCCGCACAGCTCGACGAAGCGCGTCAGGATCGGCATGTCTTCCTTGCGGTCTTCGCTGCCGCCGATGATGACCAGGTGGCCGTTCTTCTGCGCCTCGCTCATCGCTGGGTCATCCTCGCCTGCGGCATGCCGCGGTTGCTGCATGCGCCGGATTCCTGGCGGCTGACGGCGATCAGGCCGACCGCCACGTCCCTGGGGAACAGGTCGATCCCGCGCTGCAGCGCCTGCGCGAGCGGGGCGCCTTCGGCGATCCAGCCGTAGACGGTGCGCGCCAGCAGGTGGCGCACGATGTGTTCGCCGATGCCGGTCGCGGCCACCGCGCCTTCCGGCCCGGCGTAGAAGCCGCTGCCGATGATCGGGCTGTCGCCCACGCGTCCCAGCAGCGACGGCGCCGATCCGCCGGTCGAGGTGGCGACCGCGAAGTGGCCGTCGGGACCGCGCACCACCGCGCCCACGGTATCGCAGGCGCTGGCTTCGGGCAGCTCCAGCGGGCTGTTGTAGTTCCAGATACGCGCGAAGACCGAATTGTCGACCCCGGGCATGACCGGCACCGAGCCGGCCATCTGGGCCATCAGCTTGCGGTGCTCGGCGCGCTGGCGTTCGGTGAGGGGACGGCTTTCCGGCAAGCCGATCGCGCGCGCGAAGCGCTGGGCCCCTTCGCCGGCCAGCATCCAGTGCGGCGTGTCGGCGATGGCGCGCGCCAGCAGGACCGGGTTCCTCACGTCCTGCACGCAAGCGACCGCGCCCAGGCGGCCGCGGGTGTCCATGATCGAGGCGTCCATCTCGACCGTGGCGCCGTCCAGGCCCAGCACGGCGCCGCTGCCGGCGTTCAGGCGGCCATCGTCTTCGAGCGCGGTGACGGCCGCGATGGCGGCGTCCAGTGCGTCGCCCCTGGCTTCCAGCTGGGCCAGGGCGCGGCGCGCGGCCAGCACGCAGGCGTCTTCGTGGTCGACGGATGCGCCGGCGCCGCCGTGCACCACGACGGCGCCGGCTTGTTTGGTGTGACTCATGGTGTCCAGTTTCCTCTTGATTTTTTGTCTTGGCGTGAGAACAAGGCGTGATCACGCTGATTGATAAAGATTATGCAAGATCGGCGGCGCGCACCATATCGGTTGCCTTGCCGTGCGCATGTAAGAGGCTGCTTACAGGAATGGATCGCCAGCGGGCGCAAAGCTCAGGACAGCAGGGAGCCGGGCCGCAAGGCGTGGCGTAGCTGGCGCGCTATTTCCAGGCGCGCCAGCGGCGTCAGGTAGCGGCCGACGTCCACCCGCTCGCCGCGCGCCTCCAGCACGATCAGGGTGCGCATGCCCAGGTCCGCCAGGCTGACGCGGGTATGGTACGAGTCCAGCCTGTACCCGGTGCAGCGGGCGCCGTCGCGGCGTTCGACCAGCAGCCAGCCCTGGTCCAGGCGGATGGATTCCTGGTCCAGGGCGTGGCGGGCGTAATAGAGAAAAGCCGCGCCCACCGCCGCGCTTTCGGCCAGGGCGAAGGCGAGCACCATCCAGGCGCCGCGCAGGGTGAAGACGAGGGCGATGCCGAGCGTGGCGGCGCCCAGGAGCGCGTAGACCAGCAGCGCCTGGCGCGGCGTCAGCGAACAGTTGCGCTTCATGAGCCATTCGCAGCGGACGGGTGCGGCCGGGCCCGCGCCGCCGGCGCCCACGCCCGTGCCGATGCTGCGCCCAGCTTCCATCGCTGCTCCGTGGCCGATATGACAGCATTATCATAGCGCTATCCGGGATGTCGGGCGCCCGCGACATGCGATGCAAGAGCCTGCTTATCTGTTACCGATATCTGTTACGATAACGCCCCCTCCCACGCAAAGGTTTGTATGACGCACGCTTGCGGCGTTGACTTCGGCACGTCCAATTCCACCGTCGGCTGGCTGCGCCCCGGCGCCATCCATTCGCCGGCAGAGTCGCTCCTCATTCTCGAGGACGGCAAGCCGACCCTCCCGTCCGTGGTGTTCTTCAATGCCGACGACGAGCGCGTGAGCTATGGGCGCGAGGCGCTGGCCGAATACCTGGAAGGCTACGAAGGCCGCCTGATGCGCTCGCTCAAGAGCCTGCTCGGCACCAGCCTGATCGACGGCCAGACCGAGGTCGCCGGGCGCGCCTTGCCCTTCCGCGCGCTGCTGGCCCAGTTCATCGGCGAGCTCAAGCGCCGTGCCGAGCGCCAGGCCGGCCGGCCCTTCGAGCGCGCCGTGTTCGGCCGGCCGGTGTTCTTCATTGATGACGACGCCGAGGCCGACAAGCTGGCGGAGGAGACGCTGGCCGAGGTCGCGCGCTCGGTGGGCTTCCGCGAGCTCAGCTTCCAGTACGAACCGATCGCCGCCGCCTTCGATTACGAAGCCGGGATCGACCGTGAAGAGCTGGTCCTGATCGCCGACATCGGCGGCGGCACCTCGGACTTTTCGCTGGTGCGGCTGGGGCCGCAGCGCGCGGGCCGGCTCGACCGGCGCGAGGACATCCTGGCCAACGGCGGCGTGCACATCGGCGGCACGGACTTCGACAAATACCTGAGCCTGGCCACCGTGATGCCCCTGCTGGGCCATGGCAGCAACCTGCTGTCGGGCGCGGCGGTTCCGTCGAGCTATTACTTCAATCTGGCGACCTGGCATACGATCAACCAGGCCTATACCCGCAAGAGCCAGGCCCAGCTGGCCGACCTGGTGCGCGATGCGGCCGAGCCGCACAAGATCGCGCGCCTGCAGAACCTGATCGAGGACCGGGCCGGACACTGGCTGGCGATCCAGGTCGAGGGCGCCAAGATCGGTCTGTCGAGCGCCGACCAGGTGCGCCTGCCGCTGGACCGCCTGTCGCCGCCCGAGGAACTGCGGGTAGAGCGCGCCCGGTTCGAGGCCGCCATCGCCCAGCTGGTCGACAGCGTGGGCGCGACCGTGCGCCGGCTGTTCGCCGACGCCGGCGTGGCCCCCGGGGACGTCGATACGGTATTCTTTACCGGCGGTTCGAGCGGCGTGGGCTTGCTGCGCCAGCGCGTCGCCGCGCTGGTGCCGGATGCGCGCCGGGTCGAAGGCGACCTGTTCGGCAGCATCGGCGCCGGCCTGGCGCTGGATGCGCAGCGCAAATTCGGATAGTTTTTTTGTTAGGGATGAAGCATGAGTAGCTATGAGCGTCCGATCGTGATGCTGGACTTCGAGACCACCGGCCTGTCGCCCGAGATGGGCGACCGCATCACCGAGGTGGCGGCCCTGCGCATCGTCGGCGGCGAGATTACCGAGCGCTATGTCTCGCTGGTCAACTGCGGCGTGCGCATTCCATCCTTCATCACCGGCCTGACCGGCATCACGCAGGAGATGGTCGATGGCGCGCCGCCGGCGCGGCAGGTGGTGCCGGAACTGCTCGACTTCATCGGCGGCGACGTGCTGTCGGCCCACAACGCCAGCTTCGACGAGAAATTCCTGAAGGCCGAAGGCGGGCGCCTCGGCCGCAGCTGCTCGCACGCCGCGCTGGTGTGTTCGCTGAAGCTCTCGCGCCGACTGTATCCGGGGCTGGCGAGCTACAAGCTGGGCCAGCTCTCCAGCCAGCTGGGCATCGTGTTCCGCGGCACCGCCCACCGCGCCGAGGCCGACGCCGAAGTGGCCGCCGAAGTGCTGCTGCATGCCGCCCGCCACCTGGGCCGCACCTGCGGACTCGAACGCGTCGCGCCCGACCTGCTGGTCTCGATCAACAAGGTCGCCGCAGCAAAAATTCCCGTCTTCCTCGACAAGTACGCCGCCACCGTGCGCGAACGGGCCGCCGCGGCCTGATCCGCCTGATCCGTTGACGCCGCGCCCGGTTCCCGGCGCGCGGGACCTGGAATCCCTCGCCCGCGGCCCGCACGATTGTGCCGACTCAAACCCCGGCCCGGCCACTCTACTTACAATTTTAGCAAGTGGATGGCCTCGCTTGCGCGGGCCAGCGCTTCCGATGCGGCCCCGGACCATGGCCGCCCAGCCACCGCTGAACCTGCCGCCACCGGCGGCAGCGCGACACCGCAAGGGGACATGGATGAGCCGCGAGAATGCTGCCCGCGAGGGCTACGACACCTACCTGTGGTTCCGCCGGTCCGCCCAGCGCGGCAATCCCTACGCCCAGTTCAACCTGGCCCTGCTGTATCTCCGGGGCGAGGGCGCCGAACCCGATGACGGCAGCCATGCCGAGTCGGCCGCCCAGCTCTTGATGCGCGCGGCCGAGCACGGCCTGGCCTACGCCCAGAGCCAGCTCGGGGCGCTCTACTACAACGGGCGCGGCGTCCCGCGCAGCGACGAGCTGGCCGCGGCCTGGTTCCGGCGCGCCGCCGAGCAGGGCGACCGCTCGGCCCAATACAACCTGGGCCTGCTGTACCGGCGCGGGCGCGGGGTGCGCCAGTCGCACGAATGCGCGCTCGGCTGGTTCTGGCGCGCGGCCGAGCAGGGCATGGCGCGCGCCCAGAACTACCTGGGCGAATGCTACCTGCACGGCATGGGCGCGGCCGTCAGCTATCCGCTCGCGATGGCCTGGTTCCGCAAGGCGGCCATGCAGGGCTTCCCGCAGGCCCAGCTGCAGCTGGCCCTGATGTACGAGCGCGGGCTCGGGGTCGAGCCCAGCCCCTCGCAGGCGCTGTACTGGTTCCGGCATGCGGCGGCGGCCGGAAATCCCGTGGCCCAGCGCCAGCTTGGCCTGGCCTATGCCGGCGGCCAGGGCGTGCGCGCCGATCCTGTCAGCGCCCGCCACTGGCTGGAGCGCGCCGCCCACCAGGGCGACCGCGACGCCCAGTACGCGCTCGGCGAGCTGCTCGCCGCCCCGCGCGGCCCGGCGCGCGACCGCGAGCGCGCGCTGTCCTGGTTCGAGCGGGCGGCCGACCTCGGCCATGCGCAGGCCCAGTACCGGGCAGGGCACATCCTGGCGGGCGGCTGCGGGCGCGGCTTCGGCGTGGCGCGCAACCATCCGCGTGCGCTGGCCTACTACCTGCGCGCGGCCGAGCAGGGCGCCGCGAACGCCCAGTTCGCGCTTGGTCTGCTGTATGCCAGCGGGCAGGGCGTGCGCCAGGACTTCGCGCGCGCCGCCGAGTGGTACCGCAGGGCCGCCCAGCAGGGCGACGCCAGCGCCCAGAACAACCTCGGCGCGCTGTATGCGCGCGGCGAAGGCGTGGGCCGCGACGACATGCTGGCGGTCTATTGGTACGGCCATGCCGCCGAACAGAACTACGCGCTGGCCCAGGTGAACCTGGCCGGCATGTACGCAGCCGGGCGCGGCGTCGAATGCGACCTGGTGCTTGCCTGCATGTGGCTCTGGCTCGCGGCCCGGGCCGGATGGTCCGGCGCGCCGCGCGCGGACGGGAAGCCTGGAACGCCGGCTGGCAAGCACGCGTCCGTGCATCAAGTCGAGCAGGCGATGGCGCACGCGGTGGAGCAGGCCGCGGCGCGCATGCGCCAGTTGGCGGCGGCGCTCGCCCCCGCCGAGCGGCTCCGGGCGCGAGAACTGGCGGGACGTTGGCTCGCGGCGCGCGAGGGGAGGGCGGATGCCTATCCGGGATTATTGGGCAGTATGGGTGCCGCATAGGTGGTGCACCGCGCGCCTCCGTCGCGGCAGCCGGCTACCGGTATTGCGAAAGGTGTCGCTACAGTCGCAGGATTCGCTTTGAGCGTCGGACAAAAACCTCATGCCTGATCCGTTGACAACAACATCGTACACTCAGCCGTTCAACGTCCGGTATAGGCCGTGGATTCAATCGGTCAACGCAACACGTTCATGAATTCGTTGTGCCGGTGTTTGGCAACCAAGCGTTTTCCTTGGACGTTCGTTTAATAAAAATGCGTGACCGTCGGCACAACGCCGCCTGCCAGTTCGAAAATAGTGCACCTCGCACTATTTTGCCAACCGATGGTTTCCATCGTGCATACTGATCACCCGACCATTCCCATTCCGTCGTGATGCGCATTTCCTCTGCCACCGATTTCCGCGCTGCGGCGCAACGCGTCCTGCCCCCCTTTCTGTTCCATTACATCGATGGCGGTGCAGGTGCGGAAGACACGATGCGTGCCAACGTCGAAGACCTGCAAGCCGTCAAGCTTCGTCAGCGCGTACTGCGCGGCTCGGATGCGCTCGACCTGGGCGTCGAGTGGTTCGGCCAGCGTTACGATTTGCCGATCGCGCTTGCCCCGGTCGGGCTGACCGGCATGTATGCGCGACGCGGCGAAGTGCAGGCCGTACGTGCCGCGGACCGCCGCAACATTCCCTTCATTCAGTCGACGATGTCGGTGTGCTCGCTGGCTGAAGTCGCGGCCCAGGCCTTGAAGCCGCAGTGGTTCCAGCTATACGTGCTGAAGGACCGCGGCTTCATGCGCGACGTCATGAAGCGCGCCAGCGATCTGGGCGCGTCGACCCTCGTGTTCACGGTCGACACGCCTGTGCCGGGCGCGCGTTACCGCGATGCGCACAGCGGCATGAGCGGTCCGAATGCCGGCATGCGGCGCATTGTCCAGGCCATGCAGCGTCCGCGATGGGCTATCGACGTGGGACTGTTCGGCCGCCCCCACGATCTCGGCAATATTTCGGCCTACCTCGGCGGCGCCACCGGACTTCAGGACTTTATGGGCTGGATCGGCGCGAATTTCGATCCGGGGATCAGTTGGCAGGATCTCCAATGGATCCGGGACGAGTGGCAGGGAAATTTGGTTATCAAGGGTATTCTCGATGAGGACGATGCAAGGGATGCGCTGGCGTTCGGCGCCGACGGCATCGTGGTGTCGAACCATGGCGGACGGCAGCTCGATGGCGCGCCGTCGACGGCCCGGGCGCTTCCATCGATCGCCGCGGCGGTGAAAGACCGGATGACCGTCTTCGTCGATGGCGGCATCCGCACCGGCACCGACGTGTTCCGCATGCTCGCGCTGGGCGCCGACGGTGTCCTGATCGGCCGAGCCTTCGTGTACGCCCTGGCGGCGCAAGGGCAGGCCGGCGTCGAACGCCTGCTGGCGATCATGGAGAAGGACATTCGCACGAACATGGTACTGACCGGCGTGAAGTCCCTAAGGGATGCTGGGCCCGATTTGCTGGCCGCATCCGCTCCCCTACCTGGAGCGAACTCCTGATCCGCGCCAAAGGCCCATCATCCCCCTCATCCTCGCCATGCGCGAAGCAATGCCGCGTCTCGGTCTCGCTCCTTCGTGACATTCTGCGGATTTTTCTCAGCAGCAAGCCAGTATTCTGTCTGCGGCCTGCGGGTTTCGCCCAGAGCAGCCTGACCGGCGGGCCCGGCGGTAGGCATGCCCGGCGATTCGCGCTATGATGCCCCTCGGCACTTGCCATACCCATCCCACTCCGACAGAGAACAACATGCACCTGAGACACGCTACGCTCGTCGCCATGCTGGCCGGGGCTTTCGGCGCCCACAACGCGCTCGCCCAAACCTGCGCCGCCACCGGCCCTTCCTTGACCTACCCGGTATCCAAGAAGACCGACCAGCTCGATAACTACCACGGCACCAACGTGGCCGATCCCTACCGCTGGCTCGAAGACGCGAACAGCGCCGAGACCAAGTCCTGGGTCGACGCCCAGAACAAGGTGACCCAGGCCTACCTGGCGCAGATCCCGCAGCGCGAAGCGATCCGCCAGCGCCTGACCCAGCTGTGGAACTACGAGCGCTACAGCGTGCCCGAGAAAGAGGGCGGCCGCTACTTCTACACCCGCAACGACGGCCTGCAGAACCAGTCGGTGCTGTACACGCTCAAGAAGCTGGGCGACACCCCGCGCGTGCTGCTCGACCCGAACACCCTGGCGGCCGACGGCACCGTCGCCCTGGCCGGCGCCGAAGTGAGCCCGGACGGCAAGCTGCTGGCCTACAGCATCGCGGCCTCGGGCTCCGACTGGAACGAGATCAAGGTGCGCGACATCGAGACCGGCAAGGATCTCGAAGACCATATCAAGTGGGTCAAGTTCTCCAGCACCGCCTGGACCAAGGATGGCAAGGGCTTCTTCTACAGCCGCTACGACGAGCCGAAGGAAGCCACCAAGCTGGCCGACGTGAACTACTTCCAGAAGCTCTACTTCCACCGCATCGGCACGCCGCAGAGCGCCGACACCCTGGTGTACGACCGTCCGGACCAGAAGGAATGGGGCTTCGGCGGCCAGACCACCGACGACGGCCGCTACCTCGTCATCACCACCACCAAGGGCACCGCGCCGAAGTACCGCATTTCGTACAAGGACTTGAGCAAGCCGGATTCCAAGGTCGTGGACCTGATCGACAACTTCGACGCCGGCTACGAGTTCATCGACAACATCGGCAGCGTGTTCTATTTCAGCACCGACCGCAATGCGCCGCGCAAGCGCATCGTCGCCATCGACGTGGCCAAGCCGCTTGAGACCAACTGGAAAGAGATCGTCGCCGAGTCCAGCGACACCCTGGTGGGCGCCGACATTGTCAACCAGCAGCTGGTGCTGGAATACCTGAAGGATGCTCGCAGCGTCGTGCGCGTGGTCGACCTGAAAGGCAAGACCGTGCGCGAGATCGCGCTCCCGGGCATCGGCTCGGTGGGCGGCCTGCAGGGCAAGAAGGACGATACCGAGACCTTCTTCTCTTTCACCGGCTACACCACCCCGACCACGATCTACCGCCTCAACCTCAAGGACGGCAAGAGCAGCGTGTTCCGCCAGCCGAAGGTGGCCTTCGACCCGGCGGACTATGAAACCCGCCAGCAGTTCTACACCAGCCGCGACGGCACCAAGGTGCCGATGTTCATCGTGTCGAAGAAGGGCCTCAAGCTGGACGGCTCGAACCCGACCTACCTGTACGGCTACGGCGGCTTCAATATCTCGCTGACCCCGGCCTTCTCGCCGGCCAACCTGGCCTGGATGGAAATGGGCGGCGTCTACGTGGTGGCCAACCTGCGCGGCGGCGGCGAATACGGCGAAGCCTGGCACCAGGCCGGCACCAGGCTGCAGAAGCAGAACGTGTTCGACGACTTCATCGGCGCGGCCGAGTGGCTGGTGTCGAACAAGGTCACCTCGCCGCAGAAGCTGGCGATCGGCGGCGGCTCCAACGGCGGCCTGCTGGTCGGCGCGGCCATGACCCAGCGTCCGGACCTGTTCGGCGCCGCGCTGCCGGCGGTGGGCGTCATGGACATGCTGCGCTTCCACAAGTTCACCATCGGCTGGGCCTGGACCTCGGACTACGGCTCGTCGGAGAACGCGGACGAGTTCAAGGCCCTGGTCAAGTACTCGCCGCTGCACAACCTGAAACCGGGTACCTGCTATCCGGCGACCTTGGTGACCACGGCCGACCATGACGACCGCGTGGTGCCGGCGCACAGCTTCAAGTACGCCGCTGCCGCCCAGGCCGCACAGGGCGGCAGCGCGCCGATCCTGATCCGCATCGAGACCAAGGCCGGCCACGGCGCGGGCAAGCCGACCACCAAGCAGATCGAGGAAGTCGCCGACCGCTGGGGCTTCCTGTCGCGCGAGCTGAAGATGGGCGATGCACCGAAGGCGCTAGGCGGTTCGAACTAGGCGCGTGGCCTGAAAAAAAACGGCTGCCGGAGCGATCCGGCAGCCGTTTTGTCATCAGCGATGCATGCGCGGCTAACGGTGCACCACCACCAGCAGCGCCTTTGCCTCGGTCTTGCCGGGGTTCCGGATGACGTGGTCCTGGTCCGCCGGATAGCGCGCCGTGCCGCCGTGCCGGATCTTCCGCTTCTCGCCGCCCACCTCCAGTTCCACCGACCCGATCACCACGCTCAGGTGCTCGTTGGTCCCCGGATCGTGCGCCTGGGATGCCAGCGCGCCGCCGGGCGCCAGGGTCAGCTCATACCATTCATACTTGCCGGCCAGGTCCATCGGCCCCAGGATGCGCAGCGAATAGCCGGCATGGGCGCCGGGCAGGGTGGGAATCTCGTGGGCGTCGACCACGCGGATCAGCTCCGCCGGGCGCACTTCGGACGATAGCAATTCGCCAATCTGCACGCCCAGGGCGTTGGCCAGGCGCCAGGTGATGGCGATGGTGGGGTTGGCCTTTTCGCGTTCGATCTGGGACAGCATCGACTTGGACACCCCCGCGATGCGCGACAGATCCTCCAGGGTGAGGCCGCGCGCGAGGCGCAGGCGCTGTAGCGTGGCGCCAACTTCGGGCGGGGCATTGTTTGCTAGACTTTTATTCATTGCCTTCTTGCTTGCCAAGTTCATTGGCCGGGGGTAAGATTCAATATATTGAATTTTCGTTCGACATAAAGAACCGCGTTTAGTGGGGCGAACGAGTCAACGGTACAACATACGATCACACCCGGTCAAGCCGGACCAACCAGGAGAGCAACACATGAGCGATCAAGCCTTTTACAGCACCCTCCAGCAAAAACTCGACACGCTGAAAACCGAGGGCCTGTTCAAGCCGGAACGTGTGCTGGCCTCGCGCCAGGGCGCGGAAGTCATCGCCCAGGACGGCCGCACCCTGATCAACATGTGTGCGAATAATTACCTGGGGCTGTCCGGCGACCCGGAAACCCAGAAAGCGGCGGCCGCCGCCCTGGAAAAATACGGCTACGGCCTGTCGTCGGTGCGTTTCATCTGCGGCACCCAGACCGTGCACAAGGAACTGGAGCAGAAGCTGTCGGCATTCCTCGGCACCGAGGACACCATCCTCTACGCGGCCGCTTTCGACGCCAACGGCGGCGTGTTCGAGCCGCTGTTCGACGAGAACGACGCCATCATCTCGGACGCCCTGAACCACGCTTCGATCATCGACGGCATCCGCCTGTGCAAGGCCGCGCGCTACCGCTACGCCAACAACGACATGGCCGACCTGGAAAAGCAGCTGCAAGCCGCAACGGAAGCGGGCAAGCGCCACAAGGTCATCGTCACCGACGGCGTGTTCTCGATGGACGGCACCATCGCCCAGCTGGACAAGATCGTCGAGCTGGCCGAGAAATACGGCGCCCTGACCATGATCGACGAGTCGCATGCTTCCGGCTTCATGGGCAAGACCGGCCGCGGCACCCACGAACACTGCGGCGTGATCGGCAAGATCGACATCATCACCGGAACCCTGGGCAAGGCCCTGGGCGGCGCGATGGGCGGCTTCACCTCGGGCCGCAAGGAAGTCATCGAGACCCTGCGCCAGAAGTCGCGTCCCTACCTGTTCTCCAACACCCTGGCGCCGATGATCGCCGGCGCTTCGCTGGCCGTGCTGGACCGCATCAGCAAGTCGACCGAACTGCGCGACCGCCTGCACGAGAACACCGCCTACTTCCGCAAGGAGATCGAGCGCATCGGCTTCACCATCAAGCCGGGCACCCACCCGGTGGTGCCGGTGATGCTGTTCGACGCACCGGTGGCCCAGAAATTCGCCGCCCGCATGTTCGAACTGGGCGTGCTGCTGTCGGGCTTCTTCTACCCGGTGGTGCCGATGGGCCAGGCGCGCGTGCGCGTGCAGCTGTCGGCCGCGCACACCCGCGAGCAGCTGGACAAGGTGCTGGCCGCCTTCGAGCAGGCCGGCCGCGAGCTGAACATCATCAAGAACAACTAATCAAGCAAGAGATCGGAACAAGCATGGAACGCATCCTCATCATCGGCGCCAACGGCCAGATTGGCAGCGAACTGGTCAGCGCGCTGGCGGAACAGCACGGCCAGGCCAACGTGATCGCCTCGGACATCGGTACCAGCAACGTCTACGGCGCGGCGCGCTACACCCAGCTGGACGTGCTGGACAAGGACCGCCTGGCCTCGCTGATTGACAGCGAAGGCATCACCCAGGTCTACCAGCTGGCGGCGCTGCTCTCGGCCACCGGCGAAAAGGCGCCGCTGAAGGCATGGACCCTGAACATGGACGGCCTGCTCAACATCCTGGAAGTGGCGCGCGAGCGCGGCGAAGCGGGCAAGCCGCTCAAGATCTTCTGGCCGTCGTCGATCGCGGCCTTCGGCCCGAACACCCCGGCCGAGAACACCGCCCAGTACACGGTGATGGACCCGACCACGATCTACGGCATCAGCAAGCTGGCCGGCGAGCGCCTGTGCGAGTACTACCACAGCAAATACGGCGTGGACGTGCGCAGCATCCGCTACCCGGGCATCATCAGCTTCAAGTCGCCTCCGGGCGGCGGCACCACCGACTACGCGATCGCCATCTTCCACGCGGCGCTCAAGGGCGAGACCTACGAATGCTTCCTGGGTCCGGAAACCACGCTGCCGATGATCTACATGCCGGATGCGATCCGCGCTACCATCGAGCTGATGGACGCGGCGCCGGAAAAGGTCGCGATCCGCTCCTCGTACAATGTGGCGGGCGTGTCCTTCAACCCGCGCGAACTGGCTGCCGCCATCAAGAAGGCGCTGCCGGAATTCGCCATCGCCTACAAGCCGGACAGCCGCCAGCAGATCGCCGATTCCTGGCCGAAGAGCCTGGACGACAGCCGCGCCCAGGGCGACTGGGGCTGGAAGGCCCGCATCGGCGTCGAGGAGATGGTCGCCGACATGCTGAAGAACATCGACGTCGGCGTCAGCGCCTGATCGTCCTTATCGCACAACCATAATAAAAACCGGAATAGTCGAGACAACAGATGGACATGAGCGTATTTGATCTGTTCAAGATCGGTATTGGCCCGTCGAGCTCCCACACCGTGGGGCCGATGGTAGCGGCGCGCCGCTTCCTGCTGGAATGCGGCCCGCTGGACCAGGCGGTCGGCGTCGAGGCCCACCTCTACGGTTCGCTCGCGCTGACCGGCGTCGGTCACGCCACCGACAAGGCGGTGATCCTGGGCCTGATGGGCGAAACGCCCCAGGACATCGATCCGGACACGGTCGAGGACAAGCTGGCCGAGGCCGAGCTGGACGGCGTGCTGAAGCTGCTGGGCGCCAAGGAAGTGCCGTTCACCTACAAGACCGGCCTGGTCTGGCACAAGGCCTCGACCCTGCCGGAACACCCGAACGGCATGAAGTTCGTGCTCAAGCTGGCGGACGGCAGCGTCATCGAGCGCATCTATTATTCGGTCGGCGGCGGCTTCATCACCGCGGCGGGCGAGAGCCAGGCGCGCGCGGCGGAAGCGCCGGCGGTGGCGGTGCCTTTCCCCTTCAGCACCATGAGCGAGCTGCTGGAGCAGGGCAAGCGCAGCGGCCTGTCGATTCCGCACATGCTGCGCGCCAACGAGCTCGCCCGCATGGGCAAGGCCGATCTGGACGCGGGCCTGGACCGCATCTGGCAGGTGATGCGCGACTGTATCGCCCACGGCCTGGTCACCGAAGGCCAGCTGCCGGGCGGCCTGAACGTGAAGCGCCGCGCGGCCAAGCTGTGGAAACAGGCGCATTGCACCGAGGGCAAGCGCGTCAACGAGCTGCCGCACGATTCCACGCACCAGGTGACCCTGTATGCGATGGCGGTCAACGAGGAAAACGCGGCCGGCGGGCGTGTCGTGACCGCGCCGACCAATGGCGCGGCCGGCATCATCCCGGCGGTGCTGCGCTACTACGCCGAGGATTGCCGTCCGAGCGATCCGGTGCGCGGCGTGCGCGATTTCCTGCTGACCTCCGCCGCGATCGGCATGCTGTGCAAGAAGAACGCCTCGATCTCGGGCGCCGAGATCGGCTGCCAGGGCGAAGTCGGGGTGGCTTGCGCGATGGCGGCGGCCGGCCTGGTGGCGGCGCTGGGTGGCAGCAACGAGCAGATCGAGAATGCAGCCGAGATCGGGATCGAGCATCACCTGGGCATGACCTGCGACCCGATCGGCGGCCTGGTGCAGATTCCTTGCATCGAGCGTAACGGCATGGGGGCGATCAAGGCCATCACCGCGGCTTCGCTGGCCCTCAAGGGCGATGGGACGCACTTCGTCAGCCTGGACAACGTCATCGAGACGATGCGCCAGACGGGGGCGGATATGCAGGTGAAGTACAAGGAAACCTCGCTCGGCGGGCTGGCGGTGCATGTGGTGACCGTCAATCACGCGGCTTGCTGATGCGCTGAGGGCTGTTCGGGCAAACTTCGGTCCCCGCCTTCGCGGGGATGACGGGCGTAGGCTGGGAACTACAGGAGTCTGTGGAGGCCCGCACCCTTACGGCCGTCATTCCCGCGAAGGCGGGAACCCAAGTCCGCAGCGCACCAATCCCGCTTCCTTCAGCCCCCACAAACCCCAAAACTTTATTCACCCAACCCCACTTTTTTGCAGCACAGCATACATTTCGGCCGCCTCACACTATAATAAAGTTTCAACGTGAGCCCCCAACCGGATTTTCTACTGTATGCATTATGTGTCCACCCGCGCGACGAGCGCGTCCGCAGCACGCAATCCCCAGCTGTTTTCCGACATCCTGCTTGGCGGCCTCGCGCCCGACGGCGGACTCTATCTCCCGACGGAGTACCCCCAGGTCACGGGCGCCGAGCTCGATGCCTGGCGCAAGCTGAGCTACGCCGAGCTGGCCTATGAAATCCTGCGCAAGTTTGCGACCGACATTCCGGACGCCGACCTGCAGGCCCTGACCGCGCGCACCTATACCCCCGAGGTCTACCGCAACGCCCGCGCCGGCGAATCCGCCGCCGAGATCACGCCGCTGCGCGTGCTGGAAGAGGGCGCGCGCGGCACCCTGGTGCTGCAGGCGCTGTCGAACGGCCCGACCCTGGCGTTCAAGGACATGGCCATGCAACTGCTCGGCAACCTGTTCGAGTACGCGCTGGCCAAGAGCGAGGATGAACTGAACATCTTCGGCGCCACTTCCGGCGACACCGGCAGCGCCGCCGAATACGCGATGCGCGGCAAGCGCGGCGTGCGCGTGTTCATGCTGTCGCCGCACAAGAAGATGAGCGCCTTCCAGACCGCGCAGATGTTCAGCCTGCAGGACCCGAATATCTTCAATATCGCGGTCGAAGGCGTGTTCGACGACTGCCAGGACCTGGTCAAGGCCGTCTCGAACGACCTCGCGTTCAAGGCGCGCCACAAGATCGGCACCGTGAACTCGATCAACTGGGCGCGCGTCGTGGCCCAGGTGGTCTACTACTTCCGCGGCTACCTCGCCACCACCACCAGTAACGACCAGAAGGTGTCCTTCACCGTCCCGTCCGGAAACTTCGGCAACATCTGCGCCGGCCACATCGCGCGCATGATGGGCCTGCCGATCGACAAGCTGGTGGCCGCCACCAACGAGAACGACGTGCTGGACGAGTTCTTCCGCACCGGCGTCTACCGCGTGCGCAAGTCCTCCGAGACCTTCCATACCAGCAGCCCGTCGATGGACATCTCGAAGGCCTCGAACTTCGAGCGTTTCGTCTACGAACTGGTGGGCCGCGACGCCGACCGCACCCATGCGCTGTTCCGCAAGGTGGAGACCCACGGCGGCTTCGACCTGTCGGGCGCACCGGGCAGCGACGGCGACGAGTTCCGGCAGGTCGGCAAATTCGGCTTCCTGTCGGGCCGCTCGACGCATGCCGACCGCCTGGCGACCATCCGCGACGTGGCAGCGAAGTACGGCATCGTGATCGACACCCACACCGCCGACGGCGTCAAGGTGGCGCGCGAGCACATGCAGCCGGGCGTGCCGATGATCGTGCTGGAGACCGCGCTGGCCGCCAAGTTCAACGAAACCATCGTCGAAGCCCTGGGCAAGGACGCCGACCGCCCGGCCGGCTTCGAGAACATCGAGGCGCTGCCGCAGCGCTTCGTGGTGATGCCGGCCGATGTGGACCGCATGAAGGCTTACATCGCCGAACACACGGGACTGTGACATGAAGCCGCCCATGCTCTCGCGCCGCGAAGCGCTGGACTCCCTGCTCGATGCCGCGCGTGCGGTGGAGGGCGTCGAGATCGTGCCGACATTGGCGGCGAACGGCCGCGTGCTGGCCGAGGACGTCCTGTCCACGCTCGACGTCCCTTCGGCCGACAACACCCAGATGGACGGCTACGCGGTGCGCGCGGCCGACTGCGCCAGCGGCAGCGCCACCTTGCGCGTGGCCCAGCGCATCCCGGCCGGCAGCGTCGGCCAGCCTTTGATGCCCGGCACCGCCGCCCGCATCTTCACCGGCGCCCTGATTCCTTCGGGCGCCGATGCGGTGGTGATGCAGGAGCAGTGCGAAGCCGTGGGCGACAGCGTCACCGTGCGCCATGCGCCGCGCGAAGGCGAGTGGATCCGCCGCACCGGCGAGGATATCGTCGCCGGTTCCGTCATCCTGGCGGCGGGCACGCGCCTGCGCGGCCAGGAGCTGGGCCTGGCCGCCTCGGTGGGCCTCGCGAAGCTGCCGGTGCGCCGCCGCCTGCGCGTGGCGGTGTTCTTCACCGGCGACGAGCTGGCCATGCCGGGCGAGCCGCTGGCGCCGGGCGCCATCTACAACTCGAACCGTTTCACGCTGCGCGGCCTGCTGGAGAACTTCGGCTGCGAAGTGCGGGATTTCGGCATCGTGCCGGATTCGCTCGAAGCCACGCGCGCCACCTTGCGCGAAGCGGCGCATGGGCATGACCTGATCATCACCTCGGGCGGCGTATCGGTCGGCGAGGAAGACCACATCAAGCCGGCGGTGGAGGCGGAAGGCCGACTGAACATGTGGCAGATCGCGATCAAGCCGGGCAAGCCGCTCGCCTTCGGCCAGGTCGGTGAGGCGTTCTTCCTGGGCCTGCCGGGCAACCCGGTGTCGAGCTTCGTGACCTTCCTGCTGTTCGTCCGTCCTTTCCTGCTGCGCCTGCAAGGCGTGAGCGGTGCGGTGGAGCCGGGCGGCTACATGCTGCGCGCGGACTTCGACTGGACCAGGGCCGACCGCCGCAACGAATTCCTGCGCGTGCGGATCAACTCGGCGGGTGGGCTGGACCTGTTCCCGAACCAGGGTTCGGGCGTGCTGACCTCGACCGTCTGGGGCGATGGGCTGGTGGACAACCCGCCGGGCAATCCGATCGCCGCGGGCGACCTGGTGCGCTTCATCCCCTTCGCCGAACTGCAGCATTAGGAGCGACATGAAGATCAATTTGCGGTATTTCGCCTCGGTGCGCGAGGCGGTGGGCATCGGCCAGGAGTCGGTGGAGCTGCCGGGCGACGTGGATACGGTCGGCGCCGTGCGCAGCCTGCTGGCGACGCGGGGTGGTGCGTGGGCGGAGGCCCTGGCGCCGCAACGCGCCGTGCGCATGGCCTGCAACCAGGTGATGTGCGGCCCCGAGGCCAGGGTGGAAGAAGGCGCGGAAGTGGCGTTCTTCCCCCCGGTCACGGGCGGCTAGGCTTACAGGACGACGATCGACTGCTCCGCCAGCGCCATCAGCTTGGCGCAGTTGTCGCTGCGTTCCGAAAACTCCCTCCAGGCCGTGGTGCGCGCCACCGCCTGCCACTTGCGCAGCGACTCGGCGTTCATGTCGGTCACCTTGGCGCCGGCGCGCTGGTAGACCGAGGCCACCGCCGCATCGTCGGCCTGTGCCGCGCGCAGCGCGAACTTCTCCAGGTCCGCGCCCACGGCCATGATGGCCGCCTGCTGCTGTTTGCCCAGGCGGTCGAACACCGTCCGCGACATCATCAGCGGCTCGAACATGAACCAGTAGGAACCGCCGCGCGCCGTGGTCAGGGACTTGGCCGATTCGTGCAGGCGGAAGGAGATCAGCGATGTCGACGAGGTCAGGGCCGCGTCCAGTGCGCCGCTGCGCAGCGCCGCCTGGATCTCGTTGGACGGCATGTCGACCACGGTGGCGCCGGCGTCGGCCAGCAGCTGATCCATCTCGCGCGAGCCGCCGCGCACCTTCAGGCCGCGGGCGTCTTCCGGATTGACGATCGGCGCGCCGCGCGAAGCGACGCCGCCGGCCTGCCAGATCCAGCTCACGATCACCAGGCCCTGTTCGGCCAGGATGCGCGACAGTTCGCGCCCCACCGGGGCGTCCTTCCAGGCGTAGCCCTGCTCGTACGAAGTGATCAGGGCCGGCATCAGGCCGATGTTGGCTTCCGGGGATTCGGTGCCGGCGTAGGACAGGGGCACCAGGGCCATGTCCAGCGAGCCGCCCTTCAGCGCGCCGAACTGGGCGTTGGCGCCCATCAGCGAGGAATTCGGGTAGATCGAGAATTTCAAGCCGCCACGGGTGCGCTTCTCGACCTCGGCCGCGAACATGCGGCACAGCCGGTCACGGAAGTCGCCTTGGGCGATGCTGCCGCCCGGGAATTGATGAGAGATTTTCAGATTGCCTGGTTGCGCCCATGCGGACTGCATCCAGAGAGGGCTGGACGCAAGCGCGCCCAAAACGGCCCTACGGGTCATTACCGACATACACATCCTCCAAGATGTTTTAACGGACTGCCGCAAATCGTGGCTCCTCGTCGGGCGGGAGCGCATCGTCTGCATGGCGGGTACAAGAATATTCCTGCTGTCTTTATTGTCAAGCAGAATCTTGCAGGTTTTGCAAAGGCATATCCATGCCGGGGCGGCAGGCTGCCGCCGCCCGGTAGTCCCCGTATTGACCCATCCTGGAGGATGGATGTGTCAGCGTCGCGGTTTGGCCGCCGGCTTGCCGTCTTCGCACAGGGCGCAGGCGGCGCCAGCTCTGGCCTGGCGGTAGCGCGAGGCGACGAAGATCGCCGCCGCCGCGCACGACCAGCCGAGCGTCGCCGGCCAGGTGGCCGCGAGACTGTCGCCGCGCAGCCAGTCGACCAGCGCGAGGAGGAGGAACATCGTGCTGGAAGCCAGGAGATATTGCCCGGCCCAGTAAGTCTTCGAACGCATGGTGGATCCTTTGTCAGCGGCGGTTGAGGAAACGGCGGAGGTGGCCGGCCAGCGCCTCGGGCTGGTCGATCATCAGGAAATGACGGGCCGGCGCCACCGGCAGCACCTCGACGGACGCCAGGCCGGGCAGCAGGCTGCGATAGTGCTCCACCTTGGCGGCGGCCGTCAATCCGTCTTCGGCGGTGTCGGGTTCAAAATAGGGCGCCAAGACCAATACCGGTGCGCTGACCTTCGCCAGCTCCGGGCGCAGGTCGAGCGCCAGCACGTCGGCCATCCAGGCGCCGACGGCGGCGCGGTCGCTGCGCAGCAGCAGCCGGGTCATGTCGTCGGCCTTGCCGATGTCGAGCGCGCCCTGGGTGCGCATATACATGCCTTGCTGCTCGGCGTAGGCGGCGGGAGGCGTGGCCGCCAGGCGCGCCTGGATGCCGGCGGCCATCTGCGGGCGCTGGACCGGGGGCAGGGCTTCGGTGCCCGGCATCACCGGCAGGCCGTCGAGCGAGACCACGCCGCCGATCCTGTTGCCGAGATCGGCCGCGACGGCGAGGGCGAGCGCGCCGCCCAGGCTGTGGCCGACCAGCACCGGCTTGTCGAGGCGCCGGCCGGCGACCAGCTCGCCCACGGCCGAGCGGGCAGCGGCGAAAGGAGCGGCTGCGGGCGCCGGGCGGCCGTCGAAGCCGGGCAGGGTGACGACGTACAGGGTGTACTCCGGGCTGAAGCGCCGCACCAGGTCTTGCCACACCCAGGCGCCGCTGGCCAGGCCGGGGATCAGGATCAGCGGGCGGCCCTTGCCGCCGTGGCGCTCGACCAGCATGCCCTGGATCTCGAAGCGCTCGGCCGGCGCGATGGTGGCCGCGAAGCGGTTCGGCGGTGGCGTGCCGGCCTGCTGGGCCGTCGCCGCCTGGGGCAGCGCGGCGGCCAGGGCCAGGGCGAACAGGATGCTAGCGTTCATGCGGTCTCCGGGTCGGGGGAAAAGATGGATTCGACGGGGTGGCCGAACAGGCGCGCGATGGCGAAGGCCAGCGGCAGGCTCGGGTCGTAGCGGCCGGTCTCGATCGCATTCACGCTCTGGCGCGACACATCGAGTTGCTGCGCGAGGTCGGCCTGGCTCCAGCCGCGTTCCGCGCGCAGTTCGCGGATGCGGTTCTTCATCGGTTCAGGAGGCGGCGCAGGGCGCACACCAGCACCGTGGCGCCGCACAGCACGCACCAGACGCTGAACATCGACAGGCGCGGAAAGCCGGCCGTCTCGAGGAAGCCATAGGTGAACGTCAGGCCGGCCGTGATCGCCGCCGCCAGCGCGACCGACTCGAGCAGGAACCGGCGGATGTATTCGTCGACCCGGGCCAGGTGGCGGGCGATGGCCCACAGGCCCAGGCCGAAGCCGAGCATGGGCGACAGCAGGACCAGGGTGCGCGCCGGCCCATCCTCCATCGGCCGCCCGAAGCGGATGGCCGCGACCAGCAGCAGCGTATAGAGGAGGAGCGCAGCGCCCAGCTCCTTGACATAGGCCCTGGCGACACGTTGCTCATGCATGATGACACCCCGCAGGTAGTAAAGTATGCTTGACATCGTAGGCGGCGATTCTTGCAATGTCAAGCATACTTTACACGTCGCCTGGGCCGCGCAAACCGACTACAATGCGGCTCCCTTGTTGACCGAGCCTGCCATGAGCCAGCCTTCATCGTCCCCACTTCGCGTCGCCGTCATCGGCGGCGGCCCCGCAGGCCTGATGGCGGCCGAGGTGCTGGCCGCAGGGGGTGTGCAGGTCGATGTCTACGACGCCATGCCCTCCGTCGGCCGCAAGTTCCTCCTCGCCGGCAAGGGAGGGATGAACATCACCCACTCCGAGCCTTACGGCGAGTTCGTGGCCCGCTATCGTGGACGCAGTGCGCAGGTCCGGCGCTGGCTGGACGCGTTCACGCCTGAGCAGGTGCGGGCCTGGATCCACGGTCTGGGGATCGACACCTTCGTCGGCAGCTCGGGCCGCGTCTTCCCGACCGACATGAAGGCCGCACCGCTGCTGCGCGCCTGGCTGCACCGCTTGCGCGAGGCGGGGGTGCGCTTCCACATGCGGCATCGCTGGATCGGCTGGGAGGGCAAGGATCTGCGCCTGGCGACGCCGGAGGGCGACCTCGCGGTGCAGGCCGATGCCGTCATCCTCGCCCTGGGTGGCGCCAGCTGGGCGCGGCTCGGGTCGGACGGGGCCTGGGCGCCGCTGCTGGGCGGCCGGGGTGTGGATGTGGCGCCGCTGGCGCCCGCCAACTGCGGCTTCGATACCGGCTGGAGCGAGCATTTCAGCAGCCGCCATGCCGGCGCGCCGCTGACCACGGTCGGGCTCGCTTACCGCGACGATAGCGGGGAGCTGGTGCGCCGCAAGGGACAGTTCGTGGTGACCGGGACCGGCATCGAGGGCAGCCTGGTCTACGCCTTGTCGGCGGCGCTGCGCGACCAGATCGCGCGCGACGGCAAGGCCATGGTATGGATCGACCTCGCGCCCGACCACAGCGCCGGGCGCGTGCTGGCGGAGGTGACTCGGCCGCGCGGCTCGCGCTCGATGTCCAGCCACCTGCAGAGCCGTCTCGGCCTCAAGGGCGTCAAGGCGGGACTGCTGCGCGAATGCCTGTCGGCCGAGGAGTACGCCGACCCGGCACGGCTTGCGGCCGCGATCAAGGCGCTGCCGCTCAGCCTCTTGCGCCCGCGCCCCATCGATGAAGCGATCAGCAGCGCGGGCGGCGTGCGCTTCGACGCCCTCGACGGCGAGAGCTCCATGCTGCGCGCCCTGGAAGGCGTGTTCGTGGCGGGCGAAATGGTGGACTGGGAAGCGCCGACCGGCGGCTACCTGCTTACCGCATGCTTTGCAAGCGGCAGGGCGGCCGGCAGGGATGCGCTGGCCTGGCTGGCCGCCCGCCGGTAGGCCCCGAGGTCGCGTACCATTGCCCCGAGGAAGCAGCCGTTCAGGAGACCGAACAGGGTACAGAGCGTGACCGCAAATCCTGCTTCCCGGTGCAGCTGCGGCACGATGACCCAGGCGACCGACGCTGCGTACTTGATCACGAACACTCCCAGCATCATCGCCAGCGGCGCCGCGCTGCCTTTCATGCGCACGCCCGCTGCCCGCACCACGATCCGGGTGGGCGCGAACTTCCAGACCAGGAGCGCGGCACTGCCCGCGCCGAGAGCCCAGGTGAGCAGCAACAGGCCATCCTGGCCGAACTTGGCCGCGATGTCCTGGAGCGACAGGGCCAGCATGACGATGGGGATGATGGTCAACCGGCGCGGCGTGACAGTGCGTTCGCGCAGGGCGACGCCACCGCGGTAGACGAGGAAGGCGAGGCTCGCCCACACGTAGGCGGGGGTGTGGCTCAGGATCTGGATCAGCATGGCGGCTCCGCAGGCGGTTTGCTTGGCCCCACTGTGCCAGCGCGGCAGCGAGTGCGGACAACTTTGCGACGAAACGGCGCTTGGCGGCGCGAACCGGAAGCGCGGCGGCGCGAAGCGGACGGCGCCCCGCAGCGATGGCTACGGTATCAGGCGGGCCGCGCGGAGCTGGGCAAACAGGTCGAAGAAGGATGCCTCGGTGGATTGCCAGGCGCTGAAACCGAGCTGGCGGCTGCGCGCCATGTCGGTCATGACCTCGATAGGCCGTCCGAGATCGAGGTCGGTGTGCCAGGCCGAAGCCAGCCGGTCGAGGTCGGGTTCGGCCAGGCCATGACGGGTCGCCATCTCGCGCCAGAGCCCGTGGTCGTTCGCCATGATCGCCTCCAGGGGCTGGATCGTGCCGCTGTAACCGGCCGCCTGGATGCCGAACCAGCCGGCCAGCCTGCCCCATAGCCAGCTCCAGCGGAACAGATCGCCGTTGACGATATTGAAGGCCTCGTTGCGGGCGGCGTCGGTATCCGCGGCCCAGGCAAGCTGCCTGGCCAGCATGCGGGCGTCGGTGACGTCGGACAAGCCCTTCCACTGGGCTTCCGATCCGGGGAACTGGAAGGGGCGGCCGGTTTCCTTGCAGATCGACGCATACACGGCGAGCGTGGTGCCGAGATTCATGGCATTGCCGACCGCCAGGCCGATCACGGTGTGCGGGCGGTGTATGGACCAGGTGAAGCGGTCGCGCTCCGCAGCGGCGTAGACTTCGTCCTCTTGCGCATAATAGAAGTTCTCGACCGGCAAGCGGGGCTGGCTCTCGCGCAAGGGGGTGTCCGGCAAGGTGCCGGAGGCGGCATAGGCTTCGAACGGTCCCAGGTAGTGCTTCAGCCCCGTGACCAGGGCGACGTGGCGCAGCGACCCTTTCGAAGACAGGGCGTCCAGGAGGTTGCGCACCATGCCGGCATTGACGCGGATGTTATCCGCCTCGGTCGCCTGGCGCATCCAGGTCGTGATGAAAACGTGTGTCGGCGCGATGTCGGCGACGGCCGCACGAAGTCCGGCGGGGTCGAGCAGGTCGGCTGCAACGGGAAGCAGGCCAGGAATGCCGGCGGGAGGCCGCCGCGCAAGCCCGTACACCGTCCAGCCGCGCGCAAGCAGTTCGCGTGCCGTGTAGCTGCCGCCAATGCCGCTCACCCCGGCTACCACTGCTGTCCTTGCCATGCCGCCCTCCGTCTCGACCGGCGTCCACGATAGCACAGGGGAGAAGGCCCGCGCGCGCGCCTCTCGCGAAGCGCGCGGGCGGCCAGGGCCCGGGCCGGGTGCTTACTCCTCGAACGAGACCCTGCCGCTGCCGGTCCGGCTGACGCTGCGCTCGTCCGGATTGCCCAGCACCTCGATGTCGCCGCTGCCGCTGACCGAGGCCATCACGGAGGCGCGCGCCTGCACGGTGCTGTTGCCCGAACCGGTCTGGGACACGGTCACGCGCTGGGCGCGCAGGTCGCGGGCGTCGAGCTGGCCCGAGCCGCTGGCGCGGGCGTCCAGCTCGCGCGCGGTGCCGACCACCGTCATGCGTCCGGAGCCCATCAGCTCGGCCTCGAGCCGGTCGATGGAGGCGCCCGCATTCAGGTCCAGGTCGCCGCTGCCGTTGAGGCCCGCTTCCACCTTGCGGAAGCGCCCGTTGAACTTGACGCTGCCCGAGCCGTCGAGGCGGACCTCGATGCGCTCGCCCGAGAAGCCGTTGATGCGGCTGTCGCCGCTGCCGTCGATGGTGGCCGCCGTGAGGGCCGGCAGCACCAGCTCCACTTCCAGCGGCTGGCGGCGGCGCAGCACCATGCCGCGGATGCCGACGTTGAGCACCGCGCCTTCGGCCTTGACTTCGATATTGCTCAGCAGGCGTTGCTCGCCGCGCACCTTGAGCGAAGGCGTGGCGCCGTAGCGCAGGTTCAGGTCGATGGGGCCGTTCAGTTCGATGGCATTGACGTCCGGCGGCAGCTCGCGGGTTTCGGTGACGACCTGGCGGCCTTCGCTGGCGGCGCTGACGCCGTTGGCGCGCAGCATGCTGTAGCTCAGCGCGATCAGCACGCAGGCCAGCAGCAGCAGGCTGAAACCGATTTTCAACAATCCTCGCATGGCGCTTCCTTCAGCTTCCCTTGAGCAGGGACAGGTTCATCTTGACGTAGCGGCGCACGCCGACGATGGTGTACTTGGTGATCACGATCGAGATCAGGAACAGCGCGATCCCGCCCAGCACCAGGCCGGAGCCGAACAGGGTCTGGGTGGTGCGCGACTCCGGATCGAGGTCGGTGGTGATCTGGATCTTGCGCTCGGCCACCGCCTCGGCGCCGCGGATCACGCGCGAATGCGCCGGTTCGGCATCCGGGTCCGGATCGCCGCCATCCATCTCGACCGGGTCGGAGGACTTTTCCTCGTATACGTGGATGCCGGTCTCGCCGATCGAGATGCGGGTCTGGACGTTCTGGCGCTCACGCCCGTCGTCGCTGATGGTCACGCGGTGCAGCGGGCCGTTCAGCACCAGTTCGTTGGCGCCGGCCAGGCCGCTGGCCGTGATCGCGATGCCGCCGACATAGAAGCCGAAAGCGGAGGCGTACAAGGCCACCAGCAGGGAGGCATACACGGCGGCCGGAATCGCCATGAACAGGTTGAACACCAGCAGCCCGGCGGCCGAGGCCACCATGCGCAGGATGTTGGTCGGGCTCTTCTTTTCCTTGAACGCGTCCATGTGGACGCTGGCGCGCAGCGAGACCGCGACCTTGCGCGGGTCGCCCAGCTCTTCCGCGACTTCCTGCTCGCGGCGGCCGGCGGCGTTGCCGTCGACGAAACGCTGCTCGTACCAGGCCAGGGTCTTGGCCTGCGTCTCGGGCGGCAGGCCCAGCATGGCCCGTTTGAGCGCGTCGAGGTATTCCAGTTTACCCATCGGTGAATATGCTCCGTCTTGTGCTGCGTCTTTACAGGCGAATCAGTGATGGCCGACAACCGGGATCGTGCTCAGCGCCGTCGTGACGCCGTGGTCCGCGCCGCCGATCAGCTCCGGCATGACCAGCACGGCCGTGCTGACGGCGACCAGCGCCAGCAATGCCATCGTCCGCAATCCGAGTCGTAGGTTCATGATCATCGCCCGTAAGACCTGTTTCGATGTTGCTACCTTACGGAATCGGACTCCTGGGCGCCATCGGCGTGCGACAGGCTGCGTTTTTCGCGGGGCAGGGTGCCGTAGGCGCGGATGGCCGTCGCCGCCGCGACCCCGCTGCGCACCGCGGTTTCGAGGGTGGCGGGGTAGTCGCTGGCCGTGTAGTCGCCGGCCAGGACCACGCCCGGCAAGGGCGTCCCGTTACCGGGGCGCACCAGGCCCGGCGAGCACGAGAAGGTGGCGCGCTTTTCGGTGATCACCTGCGACCATGCCGGTCTTGCAAGGGTTTCATTGCGGAAATCCTGCGCCAGCTGGCCGGCGATGGCCGCCGCCAGGGCGTCCTGCGGCAGGGCCGCGGCGTCCATCGCGGCGCTGACCACCACCGCGAGCAAGCCGTCCTGGGCGCCGTCGAGCTGGCCGCGGTCGAACACGAACTGGCCCCAGCGGCCCGCCGCCGGATCGTCTTCCAGGGCGTAGAAGGGCAAGCCGAGCCGGGTGCCGGAGGCGTATTGCAGGTAGCAGGTGGCGATCGGCTCGTAGCCGAAGCCGTCCAGCTGGGCGGCGAGGCCGCGGGATGCGGCATGCGGTGCGAGCAGCGCGGCGCTCTGCCAGGGCGGCGTGGCCAGCACCAGTGCGTCGTAGACCGGATCGGAAGGCGCCTCGCCGCTCAGCTGCGCCGTCCAGCGTCCGCCGGCCGCGGGCGCGATGCCCGCCAGCTTGACGCCCGTGTGGACGGCTGCGCCCTTGCGGCCCAGGAAGGCGGCGGCCGCTTCCGGGAACAGGGCGCCCATCGCCAGCTTGGGCAGCAGCATGTCGGACGCCCGGCGCCGCCTGGCGCCCAGGCTGTCGCGCAGCACGGCCAGGAAGACCTGGCTCGACGCGCGCTCCGGCGGGGTGTTCAGGGCGGCGATGCAGAGCGGCCCCCACAGCAGGCGCTTGAGGCGCCCGGTCTGGTCGAAACGCTCGAGCAGTTCGGCCACCGGGCAATCGGTGTAAAGCTGCCAGCCCATCCAGCGCGCGGCCGTGGTGAAGCGCGCCAGGGCCAGCTTGTCGGCGCGCGCCAGTCCCTTGGCGCGCAGCAGGGCGGCCAGCAGGTGCAGCGGCGCCGGCAGGCGCGGCGCGGCGAAATCCATGCCCGTGCCGCCAGGCGGATAGCGCATCTGCACCGGCAGGCGCAGCATGGCCGTGTCGGGGTCGACCCCGACGGTGCGCAACAGGCGCAAGGTGTCGCCATAGGCGCCGAGCAGGATGTGCTGGCCGTTGTCGAGCATGCGGCCGCGCACCTCGACGCCGCGGGCGCGGCCGCCGAGGCTGCGCGCCGCTTCCACCAGGGTCACCTGGACGCCCTGGCGGGCCAGTTCCACGGCCGCCGCGCAGCCGGCCCAGCCGCCGCCGGCGACCAGGACCCGCAGGTCCTTCTCAGGCACGGACATAGGTCTTCCACGCCAGCCACAGCTTGCGCAGCGGCGTCAGCGAAATGCGCTGGGTCAGCACATGGAAGCCGTCGCGCTCGATCTCGTCGAGCAGGGTGCGGTAGATCGCCGACATCATCAGGCCGGGTCGCTGGGCGCGCCGGTCCTCCTTCGGCAGCAGGGCCAGGGCTTCGTCGTAGGTGCGCTGGGCGCGCTCCGTCTGGAAGCGCATCAGCGCTTCGAACTTCTCGCTGTGGCGGGCGTTGAGCAGGTCGGCCGCGGTGACGTTGAATTGCTGGAGTTCGTTCACCGGAATGTAGATGCGGCCCTTGCGCGCATCCTCGCCGACGTCGCGGATGATGTTCGTCAGCTGGAAGGCCAGGCCGAGTTTCTCGGCATAGGCCAGGGTCTGCAGATTGGTGTAGCCGAAGATGCTGGCCGACAGGATGCCGACCACGCTCGCCACGTGCCAGCAATAGCGCTGCAGGCCGGCGTAGTCCAGGTAGCGGCTCTGGTCCAGGTCCATTTCCATGCCGTCGACGATGGCCAGCAGGTGCTTTTCTTCCAGCTTGTACGGCTCCACGTGCGGCTGCAGGGCCTGGGTCACGGGGTGGGTCGGGCTGCCCTTGTACATGGCGGAGACTTCGGTGCGCCACCAGGCCAGCTTGATGCGGGCCACCGACTGGTCGGTCGTGTCGTCCACGGTGTCGTCGACTTCGCGGCAGAAAGCGTACAGCGCGGTGATCGCGCGCCGGCGCTCCGGCGGCAGGAACAGGAAGCTGTAATAGAAGCTGGAGCCGCTCTGGAGCGTCTTTTGCTGGCAGTATTCGTCAGGAGACATGTAGTTCTTGATTGAGGTAGCGCGATGCGAATCCGCTATCTTATCCGATGCGGGCACCGGGACGCGAGCGGAAGCGCGGGTTGGCGGCTGTCCGCGCTTACATCCGGAGCGCGCGCCAGCCGATCGCGAGCCAGTCCGGGGCCTTGAGGACCGGGCGGCGGCGGAACACGTCGTAGTCGGCGGCTTCGATCCCGTCCAGGATGCGCATGCCGCCCTGGATCATCATCCTCAGCTCCCAGCCGATGCGGCCCGGCAGGCGGCGCGCCAGCGGCGCCCCGGACAGCATCAGGGCGCGCGCCCGTTCCACCTCGAAGCGCATCAGCGGGCGCCAGCCGCTGTCCAGGCTCCCCGCCTGCAGCGCGCTTTCGCTGACGCCGTGCCTGGCCAGGTCTTCCTGCGGCAGGTAGATTCGGCCCTTGGCCAGGTCGATGGCCACGTCCTGCCAGAAGTTGATCAGCTGGAGCGCCGTGCAGATGGCGTCCGAGTCGCGCACGTTGAGGGCGTCGTCGGCCTCGTACAGGGAGAGCATCAGCTTGCCGACCGGGTTGGCCGAGCGGTTGCAGTAGTCGAGCAGGGCGGGGTAGTCGGGATAGCGGTGGGTGACCACGTCCTGGCGGAATGCCGACAACAGGTCGCGCATCGGCTGCACCGGCAGGCGGTAATCGGCGACCACCGCGGCCAGCCGGGCGAACATCGGGTCCTCGGGAGTGCCGCCGGCGGCGATCACATCCAGCTCGCGCTCGTAGGCTCCCAGCGCGGCCAGGCGATCTTCGGGTGCGGCGTCGCCTTCGTCGGCCAGGTCGTCCGCGCTGCGGGCGAAGGCGTAGATTGCCTCCACGGCCGGCACCAGGCGCCGCGGCAGTAAAAAGGAAGCGACGGGGAAGTTTTCGTAATGGTCGACGGCCATGAATTGAGTGCTGACTCTAAAGTCAATTATTTTTGTACTTGCATGATTATAATTGCAGAAGTGTCACATGTATCAATGCGTGGTCCCGGCTGGGCATGACCCGGCAGGCCCTGCTGTCGCCGATCGACCCAACCAAGGATTCTCCGTGTTCGCCCGACTCTCCTCCCGCCAGCTGCGCGCCGCCATCGCCGTCCCCCTGCTCGCCAGCCTCCTTGCCGCCTGCAACAAACCCGCTCCCAAGACGGAAGACGTGCGCCCGGTGCGCGCCATCACCCTGGCTGCCGATGCGGTCGGCGAGCGCCTCGCGTTCTCGGGCGACGTCCGTCCGCGCTACGAATCGCGCCTGGGCTTCCGGGTCGGCGGCAAGATCGTCGAGCGCAAGGTCGACGTCGGGGCGGTCGTCAGGCGCGGCGACGTGCTGATGCGGCTGGACCCGCAGGACCTGCGCCTGGCCGAAAGCCAGGCCCGCGCCGCCCTGCGCGCCGCCGAGACCGAGCGCGACCTGGCCCAGGCCGACTACAAGCGCCACCAGAACCTGCGCGCCCAGAATTTCGTCAGCCAGGCGGTGCTGGACACCAAGCAGAGCACCCTCAAGGCGGCCCAGGCGAATGTCGACGCCGCGCGCGCCGCCTTCCGCGGCCAGGCCAACCAGGCCGGCTATGCCAGCCTGGCCGCCGACGCGGACGGCGTGGTGACCGGCATCGACGCCGAAGTCGGCCAGGTGGTCACGGCCGGCGCCCCGGTGGTACGCGTGGCCCGCACCGACGAGAAGGAAGTCGTGATCGGCATCCCCGAGGACAAGGTCGAGCTGCTGCGCAAGACCTCCGAGGTGAGCGTGCGCCTGTGGGCCAATCAGGGCGAGGCGATTCCCGGCACGATCCGCGAAGTGTCGCCGGTGGCCGACCCGGCGACCCGTACCTATACCGTGAAAGTGGCGATCCCGGCCCGCCCGGACATCCGCCTGGGCATGACGGCCACCGTGGAGATCGCGAGCCTCAGTGATCCAATGCGTGGGGCCACCGCGCTGCGCGTGCCGCTGTCGGCCCTGGTCCATCACCAGGGCGCCACCAGCGTCTGGGTGGTGGAGAAGGGCGCCGTGCGCATGGTGCCGGTGCAGGTGGCCGGCCAGGTCGACAACGATGTGATCCTGGGCGGCGGCGTGCAGGCCGGCCAGCAGGTCGTGACCGCCGGCGTGCACCTGCTCAAGAACGGGCAGAAAGTCCGCATCCTGACCGCCGACGTCTCGCGCCGCGCCGACACCGAGGCCGCGGTGAACGGGAGCAAGGCCGGCGGGAGCGCGCGATGAAGGGCTTCAACCTGTCTCGCTGGGCGCTGGAGCACATCCCGCTCACGCGCTACCTGATCGCGGCGCTGCTGGTGTTCGGCGTGCTGAGCTACCAGCAGCTGGGCCAGGACGAAGACCCGCCGTTCACCTTCCGCGCCATGGTCGTGCGCGCCGTGTGGCCGGGCGCCACCGCGGTGCAGATGGCCGAGCAGGTCACCGACCCGCTCGAACGCAAGCTGCAGGAGACGCCGTATGTGGACCGCATCCGCAGCTTCTCCAAGCCGGGCGAGACCACCATCATCCTGGAACTGCGCGAATCGACCCCGCCCAAGGAAACCACGCCGACCTGGTACCAGGTGCGCAAGAAGATCGGCGACATGGCCGGCACCCTGCCGCAGGGCGTGATCGGTCCCTTCTTCAACGACGAATTCGGCGACACCTACGGCTCGATCTTCGCCTTGTCGAGCGACGGCTTCACCTATGCCCAGATGCGCGACTACGCCGACTTCGTGCGCCAGCAGCTGCTGCGCGTGCCGCTGGTCTCCAAGGTGGAGCAGTTCGGGGTGCAGAACGAGAAGGTTTACATCGAGTTCTCCGGCAAGAAGTTCGCCCAGCTGGGCATTCCCTTCGAGCAGATCGTCAACCAGATCCAGACCCAGAACCAGATCGAGGCCAGCGGAGTACTGGTGACGCCGACCGATAACCTGCAGGTCCGGGTCACCGGCGCAATCAGGCAAATCGGCCAGCTGGAGAATCTGCAGCTGCGCGCGGGCAGCACCACCTTCCGCCTGGGCGACTTCGCCACCGTGAAGCGCGGCTACCAGGATCCGCCCCAGGACAAGATGCGCTACAACGGCAAGGAAGTGATCGGCCTGGGCGTCTCGATGGAGAAGGGCGGCAACATCATCCAGCTCGGCAAGGGCCTGGACGAGACCGTGGCGCGCATCCGCTCCCAGCTCCCGGTCGGCATCGAACTCGAACGGGTGGCCGACCAGCCGCGCGCCGTCCAGGACTCGGTGGGCGAATTCGTCAAGGTGCTGATCGAGGCGGTCGTGATCGTGCTGATCGTCTCCTTCCTGTCCCTCGGCCTGCATACGAAACCGAAGCTGCGCGTGGATATCCGGCCCGGCCTGGTGGTGGCGCTGACGATTCCGCTGGTGCTGGCGATCACCTTCCTGTTCATGCGCATCCTCGACATCTCGCTGCACAAGATCTCGCTCGGCGCCCTCATCATCGCGCTGGGCCTGCTGGTGGACGATGCGATCATCGCGGTGGAAATGATGGTGCGGAAGATGGAGGAGGGCCTGTCGCGCTTCGAGGCGGCCACCTACGCCTACACCTCGACCGCCATGCCGATGCTGACCGGCACCCTGATCACGGCCGCCGGCTTCCTGCCGATCGGCCTGGCCAAGTCGGCGGCCGGCGAGTACACCTTCTCGATGTTCTCGGTGAACGCGATCGCGCTGCTGGTCTCCTGGGTGGTGGCGGTGGTCTTCACGCCCTACATCGGCTTCATGCTGCTCAAGGTGAAGCCGCACGCCCACGGCGAAAGCCACCACGACGTCTTCGACACCCCCATGTACCAGCGCTTCCGCCGCCTGGTGAACCGTTGCGTCGAGTGGCGCAAGACCACGATTGCCCTGAGCCTGGGCGTGTTCGCGCTGGGCGTGTTCGGCTTTAACTTCATCGAGAAGCAGTTCTTCCCCGATTCCAGCCGCCCCGAGCTGATGGTGGAGATGTGGTCGCCCGAGGGCACCAGCTTCAAGTCGAACGAAGCGGTGGTGAAGCGCTTCGAGGCCTGGCTGGGCAAACAGGAAGGGGTGAAGAGCGTGACCAGCTATGTCGGCACCGGCAGCCCGCGCTTCTATCTGCCGCTGGACC
>CBIHLT010000012.1:0-45521 GCA_966210615.1 uncultured Massilia sp.
GTGTGGTGTTCAAATCGCCGCCGACCTTCAGCTTGAGCTGCGCCGCCCGCGCTCCCACTAGCGCTTCCGATTGGGTAAAGCTGCCCGCGCCATCCAGCTTGAACGGGCGCTGCGAACCGATGCTGGCGTTGGCCGCCACCAGGCCCCAGGGCGTGGACGCGCTGGCGTCGCGCAGCACCCAGCTTTGCTTGTCGCCCTTGAGCCTGAGCCGGATATTGTCGATGCGGGTCTCCGCACCCTGGTTCACGAAGGTCGCCTGGGCCAGGCGCGCGTCGTTGATGGCGATCGGGAAGGGCGGGGCGAGCGAAGCCGGCATCGGCGTGCGCTCCTCGCTTTCCTTCAGCGTTTCCATGCGCAGGCTGGCCGCGTGCAGGCTGTCGACCAGCACGCCGCTGGAGACGATCTGCCTTGGCGACCATCGCAGGTCGATCTTGTTGGCGATCACCAGTTGCTCGTCGGTGCGCCAGACGATGCGGTCGATGTGCATGGCGCCGTACAGCGAGCCGGACACGCCGGTGAGCGTGAGCTTGCCGCCGCTGGCCTTGGCCACGCGCTGGGCGATCATCTGCAGGGTGGTCTCGCGCCCGAGATACCACAGCGCGCCGCCGGCCAGCACGCCGGTGAGGACGAAGCCGATCGCGACCCGGCGCGGCCACTTGCGCGCGGCTTGGACCGGAGCCGGCGCCGGGTCAGGAGAAGTGTCCTTGGTATCCATCAGAACGTGAACCCGAGTGAGAAGTGCAGGCGCGCCTTGCGCAGTGCGTGGCCATAGGCGAGGTCGACGTTGATCGGGCCGACCGGGCTGCGCCAGCGCGCGCCGACGCCATAGCCGGCCTTGGGATTGAGGTCGCCCACCTTGTCGGCGGCATTGCCGATGTCGTAGAACGCGGCCACGCCCCAGGGCGGCCGGAACCAGTACTGGTACTCGGCGCTGGCGGTAGCCAGGTATTTGCCGCCGACGATGGCGCCGTTCTCGCGCACGCCCAGCTCGCGGTAGCCGTAGCCGCGCACCGACTGGTCGCCGCCGGCGCGGAACAGGAAGACCGAAGGCACGCCCAGCTTTTCCTTGGCCGCCACCGCGCCGAATTCGCCGCGCAGCACCAGGGTGCCGCTCTCGCCCATGGGCTTGAAGGACTGGCCGCGCAGGTAGAGGCGCAGGAATTTTTCGTCGGTCAGGATCGGCAGCGGGGCGCCGCCCAGCTGGCCGCTGACCACATAGCCGTTGGTCGGCTGGATCAGGCTGTCGAGCTTGCGCTTGGTGATGGTGTAGGTGAGCGGCAGGCTGCGCGTGCGGGTCTTGGGCTGCGGCGCCACCTGGCGTTCCTCGAACAGGGTTTCCAGCACCAGGCTGCGTTCCAGCAGCGGCGAGCCCCAGCTGCGCCGCGCCGCGACCGTGGCCGTGGTGGTGATCTCGCCGCGCACGTCGTTGCGCTCGATGCCGGCGCCGACGCTGTCGTTATAGCCCTTGGGCTTGGTGGGCCAGAAGAAATCGACCCGCGCCGTCTGGCGCTTCTGCTCGTACAGCAGGTCGCTCTTCATGCGCTTGCCCAGCACGTTCAGGTCGTCGTAGCTGAGCTGGGCGCGGGCGCCGGTGTCGGTCGAGAAGCCGACGCCGGCTTCGACGAACTTGCGCTTGTTCTCGGTCACGCGCACCAGCACCGGCAGCACGGTGGGACCGACCGGGGTTTGCGGACTGGAGGCGCCATCCTCATCGCCGTCCTTGAGGTCTTCCAGCTCGGCGTTGAGCACGGCGCGCATGTCGGCGCTCACTTCGACGCTGCTGAAGTAGCCGGTGTCCTGCAGGCGCGACTGGAGGGCCTGCAGCGCGGCCTCGCTGTACTCGTCGCCCGGCTTGATCTGGTTCAGGTTGGTGATGACCTTGCGGGGGTAGCGCTTCAGGCCGCGGATGCGCAGCTCGCCGAAGCGCATCTCGGGACCGCTGTCGATGACCACGCGCAGCAGGGCGCGGCGCTCGTCCGGATCGACGGTGGCGCTGGTCTCGACCAGCTGGGCGCGCGGGAAGCGGGTCTGCGCCACCTCGCGCAGCAGGTCGCGCTTGGCGGCTTCCCAGTCGCCCTGGACAAAGCGCGCGCCCACCGGCAGGCTCCAGCGCTGGCGCAGGGCATTGGCGTCGAAAGGCGCCGCGCCCTTGTCGAAAGGCACGAAGCCGCGCAGCACCAGGTCGACGTCGCCCACCAGCACCGGCTCGCCCGGATCGACGATCACGCGCGCCACGGGGCGTCCGCCGCTGGTGTCGAGGCCGGCCGAGACCTTGGGCGAATAATAGCCTTCGGTGGCGATCAGGGTCTTGACCTGCTCTGGCGCTTCCTTGACCAGGCGCTGCAGCTGTTCCAGGTCGACGCGCGCGTTCCCGCGCCAGCGCACCAGGTCCAGGTTATCCTCCAGCAGCTCCTCGAGCTGGCGCGGCGCGTCGATGCGTACCGTGTAATCGATCCCCTGCGCGCTCCCCTGCGCCGCTGCCGCCGAGGCGAACAAGAGAGCGCCAACGCCGAGTACCAGGCGGGGCGTCAGGCATGGGCGGATGATCGATCTTTCGGGCAACATATTTCTCCAGTGTGAATGCTTGTGCAATCTTAATGGATTGGCAAAATTGATGGCGAACGCTAAACGGTGCAATGCGCCTGCCGAAGCACACGATACGCCGGTTTTGTGCCAGAATCCGTGGTTTTCCGCGCCCGTCCGGGCCATCTCCAGAGATCGATCATGCCATCCCAAGACACCGCACTCGTCCTGTTCAGCGGCGGCCAGGACTCCACCACCTGCCTCGCCTGGGCCCTGCAACGCTATGCTCGCGTGGAAACGATCGGCTTCGATTATGGCCAGCGCCATGCGGTCGAGCTGGAGGTGCGCCCGCCCCTGCTGGCGAAGATGCGCGCGCTGGATCCGGAATGGGATGCGCGCCTGGGCGAAGACCACATGATCGACCTGTCGCTGATCGCGAAGATTTCGGATACCGCGCTCACCAGCAACGTGGCGATCGCGATGCAGGAAAACGGCTTGCCGAACACGTTTGTGCCGGGCCGCAACCTGCTGTTCATGACGGTGGCCGCCACGGTCGCCTACCGCCGCGGCCTGAACGTGCTGGTGGGCGGCATGTGCGAGACCGATTTCTCGGGCTACCCGGACTGCCGCGACGACACCATGAAGGCGCTGCAGGTGGCCCTGAACCTGGGCATGGCCACGCGCCTGAAGGTCGAGACGCCGCTGATGTGGATCGACAAGGCCCAGACCTGGGAGCTGGCCGAGCAGGAAGGCGGAGAGGCCCTGGTCGACCTGGTCCGCTTCGAGACCCACACCTGCTACCTGGGCGAGCGCGGCGCCGCGCACGACTGGGGCCACGGCTGCGGCGCCTGCCCGGCCTGCGAACTGCGTGCGCGCGGCTACGCCCAGTACCAGGCGAAAAAGGCGGCCTGACCCGCCGGAACATCATGCGCCTGGCCATCCTCACCGACCTGCACGCCAACCGCGAGGCGGTCGAGGCTTGCCTGGCGCATGCGCAGCGGCAGCGCGCCGACCAGCTCGCCTTCCTGGGCGACCTGGTCGGCTACGGGGCCGATCCCGGCTGGGTGGTCGACACGGTGAGGGAGCATGTGGCGCACGGCGCGCTGGCGATCCAGGGCAACCACGATTACGCGGCCACCCACAGCGAGCGCCCCGGAATGCATCCGGAAGCGCTGCACGCGCTGGAATGGACGCGCGCCCAGCTCTCTCCCGAACAAATCGGCTTCCTGGCCGATCTGCCGCTGATGCAGCAGCATGGCGACGCGCTGTTCGTGCACGCCAGCGCCCGGCAACCGGAGAAGTGGGAATACGTGACCGGCCCCGCCCAGGCCAAGCGCAGCCTGGGTGCGACATCCAGCCGGCTGGTGTTCTCGGGCCATGTCCATGTGCCGGCGCTGTACCGGCTCGCCGACGACGGCCGCCTCGGCGCCCACCTGCCGGAGGCCGGCAGCTGCATCGTCCTGGATCCCCGGCACCGCTACCTGGCGATCGTCGGGGCGGCAGGACAGCCGCGCGACGCCAACAACGCCGCCTGCTACGCCATGTTCGACGACAGCACCCGCGAGCTGTGCTTCTTCAGGGTGCCCTACGACCACGGCGCGGCCGCGCGCCGCGTGATCGCCGCCGGCCTGCCGCTGGTGTTCGCGATGCGGCTGATCGAAGGCATCTAGCCGCGGCTTAACAATACCGCCGCATCAGCGCCGGCACCGCGTCCTGCTCCACCGGAGGGCTGAACAGGAAGCCCTGGTATTCGTCGCAGGCCATGCCGCGCAGGATGGCCAGCTGCCCGGCCGTCTCCACCCCCTCGGCCACCACCTTGAGCTTGAGGCCGCGCGCCAGGTTGATGATCGACAAGGCGATAGCGGCGCTGTCGCCGTCGCGGTCGAGGTCGCGCACGAAGGCGCGGTCGACTTTCAGGCGCGCCACCGGGAAGCGCTTCAGGTAGGCCAGGCTCGAATAGCCGGTGCCGAAGTCGTCGATCGACAGCTCCACGCCCAGCGCGCGGATTTCGTGCATCAGCACGTCCACTTCCTCCTCGCGGCTCATGAGGGCGGTCTCGGTGATCTCCAGCTCCAGGCAGCCGTTGCCGACGCCGTACTCGGCGAGGCAGCGGCGGATCGTGTCCAGCAGGGTCTTCTGGTAGAGCTGGCGCGGCGACAGGTTCACCGCCACCTTCACCGGGCGTCCCAGCTGCGTGGCCCAGTCGCGCATCAGGCGGCAGGTTTCCTCCAGCGCCCAGGCGCCGATCGGGATGATCAGGCCGGTGCGCTCCGCGATCGGGATGAACTGCGCCGGCGACACCTCGCCCAGTTCGGCGCTGGTCCAGCGCATCAGGGCTTCGAAGCCGACGATCCGTTCGCCGTCGATGGTGACCTTGGGCTGGAACACCAGGCGCAGCTCGCGCCGCTCCAGCGCGCGGCGCAAATGGGCCTCCACGGTCAGGCGCTGGTCCAGGCTGCTGTGCATGCTGGCGGAGAAGAAGTGCACCGCCTCGCCGACTTCCACGCCATGGCCGCTGCAGGCGTTCTGGGCGGCGCGGTACAGTTCGTCGGCGCTGTGGCCGTCCTGGGGGAACATGGCCACGCCCAGCACCGGCTCCAGGTAGAAGTCGCGGCCGTCGAGGGAGAAGGGCGCGGACAGCAGGTCGTGCACCTGCATGGCGAAGCGCTCGACCGCGCCGCGGCTGGCGGCGGCGTCGAGCAGGAAGGCGAATTCCGCGCCCCGGATGCGGGCCACGACGCCGGCTTCGCCGCAGGCCGCGCGCAGCTGGTCGCCGATGCGGCGCAGCGCGCGGTCGCCGGCGTCGCGTCCCAGCAGGTCGACGATCTCGTGCAGCCGCTGGAACACCAGCACCATGGCGGCCAGGCTGCGTTCTCCCGCGGCAGCGGCGGGCAGGCGCGCTTCGAGCAGGCGCCAGAACTGGCTCTGGTTCGGCAG
Source organism: uncultured Massilia sp. (assembly GCA_966210615.1). Lineage (GTDB taxonomy): Bacteria > Pseudomonadota > Gammaproteobacteria > Burkholderiales > Burkholderiaceae_D > Telluria. Next base: position 5,461 of record CBIHLT010000012.1, read on the forward strand.
GCCGGTGAGCACGTCGAATTCGGCCAGGTAGGCCAGGCGCGCCTCGGCCCGTTCGCGCTCGGTGATGTCGGTGAGGACCGTCACCAGTTGCGGGTCGCCCGCTTCGCCGATGAGCCGGGCGGTGAGCTCGATGACGGTGCGCGCTTCACCGCCGCCGTCGCGCATGGTGCTGATCGACTCGGCGCTGCTGCCCTGTTCCAGCACTGCCTGGTAGCGGCGTTCGCGTTGCGCGTCCTCGCCCAGCACGGCGCGTTCGTCCATCTCCATCAGGTCTTCCGGCCGGCGTCCGACCAGGCGGCCGAAGGCCTCGTTGGCCAGCACGATGCGGCGCGCGCTGTCCAGCACCCAGATCGGCGCGCCGACCGCGTTGATCAGGGAGGCCAGGTAGTCGAAGCGCCGCGCCAGGCGCGATTCGCTGGCCGACAGCAGCTCGATCAGCCGGAACTGGCGGCGCGTGTCGCGTCCCACGCGCCAGGCCAGCAGGGACAGCACGGCCGACAGCAGCAGGTAGAAGGCCAGCGCCGCCCACAGGCCGCCGTACCAGGATGCGAGCGCGGCCTTGCGGTTCAGGCCCGTGATGATCACCAGCGGGAAGCCTTCCACCGTGTCGTAGCCGTACAGGCGCGGAATGCCGTCGAGCGGGCTGATCGTATCGATGGTGCCGCGCGAGGCGCGCGGCAAATAGGTCTCGAACAAGGGCGTGTCGATGAAGGAGCGGCCTATCCCCTCGGGGAAGCTCGGACCCCGGATCAGCATGGTGCCGTCGCGGTGGAACAGCGTGACCGAGCCGCCGGGGCCCAGCTCGATCAGGCGGTAGATCCGTTCGAAGTGCGCCGAGTCCACCTGCGCCACCACGGTGCCGATGTGGCGGCCAGCGCCGTCGACCACCCGGCGGGTGAAGGTGATGACGCCGCGGCCGCTGGTGCGGTCGACCGCATCGATGCCGATCTGGGGGCCGGGCCCGCCCGGCGGCGGGACGCCGGGCGCGGGCAGGGCGCGGGTGGCGCTGTGGTCGGCGCGGGCGCTGGCCAGCAGCTTGCCGGAGGCGTCGAAGGCGGCGATGCGCAGCAGGTAGGCATGGGCCGGGCCGGCGCTTTCCTCGGCCAGCAGGGGCGCCAGCGCGGCCGCGTCCCCGCGCCGGACGGCGCCCGCCGCGCGCTGCAGCGCGCCGTCGACGGCTTGCGCCACGCTGGTGGTCTGGGCGGCGAAGATGATGGCGATGTTGCGCAGGTTGGCTTTCTGGTCGCGCAGCGTGTCGTCGTAGCTGGCGTACAGCATCGAGGCCGTCACCATGCCCAGCGCGGCGATCAGCCCGGAAGCGATGATGACCAGCCTGGCCATCGGGTAGGGGCGGGTGCGGGGTCGTGCTGGATGGTCCGTTGGCTGCATGCCTGTCCGCCGAATGGTCGATCGACCGGTGTGCCGATTTTACATCGGGGCTTGCCCAAGGGGCACGCGCGATGCGCGGAAGCAGGACGAAAAAAAGGCCGGGAGGAACCCGGCCATCAAGGAGGAGGCAAGCGGAGGTCGTGCGGCGATCAGGCGGCGACGGGCTTGGCCAGGCGCGCCTTGCGCGAGCGGCTGACCAGGTACCAGACCAGGGCGATCGGCAGCAGCAGGGGCAGCAGCAGCGGCGAGATCAGGACCGCCAGCGAGACCGCGCCCAGGCCCAGCGCGCCCAGCAGGATCACGCCGAGGCCGGCGAACACCACCGCCAGCACCACGCCGACCACCATCATCACCAGCAGGCCGAGCAGGGTACCGCCGCCCGCCAGCAGCATGCCGAGCAGGGCGCCGAAAGGACCGTCGAATTCTTCGCCATCGAAGTTGACGTGCATGCCGGTGTCGAACACGTCCCACAGCAGCACGGCAAACAGGGCGATCAGGAGATACGGGGCATACTTTTTCATGGCGGTCCTCTTTAGGGTTGGGGCTTGTGCAGTTTCAGGCATCGGGCTTTGCATGGTTCTACTGTAGGCCCGGCGGCTGCGGCGAACCATCGGTATGCGACAAAATGCATTTTTTGCGGGGCGAGCGGCCGGCGCGGGCGACAGGCCGAGCAAGCGCCGATTTTTCCTTGTAATGCGCAGATTGTTTCCTATACTGACAGCCTGCTCTGTGACAGGGGGATCCTATGTACGCGAGGTTTCATGGAATCCGGGACCACCTGGCTGAACCGCTTCCGGTGCTGGCCAACAGCGGTCCCAAAGGCCCGCCTTCGGCGCCGCCGACGATACCGCCGATCATCATCAATCCCTTCAACCGGCACACACCGCCACCGGCCGTCGATCCGCGCCCGGTGCCGCCGGGCCCGCCGGTGCGTCCGCCACGGGGGCCGGATTGGCGCTGCCCACGCCTTGCATACTAGCTAATATTGCCCACACAAAACGAGCTGTCGAATCGGGCTTCTTCATGTGCCTGGTTTCCTCTATGATCTCGGCTTTGGGCTGCGGCCCGCCGAAGGAACCGAAACATGAACGACGACATCCACGATCAAGAAGCCGAAGACGGCGCCCCGGTCCAGGAAGCCCGCCTGTGGCAGGGCAATGGCTGGACGGCGCGCGTCATCAAGAACGAAGACGACGAGGGCTGGGCCGTGGCGATGTACAAGGACGGCGAGCCGGAACCGGCCCTGGTCGGCCCCTGGACCATGGGCCGCGACAAGAAGAATCCCAAGCCGCTCGACGTGAACGCGTTCAATACCCTGGTCAAGACAGCCTCGGAAGTCATCCGCCGCCACGAGCAGCACCTGCACGCGATCCTGCACAAGAGCACCGTGGTCTCGACCGGGCAGGGCGAGCTCAAGGTGACGCTGGACATCGTGCCGGACGACGACGATCCCTACGGCATGCTCGCGGCCACCGACGAGATGGGCGAGCAGGTGGCGAAGGTGCGCGTGCCGGCCAGCTTCAAGCTGACGCCGTCCTCGGCCGAAGCCTGGATCGAGAGCGGCTTCCGCGCCCCGCGTGCGTAAGCGACTAATAAAGTAAGCAATCCGCCACATCCGCCGCGCCGGGACTCCTCCGGCGCGGTGCAAGCTGTTACTATTTCCCCTAAGCATCAACTATTACATGGGGAAGCAATGGAACGTCTAGACCGGCTGGAAGCGGTCCAGTCGATGCTGCTCGAGATCGGGCAACTGTCGACCAGCTGCAGCGACATCGTCGAATTCATCGCCGCGGTGCACCGCGCGCTGGGCCGCATCATGTATGCGGCCAACTTCTACGTGGCCTTGTCGGACCAGGAAGACGGTTCGGTGCGCTTCGTCTATTTCGTCGACGAGGAAGACGAGACGCCGGACGCCTTCGAGCGCATCACCCTGGCCGCTCCGGACGAGTCGCCTACCGCCTGGGTGCTGGTGAACCGCCAGCGCCTGATGATCACGGCCGACGACTTCGCGGCGGCCGAACGCAAGGGCATCAAGTGGGGGCAGGGCAGCGCCGCCGAGCACTGGATGGGCGCGCCCCTGCTGGACCGGCACCACCAGGCGCTGGGCGCCATGGTGATCCAGAGCTACACCAAGGGCATCACCTACAGCGAGGAAGACCAGGCGCTGTTCACCCAGATCGCCAACCACGTGTCGAACGCGCTGCAAGGCCTGCAGAGCGTGGACCGGCTGGAGCGCGCGGTGCAGGAGCGCACCGCCGCGCTGGCCATCGAAGTGAGCGAGCGCCGCCGCGCCGAGCAGGTGCAGCATGCGCTCTACCAGATCGCCAACCTGTCGGCCCAGGCGCTCGACACCGAAGTCCTGAGCGCCAGCCTGCACCGCATCATCGGCGAGCTGATGGTGGCGGACAACTTCCTGATCGGCCTCTATCACCCGGATACCCAGGAAATCAGCATTCCCTATTTCGTCGACCAGAAGGACGACGATGCGCCGCTCAAGCGCTTCCCCTTCGGCAAGGCGATGTGCTCCTACGTACTGGCGAGCAAGCAGGCCCAGCTGCACGACGCCGGCAGCTTCCGGCGCCTGGTGGCCAGCGGCCTGGTCAAGGAACCGCTGGGCAATACCGACATCGCCAGCTGGATGGGCGCGCCGATGCTGGTGCATGAGCAACCCTATGGCGTGCTGGTGGTGCAGAGCTACGACCCGTCCATCGTCTACACCAAGGCCGACCTCGACTTGCTGGCCTTCATGGCCAGCCACGTGGCGGTGGCGATCGCGCGCATGCAGGCCGACCGCGCCATCCGCAAGGCCAAGGAGCGCCTGGAAGAGCAGAACACGGCCCTGGTCGAGGCCCAGGCCGAGCTGGTGCGCCAGGAAAAGCTGGCCTCGCTGGGCCGGCTGGTGGCGGGCGTGGCGCACGAGATCAACACGCCGCTGGGCATCTGCGTGACGGCGACCAGCCACCTGGTGCAGGAGCTCAAGCTGACGCGCGAGGAGCTGGCGGCGGGCGAGATGACCGAGGACAGCCTGAGCGCCTTCCTCGACATCGTCGACCAGTCGCTGCGCATCATGACCACCAACACCCAGCGCGCGGCGGCGCTGGTGCGCAGCTTCAAGCAGGTGGCGGTGGACCAGTCCTCGGACGACATCCGCAGCTTCAACCTGAACACCTACCTGAACGAAGTGCTGCTGTCGCTGCAGCCCAAGCTCAAGGGACGGCCGGTCAAGGTGGCGCTGGAGTGCCCGAAGGACCTGGTGCTGGACAGCTTCCCGGGGGCGGTGTCCCAGATCCTCACCAACATGGTGGTCAATTCGCTGGTGCACGGCTTCGAGCGCGAGCAGGCGGGGACGATCTCGATCCGCGTGGTGCCGGAGGACGATATGGTGTCCTTCGACTATGCGGACGACGGGATGGGGATGGATGCGGATACGCTGGACAAGCTCTTCGATCCCTTCTTCACGACCAAGCGCGGCACGGGCGGCAGCGGGCTGGGGGCGCATATCCTGTACAACCTGGTGACGGGGGCGCTGGGAGGGACGGTGCGCGTGGAGAGCGCGCCGGGGAAGGGCTTGCAGTACCACCTGAAGTTCCCGCGTTCGCAGCGCAAGGAGAAAGCCGCAGCGTAAGCCCCGTCCACTGCTCCAAAACGTCATCCCGGCCTTCGCCGGGATGACGTTTTTAGGGCGCGGGTGCTGGCAGTTGATGCGGTACGCAGACGACCAGAGGCTTATTCCGAGTCCGGCCAGTTCCTGTTGATCGCGATCGCCTTGTCCATGTTCTTGATAAGCAGGTCGACGTAGTACGGATCGAGATGATGCCCCGCCACCTCGCGCAGGTGCTCGGTGACCTTCTCGGCCGGCCAGGCGTCCTTGTAGCAGCGCTTGTGGCTCAGCGCGTCGAACACGTCGGCCACGGCCACGATGCGCGCGTACGGGTGGATGTTCTCGCCTTTCAGCCCCTGCGGATAGCCGGTGCCGTCGAACTTCTCGTGGTGCTGGTGGGCGATCACCGCCGCCGCCTTCAGGATCGGGCGCGAGGAGCCGTCCAGGATCTGCAGGCCGACCGTGGGGTGCTGGCGCATGATTTCCCATTCTTCCTCGGTCAGGCGGCCCGGCTTGAGCAGCACGGCGTCCGGGGTCGCGATCTTGCCGACGTCGTGCATCGGGGCGGCGTGCATCAGCACCGCCGTCTCTTCCTCCGGCATGCCGGAAGCCTGGGCCAGCAGGTGGCAGACCTGCGACATGCGGCGCACGTGGTTGCCCGCCTCGTTCGAGCGCGATTCCACCACGTCGCCCAGGCGCAGGATCAGTTCGGCCTGGGTATCGGTGATTTCCTGGTTCAGCAGGATGTTGTCGAAGGCGATCGTCACGCCCGAGCAGAATACCTCGAGCAGCTGGGCGTCGATTTCGGAGATCTCTTCCACGCCCTTGAGCACCAGCAGCGAGGCCTTGCCGCTGTTGTTCGGGAAGTAGCCGACATAGGTGTCGCCGTGCAGGCGCGAGATGCGGTTGTGGCGCGCATCGTCGAGCTGGGCCACCAGTTCCGGGCCGATCTCGTCGCCGCCGAGGTCGCCGATCTGGGCCAGCACTTCGTACTGGCTCTCGCCCGTGATCACGCTCGCGCCCTTCAGGCGCAGCAGCATGCTCTGCTCCAGGCGCAGCAGCGCCACCACCTGCTGCAGCAGGCCGTTGGCGAAGTCCTTCAGGCTGCGCTGCTTGAACAGGTGGCTCGAGGCCGCGATCACGCGTTCCAGGCCTTCGCGGTAGTTCAGCTGAACGCGGCGCGCTTCCTCGACCTTCATGATGTCGCGGTAGGCGCGCAGCGCGGCGAAGGTGGTGGTGAACAGCTTGGTGCGGTCGAGCTCGGTCTTTTCCTTGTAGTCGTTGATGTCGTAGTCGACGATCACGCGCTCTTCCGGCGCCTGGCCCGGCTGGCCGGTGCGCAGCACGATGCGGGTAAACTGGTTGTCCAGCTCCTGGCGCATCCAGCGCGCCACTTCCAGGCCGCTGTCCTCGCGCTCCATCACCACGTCCAGGAACACCAGGGCGATGTCCTTCTCGCGCGCCAGCACTTCCTTGGCTTCGGCGCCGCTGTAGGCGTGCACGAAGGACAGCGCACGGCCGTCCAGGCGGAAGCGCGACAGGGTCAGCTTGGTGATGTCATGGATATCGGGCTCATCGTCGACCAACAACACTTTCCATGGTGCCAGTTTGGGCGTGGCGGAGGACAGGAAGGACATAAACGTGTTCCGATACCGTGATTGTCGAGTTAACGGGGCGCGAGCCTGGTAAAAAGATAGCCGCGAGTCAAGTTGATTGTAGTATGGCTCATGATCCTTAACAACAGGCAATAGTAAAAGTGTTGGCGAAAGATGTCACATGTGAAGGCGTGCCGCATAAAGGGGCAGGCAGCCCGGTGGAAATGCGCCGTTTTGGCGCCCCGGTCCTGGCGTGTCGACGGGCTGGCTAGCCGCCGTAGTGTTTCTGGCAACGCTCGCACCAGAAGCTGCGGCGCCGGGTCTGGCCGAGGTTCGCCTTATGCAAAGGGATCTTGCAGCGCGGGCAGGTGCGCTGGGCATGGGCTTGCCAGTGCTGCTTGAGCACGAACCGGCGCTTCCATTCCAGGAAATCGAAGCTGTATTGACGCGCCTCGTCGACCAGCTGGCGCAGCTTGGCCGCGGGCAGGGCGCCCACGGCCGAGAGGGGATGCACGCGGATGCGGAACAGCACTTCGTTCTTGATGATGTTGCCCACGCCCGAAAAGATGTCCTGGTCGAGCAGGGCGTCGCAGGCCAGGAGTTCAGGGCGGGCGCGCAGCTTCTTGCGCGCCTTCTTCGGGTCCCACTGGGCGGACATCACGTCCGCGCTGAAGTCGTAGGCGGCAAAGGTGTCGCGGTCGATCTCCTTGACCGAGCAGGCGTAGAAGTTCATTTCGCCGCCGCCGCTGGTGGCGAGCGAGAGGCGCGCTTCCTTGTCGCGCCGCTCGTCGATGCGGTAGGTGCCGAACAGCAGGAAGTGGATGCGCAAGACCATGGCCGGCGTCTCGATCAGGAGATGCTTGCCCCAGGTGTGGATGGCCAGGATGGGCTGGCCCACCAGGCGCGCCTTGTCGATGGCCCAGGTATTGCCCTCGGCGCGCACGATGTCCTGCCCGACGAAGCGCGCGGTTTGTTCTTTCAGCAAGTAGAGCGATGGACCTTCCGGCACGGCTGACCTCCCTGCGCCATTGTCGCCGCGAGTGTGAAAATGCCGTGTGCGGGGCCTAACATTTCGATACAAAACTCCGACGATTACAGGCGAGCACGGCCGGGTAAAGCGGCGTATATTGAATGATGAAACGACCGGTCGCAGGGAAGCCGAGGGGCGGTCAACGAGCAGTCAATGAGCAGTCAAAGCGTAGTCAACGAGTAGTCAAGGACTAGTCACCAAGTGAGGTAAAGACGATGAATACCCTGATTCGCAACCTGGCCCTGGCGGGCCTGCTCGCGCTGGGCGCGGGCGCCGCATCGGCGGGTGTCACCGTGAAGTACATCGAGCCGGACAAGTTTTCCGACCTGCCGTTCTCGCCCTGGGAGCGCGAGGAAGTACTGCGCGACCTGAGCGACTATTTCACCAAGCTGGGCAAGTCCCTGCCGCAAGGGCAGGACCTGGCCATCGAGGTGACCGACGTCGACCTCGCGGGCCGCGAGTACCCGAATTCGCGCGCGGCGCGCGACCTGCGCATCCTGAAAGGCCAGGCCGACTGGCCGATCATCGTGCTGCGCTACACCCTGACCGAGAACGGGCAGGTGCTGAGAAGCGGCGAAGCCAAGATCTCGGACATGAACTACCTGCACCGCATCAACCGGCACTGGGACAGCGAGAGCCTGCGCTACGAGAAGCGGATGCTCGACGAATGGTTTGCCGACGACATCCTGCGCAAGCGCCCCGGCTGAACGCCTGGCGCATCAAGGACAACGGCGCCCCGCGGGGCGCCGTTGTCATGTCAGCCCTGGCGATGCGCAGGGTGGACCGTCAAGCCATGCGAGATGGCGTGATCGCGATGTTCACTCGCCCTTCTTGATCACGGTGCGCCGCGGCGCCATTGCATCCTTGACCGTGTAGTCGGACGGTACCGTGAACAGCGCCGCCGCCGGTTCCTCGCGCTTCAGATCCTCCAGGCGGTACACCATCTCGCCGCTGCGCGGGTCGCTGCGCTTGTGGTAGACCAGCATCTGAAGGTCGGGGGAGGTCCAGGTCTCGCTCGAGACCGTGATCGGGTTGCGGTTGCCGATCTCGCCGGCCGGGATCTCGTAGCTGCGCTGGCGTCCCTGCGCCTTCACGCCCGAGAACTCGCGCGTGCCAAGGTCGCGGGTCGCGGCCTTGGACGACCATTTGCCGTCGCCGATCGCACCCGCGATCATCGGCCCCAGTTGCACCGACATCTCGCGCGCTGCCAGCGCGGCTTCGGCGCCCGGCTGGGCGATGCGGATGCGCACGTCCTTGTGCTCGCCGTCGCGCTCCACTTCCTTGACGATGAAGCGCCCGCCTTCGGGCAGCTTGCCTTCCTTGCGCAGCTGCTCGATGCGCTCGCGCGCCCGTTCGGCCGCCATCCTGGCGTGCTCGCCGGAGGCGCGGGCCTGGGCGGCGGCCGCGCGCGCCTGTTCCGCCGCGGCGCGCGCCATGTCGCCCGACGCGCCGATCCTGGTCGCGGTCTTGTTCTTGGGACGCAGCACATAGCGCACGCCTTCGGCCGGATCGTGGATGGTCACGAGGCGCACCTCGCCATTGTCGTCGCGGACCTCGCTGCGGGTGCGGCCGGCGCTGTCGCGGTAGTTCATCGCGCTGCTCTTGCGGACGATCTGGTTGCCGTCGGCCAGATGCTGGATGCGCTCGGACACCGCCAGCGCGCTGTAGGGCGCGTTCTTGACCACGCGCCCGCCGTGCAGCGGCAGGATGGCGCCGGACATCATCGGCATGGTGTCGAGCATGTGCATTTCTTCCATGCCGCCCAGGCGGGTGACGATGCGGCGCTCCACGCGCTCGGCCGGGTTATCGGCCTCGCTCATGTCCTCGGCCATGGCGGGGGTGAACGCGCAGGCCAGCAGTGCGGCAATCAGGATCTTCTTGGTCATCATGGCTTCCTTTGGATAGCTAGGGGTGTGTCGACTACAGGGTGTCGGATTACTGGATGTCGCTCAGGCGCACCGCCAGGGGGTGGCCATCGGCCGCCACCAGCATTTCGGCGCGTACCGTGGCGGCCGCGCTGGCCGGGTCGAGCGGCACGCCCAGCGGCGCCAGCGCCGCGCGCGGCAGATCGGCTTCGACCACGCGGGTGTCCGGTTCCTGTTCGATGCGCTCGAGCGATTCGAGCGCGATGAAGGCGGCGCCCTTGTCCATGCCCAGGCCGAGCACGGGCGCGCCCACCGTGACGGCGCGGTGCGGCGACAGCGCCAGCAGCATCGCCACCACGCTCAGGGAGCACAGGGCGCCGGCCGCGCCCCACTGGGGCGGGGACAGCCGCTGGTACCAGCGGCGCTTCTTCGGGAACTGGCGGGAGAAGGCCTGCATCAACTCCTTTTCCACGCAGCGCGGGGCGTCGCGTCCGGCCAGTTCGGTGCGCAGCGCGTCGAAGTGGGCCGCCAGCAGCGGTTCAGGCATGTCCTTGTCGTCATTCATGTTCATGTTCGTGTTCCTTCTTTTCAGGCCGCAGAATGGGCCACGGCATGGGCCGCCGGGTGCAGCGCCTTGAGCCGCCTGGCCAGCGCCGCCCGGCCGCGCGCCAGGCGCGAGCGCACCGTGCCGATGTCCACCTGGCAGATCGCGGCGATCTCCTGGTAAGACAGGTCGTGCAGTTCGTACAGGATGACCGGGTCGCGGTAATGCGGCGGCAGCAGGGCCAGCGCGCGGCGCACCTGTTCGGCCGCTTCGTTTTCCAGCAGGCGGCCCAAGGGCTCCTGCGCGCTGCAAGCCTGGTCCGGATCCAGGTCCGCTTCACCGTCCCCGTCCTCGCTCGGCTCGGCCAGGGCCACCTGGCGCCGCTGCGGCTCTTCCAGCTTCAGGATCAGGTTGCGCGCCACGCCGAACAGGAAGTGCTGCAGCTGCCCGCGCAGCGGGTCGTAGCCGAGGCGGCCCGTCATCAGCGCCATGAAGGCTTCCTGCACCACGTCGGCGGCGGTGTCGCCGGAGCCGCAGCGCAGCAAGGCGAAACGGTACAGCGGGCCCTGGTGCCGCCGGTACAGCGCCGCGAAGGCGGCAGCGGTTCCTGCCTGCATCTGGCGCAGCAGCTCGGTGTCGGAGGATTCGGAGGTCGTGGTCATGGCGGTCATCTTTACCTCTATTCCGCCGGAGCGGCGGAAAAGTTCCAACTTTTTTAAGCAGGAGGAAAGACGAGCGGAAAGAGGGGCAAAAAGACGGGCAAAAAGACGGGCAAAAAGACGGGCAAAAAGATGGGGAAAATCGGCCGCAGGGAGGCTCCGGCACGTCGAAGGACATGAGGTCGGCCGCCGAGCCCTCGTAAGCCATGCTGCGCGCACCGGTATCCGGATCGAGCTGGTCGAATCTCAGCAGCGCCGTGGTGTCGTAACGCAGGATGCCGGTGCCGAGATCGCCGACCCTGAGCCTTGGTCCCGCGAAGCTGCTCTCCCAGGGCGCCAGGGAGCTGCCGGTCGACATATCTGTCTCAACAATCGAATCGATCGTTGCGGTGTAGCGGCAGGTAAGGATCGCGGCCTGCGCCTGGACCGCCAGCAGGCCACGCCAGGCCTGCGGCAACAAGCTTGCCCGATAAATGCATGGATGAGATTCCCGATGTTGCGCATGTGTGAAGACACTATTGCAACATTGCAAGTATCCGCTGTTAATGCAGGGTGGGTGGGGGCGGCGCCTTTGTCAATCCAGCTCAGTCGATCCAATTGACCCGGTCGAACTTCGCGCGGAACTCCTCGGGCATGGCCATGACCTCGCTGCTCTTATAGTTGAAGAACACGAAGCCGGACTTGGCCATCGCGATCAGCTTGCGGTCGCGCGGGCGGGTGATGCGGAAGGTGATGTCGCCGCCGTATTTATTGAAGTCCATGACGCCGACTTCGAACAGGAGTTCGTCACGGGCGTGGGCTTCGGCGCGGTAGGTGGTGGCGAGGTCGGTGACGATGATGCCGGTGCCGTCGCGCTCGGTTTCGGGTACGCCGAATTCGAACAGGAAGCGCGCCCGCGCCTCGGAAATCATCGAGATCATCGAGTCGTTGCCGAGGTGGTTGGCGGCGTTGATGTCGGTGACCCTCACGGTCAGCGGCGTCGAATAATAGAACTGGTCTTCGGGGAAGTTGAGTTGTAAGCGTGCCATTTCTTAATTCTAACTCTACGGCGGGGCATTCCGCCCGATTTTATAGATCGTCCCGGTATCCGCCAGCAGGTAGAGCTCGCCTTCCGCGTCCTGCCCGAAGGAGATGACTCGTCCGATGTCGGGAATGTTCCAGTCGCGCTGCTCGACGATGCCGGCGCCTGTCGCGAAAAAGCTCTTCAGGAAGCCCGCGCAGAAATCCGAATAGAAATAGCGCCCGGCCAGCTCTGGCAGGGCGCGCCCGCGGTAGACGTAGCCGCCGGTGATCGAGCAGCCGTTGACGGCGTTGCTGCCGTGATCATATTCGAAGGAAGGCAGGGTGAGGCCGGCCTGGCTGCAGGTGCTCGCGTTGTAGCATTGGGTGCCTTCCATCACGTTCCAGCCATAGTTCTGTCCGCCCTGGCGGGCGTCGACGATATTGACTTCCTCGCGCCGCGCCTGGCCCACGTCGGCCACGTAGAGCTGGTTGCCGTCGAAGGCGAAGCGCCACGGATTGCGCAGGCCGTAGGCCCAGATCTCGGGACGCCGGCCGGCCATGTTCACGAAGGGATTGTTGCCCGGGATCGCATAGCTTTCGGCCGGGACGGAAGACGAAACATCGATGCGCAGCAGCTTGCCCAGCAGCGAGTTCAGGTTCTGGGCATTGCCCTGCGGGTCGCCAGCGCCGCCGCCGTCGCCCGGCGCCACATACAGGTAGCCATCCGGGCCGAAGGCCGCCATGCCGCCGAAATGGTTGGTGAAGTTGGGATGCGGAATGCTCAGGATCTGCAGGCCGGAGGTGGCGTCCGCGATGTTGGGGTTGAGGCCGGCCGTGAAGCGTTCGACGACGATATTGCGTTGCAGGTCGGTGTAGTACAGGTAGACATAGCCGTTGCGCGCATACTGCGGGTCGAAGGCCAGCGACAGCAGGCCGCCTTCGCCCTCCGTGAACACGCGTGCGCTGAGGTCGAGGAAGGGCGTGCTCAGCACCGCGCCGTTCTGGATGATGCGCACCCGTCCCGCGCGCTCGGTGACGAACAGGCGCGTGTCGCCCGGCGGGGCGCCCAGCCAGGTGGGGCTGTCGAGATTGACGGCGACGGTGGACAGGGCGAGCGTGAGCGTGCTGCTGCCGTAGGCCACGGCGGCGCTGGCGGTGGCGCCTGCGTTGACGACAACGCTTTGCGATGCGGGCGCGGGCGTGTAGGTGGTGTTGCCGCTGGTGACCGCCGTCGCGGCCAGGTTGTAGCTGCCTGGCGCGAGTCCGGTCAGGGTTTGGGTCTGGGTCAGGTCTTGCAGGAAATTATTAGGGCCGGTGACGCGCATCGCGGCATTGACGCCGGACGGCAGCCCGGTGGCGGTCACCGTCAGCGCGCCCGTGGTGGCGCCCGGCGGCGTCCCTGGCCCTGGCGTGCCCGCACTGCCGCCGCCTCCGCCGCAGGCGCTCAGCGCCGCCAGGCACAGGAACAGCAAGGGCATCCACGACAGCAGCATCCACTTCCGCAGGTGTTCGAGCAGCATGTCCGCCTCCGTTGCCGAAGAATTCGCTGACATCATTGTGCCAGTGAATGGGCAGCGCCGCGCCTTGCACGCGGCGAAGCGTGCGGAAAGTGTAGCGGGCCTTGCGTGGCGGGCCGTTTGACGCACGTCGAGCCGGAAGCGGGCACTCGATACCAGCGGCGTGGTCGTTCGCCACGCTCCGCCTGCGCTCAGCGGGTCAGGCGATAGATCAGGAGGGCGGTGCGGATCGCGGCGCGCTCGATCGACGCCAGCTCCACCCGCTCGGCCGGCGAGTGCGCGCCGGCGCCGCTGGCGCCCAGGCCGTCCAGGCTGTCGACATAGGGCGCGACGAACTGGATGTCGCCCGCGCCGCGCGCAGTGGCCGGCAGGGCCGCGATCGAACCCAGTCCGGCATCGCTGCTGGCTTGGGAATACAGGTCCAGCAGCTTGAGATTGCCGGGCGTGACGGCCATCGGCGGATACGAATCGCGGAAGCTGATGGTGGCGCTCGCGCCGGGCAGGCTTTGCCCAACGATCTCGCGCATCTTCGCCTGCGCGCGGTCGCGCTGGGCGTAGTCGAGGTAGCGCAGGTCGCTCTTGATGGTGACGGTGTTGGCGATGACGTTGGTCTTGCCGGCCGCGGTGCCGCCGGCCTTGGCCTCGTCGTAGGCCACATCGGTGCCGCCCAGGATCACGCCCGGGTTGAAGGTCAGGCCCGGCTCCACGACTTGCCGCCTGAAGCCGTCCAGGATACGCGCCGCTTCGTACACGGCGCCAAAGCCGCCGGGACCGAACACGCCTTGCGAGTGACCCTGGCGCGCCTTGACCTCCAGGTCGAAGGAGGCGGTGGCGCGGCGGCCGACGGTGGCGGTGGCCTGGCCCTGGTCGGTGACGGTGCCCTCGAAACCGAGGGCGATGTCGCTGCGCTTGGCCAGCTCGACCATGTCGCGGCGCGATACCGAGCGCGGTTCGCCCGCGTCTTCCTCGTCGCCGGTAAACATCACGGTGATCCGCGTATTGCCGAGCGCGCCCACGCGGTGCAGGGCGCGCAGGGCCGCGACGACGACGACGTTGCCGCCTTTCATGTCGCCGACACCCTGGCCGCGCGCATACTCTCCCTCGCGTTCCCACAGCGGGCCGGGCGCATCCGGCTCGAACACGGTGTCCAGATGGCCGAGCAGCAGCAGGCGCTTGCCCTGCTTGCCTTCGCTCAGCGCCACCAGGTGGCCCGCGCGCCGCATGTCTGCCGGCATATCGAGCCAGGCGGTGCGCATGCCGATCTGCTCGAATTCCTTGGCGAACACTTCGCCTACCGCGCGCACGCCGGCCACATTCATGGTGCCGCTGTTGATGCGCGCGCTGCGCTCGAGCAGCCCAAGGGCTTCTCCAGACCAGGCGCGCACCTCGGCGACGATGCGGTGTTCGGTGGGGTTCAGTTCCGCGGCGCGGACCGGCAGGGCGAGGACGGCCGCCGCCAGTGCCAGCGTCAATACAGGCTTGCGTTGCATATCGCTTCCCGGACGAGGATGAGAATACGCAACTTTACTACGAACAAGTGACGCTGGCGCTAGGGCAAGGCAGGCGCGCGGGTGCGGGTCTTGCTCACCACACCGGACGGGTCGAGCAGGATCACGAATTCAGCGAAGCGCCCGCCGCCGGCCGGCGACTGGTAGACCCAGGCCTCGTAGCCGCTGTCGAAGCGCACGCTCCTGGTGGCGCCGAAGGCGGCGATCAGTTCCGCTTTGGTCGTGCGGCCAGGCAAAACGGTCTGGCTCAGGCGTTCGAGCGGCGCCTGGGTGCCGGGCGGCACCGGCTGGCTGGCGCAGCCGGCCAATACCAGCGCACACAGCGGCAGGCGGATCTTCATGGCGTCTCCTGTGGCGGAGCGGTCATGTATTCGAACTCGACCAGCGTATCGTCAGGCCAGGAACGGTCCCAGATCGGCACATAGTAAGTGCGGTCGAGCATCACCTGGCAGTCGCAGTATTCGAGCTCGGCGGGTGTCTGCTCGCCGCCGGCATAGAGCATGCGGAAGGGCAGGGTTTCCACGCGCTCGCCGGCGCGCAGGGTCACGGAGAACACGGGCCGCTCGCTGAAGAACAGGTAATTGCCGTCCGGGCTGTTGCACACCCCTTCGGGTGTGTCGAGGACGTTCGAGATCCAGCCGAACAGGGGCGAACTGTTGGAAACCAGGCCCGCTTCCTTGCCGACCAGGCATTCCAGGCGCAGGTCGCCCAGGCGGCGCTTGCCCGCAGGCACGCCGGGCGACTGGATCAGGGCGCGCCAGGTCATGCTGGTGGTCTTGCGGTTGGCGAGCACGGCCGCATCCTCGCGCAGCGCGGTTTCATTACGCGGCAGCACGAAGGTGTTGTCCTCGCCGACCGTCACCGGCACGCTGACGCTGTCGCCCGCGATACGCAAGGTGATGCCGCGCATGTCAACCGTGCGCGAGCGCGGGAGCAACTGGAAGCGCAGGCTGGCCTGGGGCGCCAGCGCGTGCTCGCGCTCGAAGCGCTCCATGCCGCGAATCATTTTTCTGTAGGATTTGTCGACCGGGTCGCGGGTCGACCTGACAGTGACGGTGCTGGGGCTTTGGCCCGCCTCGCCGGAAGGTCCGGCTGCCATGGCAAGCGCAGGAAAGCCGATGGGACCGGCCAGGACAGCCAGTCCCAGGAGAGCGACGCGGAGCAGTTTCCGCGCCATGGCGATTACCAGTAACGGACCCGGCCAGTGTCCATGTGGACGAACTGGGAGTCGGGGTAGTAGCCGACACCGCCGCCCTTCAGGGACATCGCGGCCTTGTGCAGGGTCTTGAGATCCTTGCCGGGCAGGCGGATATCGATCGCCTTGCCGTCCATGTGCATGCTGCGCTTCGCCACGCCATTGCTGTTGGCGTGCAGCTTGGCGTTCGATTCCGGCGAACGGTAGCCCGAGATGATATGCAGCTCCTTGCCGTTGCCGAGCTTGCCATTCACCTCGTCGAGCAGCAGCAGCAATTGCGGATCCATCTCGGCGATCTTGTTGTTGCGGTGATCGCGCAGGACCTTGTTGAGGTCCTTCAGCCCTTCCGGAATGAACTGGCCCTCGGCCCAGAACACGGTGCGCACCGACTCGCCAGTGTGCGTGTTATACAGGCGCAAAGTACGTTCGCCGGGGGCGGCTTGTGCTGTTTTGGCAAGTGCTGGGATGCTGAGGGTGGGGGCTGCGAGGAGGAGGGAACTTTTGAGGAAGGCTCGGCGTTGCATCATCGGAGTAGGATCCTTGTGGTGGTTCGCTGAAGGAGTCCATCATACGCTGCTTGTGCTGAACGTGCAGACAAAATGAAGCAAAATGCGGCAAATAGGCTACGATGTTAACGCTTTGACCAATTTTCCGGGAGATCCGCATGCCGAGTATTGAACGATTCTCAACATGGCGGGCAGTACTGGCCGCCGCCGCACTGGCGGGCGCTGCGCAAGCCGCCCACGCCCAGGTGGAAGCGGTCGACCAGCCGCCTGCCGCCAAGGGCTGGAAAATGGAGACCGTGGCCGACGATTTGCCGCAGCCATGGGGCATGGCCTGGCTGCCCGACGGCCGCATCCTGGTCACCGGCAAGCAAGGCACGCTGCATCTGCTGAGCGGCAAGCAGCGCACGGCGATTCCGATCGAAGGCCTGCCGCAGCTGTTCACGGGCGGGCAGGGCGGCCTGCTCGACATCGCGCTGCATCCGGGCGACAAGACCAATCCGCGTGTTTACATGACCCTGGCCAGCGGCACCGACGGCGAGAACCGGACCGTGCTGGTGCAGGGCGTCTTCGACGGCAAGCGGGTGCACGGCGTGAAGACCCTGTTCAGCGTGACGCCCGCCAAGAGCGGCGGCCAGCACTTCGGTTCGCGCCTGGCGTGGATGAGGGACGGCAGCTTGTTGATGAGCATCGGCGACGGCGGCAATCCGCCCCAGCGCGTGGGCAGCATGCTGGCGCGCGAGCAGGCCCAGAACCTGGGCAGCCACCACGGCGCCATCCTGCGCCTCACGGCCGAGGGCAAGCCGGCGCCCGGCAATCCCCTCGCCGGCCGGCAGGGCGCGCTGCCGGAGATCTGGAGCTACGGCCACCGCAACATCCAGGGCCTGGCGGTCGATCCGGCTTCGGGCCGGGTCTGGGCCAGCGAGCACGGCCCGCGCGGCGGCGACGAAATCAACCTGGTCGAAGGCGGCAAGAACTACGGCTGGCCGCTGCAGAGCTATGGCCTGGACTACAAGACCCGCGAGCCGGTCGGCATGAAGGTGGTGCCGGGCATGGTGCAGCCGGTGGTGGTGTGGGTGCCGTCGCCCGCGCCCTCGGGCCTGGTGGTCTACACCGGCAAGGCCTTCCCGCAATGGCAGGGCAGCCTGTTCAGCGGCAGCCTGGCGGGCGAAGACATCCGCCGCGTGGCGCTCGACGCCCAGGGCAAGGTCACCGGGCAGGAAAAGCTCGAGATCGGCAAGCGCGTGCGCGACGTGCGCCAGGGGCCGGACGGCTACCTGTATGCGCTGACCGACGAGAGCAAGGGCAAGCTGCTGCGCATCGTCCCGCAATGAGCCCCCGCGGTCACCGCCTGGCTGAATGCGAAGCGCATGGAGTTTCCTCCATGCGCTTTTTTCTTTGTTGTCAGACTGAAAACTGCCTAGAATGCCGGAGCCGCGCTTGAATGCGCCGGCCTTTCCTTTTCCGTCCTTCCCCCTTTGGAGGAGCAGTATGGCTGTCACCGTTCGTCGCAGTATCCGCCTGGCCGCAGCGCTCGCGCTGGCCCTGGGCGGCACCTCGTTGCAGGCCGCACCGGCAAAACCGGCAGCCGCTCCGGACATTCCGATCCCGAACATCCCCTACACCAAGTTCACCCTCAAGAACGGCTTGACGGTGCTGGTGCACGAAGACCACAAGACCCCGGTGGTGGCGATCAATACCTGGTATCACGTGGGTTCGAAGAACGAGAAGCCCGGCAAGACCGGCTTCGCGCACCTGTTCGAGCACCTGATGTTCAGCGGCAGCGACAATTTCAAGAAGACCTACCTGAACGCGATGGAAGGCATCGGTGCGACCGACCTGAACGGCACCACGAACACCGACCGCACCAACTACTTCCAGAACGTGCCGACCTCGATGCTCGACTATGCGCTGTTCGCCGAGAGCGACCGCATGGGCCATCTGCTGGGCACCGTGGACCAGAAGAAGCTCGACCTGCAGCGCGGCGTGGTGCAGAACGAGAAGCGCCAGCGCGAGAACCAGCCCTACGGCATCGCCTACGAACTGCTGGTGACGAACACCTATCCGGTCGGCCATCCGTATTCCTGGACCGTGATCGGCAAGATGGAAGACCTGGACGCGGCCTCGATGACCGACGTGCGCGACTGGTTCAAGACCAACTACGGCCCCAACAACACGGTGCTGGTGCTGTCCGGCGACATCACGCCCGAGGAAGCGCGCCGCAAGGTCGAGCAGTACTATGGCGCCATCCCGCCGGGCCCGCCGCTGGCCAGGCATGACGCCTGGATCGCCAAGCGCAGCGGCACCCACCGCACCGTGGCCCAGGACCGCGTGCCGCAGTCGCGCATCTACCGCACCTGGAACGTGCCGGGCGCGCACACGCCGGAAGAAGTGCAGCTCGACCTGGCCGCCCACATCCTGGGTGGCGGCAAGACCTCGCGCCTGTACAAGCGCCTGGTCTACAAGGACCAGCTGGCCACCAGCGCCTACGCCAGCGATTCCTCGTCCGAGATCGGCGGCCAGTTCGACATGACGCTCACGGCCAAGCCGGGGGCGGACGTGAAGAAGATGGAGCTGGCGGCCGACGAAGAGCTGCGCGCGATGCTGAAGAACGGCCCGACGGAAGCCGAGCTGCGCCTGGCCAAGACCGCGATCCTGGCCAACTACACGCGCATGATCGAGCGCGTCGGCGGCTTCGGCGGCAAGAGCGACCTGCTGGCCTCGTGCCAGACCTATACCGGCAATCCGGATTGCTACAAGGTCTACCTGCAGCGCATCAAGGACGCCACCCCGGCCTCGGTGAAGAAGGCCATGAACGACTGGCTGAGCGACGGCGACTTCGTCCTGCAGATCGATCCCTACCCGACCACCCTCGCGGCCACGCCCTCGACCCTGGACCGCAGCAAGGAGCCGGCGCTGGGCAAGCCGATGTCGCTCAAGCTGCCGCCGATGCAGAAGGCCACCTTGTCGAATGGCCTGAAGGTGGTGCTGGCCGAGCGCCATGAGGCGCCGGTGGTGAACCTGCAGCTGCTGGTCGACAGCGGCTACGCCTCGGACGCCAAGGACATGCCCGGCGTGGCCAGCCTGGCCCTGCGCATGCTGGAGGAAGGCACGCCCACCCGCCAGTCGCTGAAGATCAGCGAGGAGCTGGAAAGCCTGGGCGCGAGCTTCAACACCGGCACCAACCTGGACGGCGCCACGGTCAGCATGAACACGCTCAAGGCCACCATGCCGCGCGCGCTGGACCTGTACGCCGACCTGATCCTGCACCCGGCCTTCCCGCAGAACGAGTTCGCGCGCCTGCAGCAGGACCGCCTGGCCGCGATCGCACGCGAGAAAGCGGTGCCCCAGCTGACCGCGCTGCGGGTGCTGCCCGGCCTGTTGTACGGCAAGGACCACGTCTACGCCCATCCGTTCACCGGCAGCGGCACCGAGGAAGCGGTCAAGCGCATGACCCGCGCCGACCTGGCCAGGTACCACGCCACCTGGTTCAAGCCGAACAACGCGACCCTGCTGGTGGTGGGCGACACCACCCTGGCCGAGATCCAGCCGCTGCTCGAGAAGGCGTTCGCGGGCTGGAAACCGGGCGAGGTGCCGAAGAAGGCGATCGCGCCGGTCCAGGCGCCGGCGAAAAGCCTGGTCTACCTGGTCGACCGTCCGGGCGCGCTGCAGAGCGTGATCGTCGGCGCCCAGCTGGCCCCGCCGCGCAACAGCCCCGAGGCAATCCCGCTGGAGATGGTCAACGACGTGTTCGGCGGTACCTTCAGCTCGCGCATCAACATGAACCTGCGCGAGGACAAGCACTGGTCCTACGGCGTGCGCAGCTCGCTGTATCCGGCCATCGGCCAGCGTCCCTTCGTGAGCGTCTCGCCGGTGCAGACCGACAAGACCCAGGACGCGCTGAAGGAACTGGTGCGCGAGTACCGCGATATCGCCGGCGGCAAGCCGATCGGGGGTGAAGAGCTGAAGAGCGCGCTGGACAACAACACCCTGGGCCTGCCGGGCCGCTTCGAGACCGCGGGCCAGCTGGCCGGCGCCTACTCGACCATCCTGCAGTACGGGTTGCCGGAGGACTACTACAACACCTACACCGAGAAGGCGCTGTCGCTCACCCCGGCCCAGGCCAACGCCCTGGCCGCGCGCAGCTTCACGCCGGAGCGCCTGGTGTGGGTGGTGGTCGGCGACATGAGCAAGGTCGAGTCCGGCATCCGCGCCCTGAACCTGGGCGAAGTGCGCAAGATCGATCCGGAGGGCAATCCCGTCCAGTAAACGGCAGCCGCCCTACCGGTCCAGCGACTGGAACAGGGCGGTAGCCACGGCGGCCATGTCGTCCTGCGCCATGTCCGCGTTGTTCAGCAAGACCACGGCCCGGCCATCCGCCGGGTCGTAGGCCACCAGGCTCTTGTAGCCGCCGAAGGCGCCCGTTTCCCAGGCCAGGGAACGGGCGCCTTTGTTCGTGGTGAGCGGCTTCACCCGTCCGCCCAGGGCGTAGTGTTCCGCCGCGTCGTGCACGGTCGACAGCGCGCGCAGGCTGGCGTCCGACAGCAGCTTGTTGCGGTAGACGGCATCCATCAGCTCGACCAGGTCGCGCGCGGTGCTGTAGACGGTGCCGTTGGCGGCGAGCATGGGCGCGGCGGGGGGCGACTTGCGCTTGCCGTCGGCGCCGTAGCCGACCGCCATGCCGACGCTGTCCTCGTAGCCTGTCGCGGCGAAGCTGGTGTCGCGCACGCCGGCGGGGGCGAACACCTGTTCTTCCACGACTTCCGTGAACGGCTTCTTCATGGCGCGCTCGACCACCGCCGCCGCCAGCAGGTAATTGGTGCCGGAATACTCGAAGCGCTCGCCCGGCGCGAAGCCCGGCGCCCCGGTGCCGAAGCGCAGCGCGGCTTCCACCGGGCCGATCTCCAGGCCCTCGACCTTGCTGTCCTTGCGCATCGCCTCGGACAGGCCGTTCGGGATGCCGCTGCGGTGCGACAGCAGCTGGCGCAAGCTGACCGCGCCGTTCGGCGCCGGCAGCTCCGGCAGGTGGCGCGCGATCGGCGCGTCCAGGTCGAGCTTGCCCATGTCGGCCAGGCGCAGCACGGTGACGGCGGTGATCCACTTGGTGGTCGAGCCGATCATGAAGCGCGTCTCTTTCGTGTTCGCTTGCGACTCCTCGCGCAGGGCCAGGCCGCGGGCGCGGACGACCAGGGGCGAGGCGGCATCCTTGCGCACGGCGGCCACGCCGCTGTAGTTGGCAGGCAGGTGCTGGTCGATCAGCGGGCCGGTGGTGGCGGTGGCGAGCAGGGTGCAGCCGGACAGCAGGCCCAGCATGGCAGCCAGCAGCAGGGAGGCAAGCAGGCGGAATCGCATCATGGCTCCAGGTCGGTAGGCAAAACCGCATTGTAGGCCGGGCGGCGCGAAGCCGGCGCGTGCGCCGGAGGCAGCCGGATTCGGGAATACTGCCGGCAGGAGGAATGCCATGGACGAACAGCTACTGGACCCGGCGCGCACTGCCCTGGTCCTGATCGACCTGCAAAACAGCAACGTCAGCCGCCAGCTGGCGCCCTACAGCGCCGAGCAGACGGTCGGCAACTGCGTCCTGCTGGCCCAGGAAATGCGCGGGCGCGGCGCGATGGTGATCTACGTGCACGTGCTGGTCAACGAACTGCCGGCGCCGCTCGCCGACATGCCGATGCGCCCGCCGGGCACGCCCGCGGCGCCGCTGGAAGCCTCGCGCCTGGCGCCCACGGCCGGGATCGAGGCCCAGGACACCGTGATCACCAAGCGCCAGTGGGGCGCCTTCTACGGCACCGAGCTCGACCAGCTGCTGCGGCGACGCGGCATCAACACCCTGGTGCTGGGTGGCATCGCTACCAATTTCGGCGTGGAATCGACGGCGCGCGCGGCCTTCGATCGCGGCTATGCGCTGGTGTTCGCGGAGGATGCGATGAGCAGCTTCGAGGCCGAGGCCCATGCCTTTGCCTGCCGTACGATCTTCCCGCGCATGGGAAGGGTGCGCTCGACGCGCACCCTGATCGATATGTGGCAAGCCGGAACGGGCGCCGCCTGAGCTCAGCCGGCGCGCTGGATGTCCGCGGTGATCTCGTAAGAGCGCAGGCGCGCCGCGTGGTCGTAGATCTGCGAAGTGATCATCAGCTCGTCCGGACGGGTGCGCGCGATGAAGGCCTGCAGCTGTTCCTTTACCGAGGCCGGCGAGCCGATGGCCGAGCAGGACAGCACGCTGTCGAGCATCATGCGTTCCGGCAGGTCCAGGCTCTCGTAGTAACCGGGCTTCGGCGGCTTGAGCCGGCCCGGACGGCCGCTGCGCAGGTTCACGAAGGCCTGCTGCATCGAGGTCGCCAGCAGCTGGGCTTCTTCGTCGCCGTCGGCGGCGAACACGTTAAAGCCGAGCATCACATAGGGCTGGGCCAGCTTGGCCGAGGGACGGAAACTGGCCCGGTACAGCTCGATCGCCTGCATCATCATTTGCGGCGCAAAATGCGAGGCGAAGGCATAGGGCAAGCCGAGCTGGGCGGCAAGCTGGGCGCCGAACAGGCTCGAGCCCAGGATCCACAGCGGCACGTCCAGGCCTTCGCCCGGCACCGCGCGCACGGGGCGGCGGGTCGAACCGGCGAAATAATCCATCAGTTCCACCACGTCCTGCGGGAACTCGTCGGCATCCGAGGCCAGGTTGCGGCGCAGGGCGCGCGCGGTCACATGGTCGGAGCCGGGCGCGCGGCCCAGGCCCAGGTCGATGCGTCCCGGGAACAGCGCTTCGAGCGTGCCGAACTGCTCGGCGATCACCAGCGGCGAATGGTTGGGCAGCATGATGCCGCCCGCGCCGACCCGGATGCGCTCGGTGCCGGCCGCCACATGGCCGATCAGCACCGCGGTGGCGGCGCTGGCGATGCCGGGCATGCCGTGGTGTTCGGCCAGCCAGAAGCGCTGGTAGCCCCAGCGTTCGCCGTGTTGGGCGAGGTCGAGGGAACGGTGGAAGGAGGTGGCCGCATCGCTGCCTTCGGCGATGGGCGAGAGGTCGAGGATCGAGAAAGGAATCATGGGACGATGATACGCCGATGCAAAAAATCGCGTGCGCGCCGGTCCTGTTTTGCCGGAATGGATGGTCATGGTGTAAAGATTGACCCTGGCCAGGCCCATCCTTATGATGCTTGGGTAATGACAGCGGGCAATCCCAGCCCGCCCTGGACCTGCCCGCGAGCCCGCCATGTTCCCATTTCCGCGCCCATCCGTTCTAGCCGCCGTCCTCGCCGCCGCGCTCGTGGCAGGCTGCGCCCAACTGCCCGGCCAGGATGCTTCCGCCATGCTGGCTGAGCAGCGTTTCGACCGGGCGCGCCTGGCGGCCATCGACCGCGCCGTGAACCAGGCGGTGGCGGCGCGCAAGCTTCCCGGGGCGGTGTTCCGGCTGGAACGCGAGGGCGCCGTCTACGAGCGCGGCTATGGCAAGACCAGCTACGAGGCCGACGCCGTGCCGGTCAGCCCGGACACCATCTTCGACGCCGCCTCGCTGACCAAGGTGATCGCCACCGCGCCCTCGGTGCTGATGCTGGCCGAGGAAGGACGCCTCGACCTCGACGCGCCGCTGGTGCGCTATTTCCCGGAATGCGCCGGCGGCGGCAAGGACGCCGTCACCGTGCGCCACCTGCTCAGCCATACATCGGGCCTGCCCGCCGGGCTGCCCGCGAAGCCCGACTGGCGCGGCGACGAGCACGCGCATGCGCTGGCCTGCGCCCAGCAGACGACCCATCCGCCCGGCACTTTCTTCCGCTACTCGGACATCAATTACGTGCTGCTGGGCCAGCTGGTGCGGCGCATCTCCGGCATGCCGCTCGACGTGTTCGCGCAGCGCCGCATCTTCGCGCCCCTGCGCATGCGCGACACCGGCTACCTGCCCCTGGCGCGGATGCCGGCGGCGGCAATCGCGCCGACCCAGAAGGGTGGCCCGGACGGCTTGCACGGCGACCTGGCGCCGGGACGGCTGCTGCAGGGCGTGGTGCACGACCCGACCGTGCGCCGCATGGGCGGCGTGGCCGGTTCGGCCGGCGTGTTCTCGAGCGCGCGCGACATCGCGCGTTTCGCGCGCATGCTGCTGAACGGCGGCGAGCTGGACGGCGTGCGCGTGCTCGGCAAGGACAGCGTGCGCCTGCTGACCACGGTCCAGACGCCGCCCGGTATCGACGCCCTGCGCGGCCTGGGCATGGACATCGATTCGCCCTATGCCAAGCGGCCGCGCGGCACGGTATTTCCGGTCGGCAGCTACGGCCACACCGGCTTCACCGGCTGCATCCTGTGGGTCGATCCTCAGTCCTCCACCTTCTACGTCTTCCTGTCGAACCGCGTCTATCCGGACGACAAGAGCAACGTGCTGCCCCTGTACACCGAGCTCGGCACGCTGGCGGCGCAGGCCGCCGCGTCGCCAGCTTTGTGATAACAGAAAGTCGTTGCTATTCGGCTACCGTGCGCTCCGTTTGAGTCGGCCTCACTAAACTCGGCCCCACTGCGATATCTCTTTGATATTGCTGAGATTTTTGAGCCCCGAAAATATTAGGAGAGCGATATGAAAATGAATAAGCTTCTGAAAGCCCTGCTGGGTGCATCCGCCGCCGCCGCCATGCTTGGCGCCACTGCTGTCCATGCGCAATCGACCGCCACCACCGGCCAGACCACGGCCACCGGGTCCCAGACCACGACCCAGAGCGGCAGCATGAACGACCAGAGCAGCGGCAGCTCGTCCGCGAGCGCGACCGGCAGCTCCCAGCACCAGGACAAGAAAGACAAGAAGGACAAGAAGCACAAGAAGAGCGGGGCCCACAGCGGCCACCATGACACCAGCGGTTCGTCCATGTCGGGCGCCACCACCAGCGGTTCCAACACCAGCAACAGCCAGATGATGGAAAGCGGCACCACCAGCGGCGCCAGCGACATGAGCAACACGAGCGGAGCCACCGGCACCAGCGGCTCGAGCGGCGCCAGCGGCATGAGCGGCAGCAGCTCGGGCGTCGAGGCGGGCCGCACCGCCACCGGCAATAGCAGCGAGCCGGAAACCCGTTCCAGCGGTTCGATGGGCACCAGCGGTTCCAGCGGCTCGACCGGCACGACCAGCGGCTCGAGCGGTTCGATGGGCACCAGCGGCTCCAGCAGCGGTTCGATGGGGACCGGCACCGGCGGCACCAGCGGTACCTCGGGCACCAGCGGTACCTCTGGCACCAGCGGCACCTCGGGCACCTCGGGCACGAGCACCCCGACTACCGGCACCACCGGCCGCGGCTACTGATTCCCGCGCGCCCGGCCCATTGCGGCACCGGATCTTCGGATCCGGTGTTGTCGTTTACGGGGTGCTCAGGCGGCCCTGCAGCCGCGCCGCCGGCGTGCGCGGCGCCGTGCCGCCATCCTGGGCGACCAGGCGGAAAGTGCCGACCAGGCCGGCCAGCGCCTGGGCCTGCTCGCGCAGCGCATCCGACGCGGCCGCCGCTTCCTCCACCAGCGCCGCGTTCTGCTGGGTCACCTGGTCCATCTGCGCAACCGCCTGGCTGACCTGGCCGATGCCGGCCGACTGCTCGCCGCTCGCAGCGGCGATCTCGGCCATGATGCCGGCCACGCGGCCGATACTGCCGACGATCTCGCCCATCGTGGTCCCGGCTTCGCGCACCAGCCGGCTGCCTTCCTCGACCTTGCCGGCCGAATCGCCGATCAGGACCTTGATTTCCTTCGCCGCGCCGGCCGAGCGCTGGGCCAGCGCCCGCACTTCCGACGCGACGACCGCGAAACCGCGCCCCTGCTCGCCGGCGCGCGCCGCCTCGACCGCGGCGTTCAGCGCCAGGATATTGGTCTGGAAAGCGATGCCGTCGATGACCGACACGATGTCGTTGATGCGCTGCGAGGCGGCGCTGATCTCGTCCATGGTGGCGACGACCTGCTCGACGGTGGCGCCGCCGCGGGTGGCGATGGCCGAGGCGTCCAGCGCCAGCGTGTTGGCGTGTCCGGCGTGCTCGGCGTTCTGCTTCACGGTGGCGGTCAGTTCTTCCATCGAAGATGCGGTTTCCTCCAGCGCGCTGGCTTGCTGCTCGGTGCGCGACGACAGTTCGAGGTTGCCGCCGGCGATCTGGTTGGCGGCGCTGGCGATGGTGTCGGTGCCGTGGCGCACCTGGCCGACGATGCCGCGCAGGTGCGCGTTCATGTCCTTGAGCGCCTGCATCAGCTGCCCGGTTTCGTTATGCGAACGCACGGCGATATGGCTGCCCAGGTCGCCCTGCGCGACGGTCCGGGCCACGTGCAGCGCTTCGCGCAGCGGCACGGCGATGGCGCGCGCGATCAGCCAGGCGAAGGCGGCCCCGGTGCACAGCGCGGCCGCCGTCAGCGCCAGCTGGACATGACGGCTGGCGGCAAAGTCCGCGTCGATGGCGGCGGCCTGGGCGGCCACCGCCCGTTTCTGGTGCTCCACCAGCGCATCCAGGCTGCCCACATAGTCGTTCACGCGCGGCAGCATGTCGGTCTCGAAGAAGCGCGCCGCGCCTTCCATGTCGCCTGCGGCCTTTTGCTTGAATGCCTGCTGGCGCGCGCCGCGGTAGGCTTCGCGCGCAGCGACCACGCGCTCGAACAGGCGCATTCCTTCCGGGTCGTCGCCCAGGCTCTCCTTGACCGACTTCTGGAACCCGTCGGCCCGCTTCGAGGCGGCGGCCACGGCATCGAGGAAGAACTTGTCGGTGGCCGGATCGGTGGACTTGGCCACGGCGATGGTGCGCGCCGCGTTGACTTCGATGACGCCTTTCCACTCCTGCAGCATGTTGGCCTTGCGGGTTTCCTCGCCGGTCAGGGTGCGGGTCATCTCCCCGATCGTGTGCGTCTTGGCCAGGCCGACGCCGACCAGGAGCAGCATCAGTGCCAGGACCGCCCCGAAGCCCAAAGAGAGCAGGGGACCGATTTTCATGTGTTGGAGTGTCATCGCGGGTTTCCTCAAGGCGCACGGGGCCGTACGTACGGCCGCGCATGCACCATGAATATCCGGTTTGGGCGGGAACTGTCCATTTCTCCGCGCCGGTTTTGCACACAAACAACGTTTCTTTGTAGAAAAGCCAACGGCGGACGCCGGCTTCGGTGGCGTCTACGGGGTGGCGTGGCAGGAAAGGAAAGACAGGATGACAAGGGCCGTGGCCGCCGGCGCGGCCACGGCCCCATGCTCAGCGCAGCGGCCGGCGCACGCCGCCGCGCGGGGCGTCCGGGCGTGGCGTCGCGTCGACCGCCAGCTCGATCTTTTCGAGCGGCGTGGGTGCGGGACCATGCAGCACATTGCCCTCGGTGTCGAAGCGCGAGGCGTGGCAGGGGCAGTCCCAGGAGCGCTCGGCCGAATTCCAGTGCACCGCGCAGCCCAGGTGGGTGCACTTGGCGGAGACCGCGTGCAGGGCGCCGCCGGGGTCGCGGTAGACCGCGATGCGGCGCAGGCCGTCGCGCACGACGGCGCCTTCGCCGGCCGGGATCTCCTGCACCGAATCGACGTCGCCGCCGGTCAGCCAGTCGCCGTAGCGGGCCATGACATTGGCCTGCTCGGCGGCGAAGTCGCCCAGGCCGTGCACCGGCTTGCGCGCCGGGTCGTACAGCGCGGCCCAGGGATTCTGCCGGCCCATGATCAGGTCGGTCACCACCATGGCGCCGATGGTGCAGTGGGTCATGCCGTTGCCGGAATCGCCGGTGATCACGTAGACGTTGTCGTCGTCCATCGGATTGCGCCCCAGGTAGGCCAGGCCGTCCGAGGGTTCCATCACCTCGCCCGACCAGCGGTACAGCGTTTCCTGCGCCATCGGGAAGCGGGCGCGCGCCCACCGTTCGATCTCGTCGTAGCGGTGCTCGGGGTGGTCGTCCTGGCCGACCTTGTGGTCGGCGCCGCCGACGATCAGCACCTCGTGCTCGCGCGCGCCGTCCGGCGTTTCCAGCCGGATGTAGTAGTAGGGGTCGCCGGTGTCCCACAGCAGGATGCGCGGCACCGTCCCGCGCGGCACGCGCAGGCCCACCACATAGGTGCGGTAGCCGGCCTGCTTGGTGTGCATTACGACCCGGTCGTTGAACGGGGTGTGGGTGGCCACCACCACCGCCTGGGCCCGGATTTCGCCGCTGGCGGTCGACACGGCCTGGCGCTGGTGGTCGCCGCGGATGCGGTGCGCGTGGGTGCCGCCGTAGATCCTGCCGCCCTTCGCGGTGAAGGCGCGCGCCAGGCCATCGAGGTATTTGAGCGGATGGAACTGGGCCTGGTCGGCGTAGCGCACGCAGGGGCCGGTGTCGAAGGACAGACCCGGCACGCGGGCCAGGAGCTCGGCCTGGACGCCGGCGCGGGCGGCGCAGGCCTGTTCCTTGCCGAGGTCGTGCGTGCCCTTCATGCCGTTCGCCGGCAGGGCGTACAGGTAGCCGTCGAGGCGCTCGAATTCGCAGCCGATGCCTTCGTCGCGCACGATGGATTCGACCATGCCGATGGCGCGCGCATGGCTGTCGGCCACCAGGCGCGCCTGGGCGGCGCCGAACTTGTCCTCGATGAAGGCATACCATTCGTCGGGCGGGAACAGGTGGGCGGTGGTGCGCCCGGTCTCGCCGGCGCCGATGCCGAAGGCGTCGATCAGCACCACCTCGCGCCCCTCGCGCGCGAGCAGGTAGGCGGTGGTCAGCCCGGCGATGCCGGCGCCGATGACGCATACCTGGGTGTCGATGTCCCCCTGCAGGGGAGGAAAGACGGGCACCGAAGCGGTGTCCATCCAGACCGAAGTGGAACTGCCGTTGGTCGAACCGATCATGCTGGCCTCCGTATCCTCATGGTGGAGCCCAGTCTACTGCGATGGCGGATGGGCTGGAGCACGATGCGTGGCGCGCGCGCCGCAGCCCGCGCATTCCCCGGAAATGCGCGAACCACTGGACGATTTGTGGCGTAAAATCAACTCATATTGCATATTGGAACTACGTCATGGACCTGGCCGCCGCCCCACCCGAAGCGCTGTCGCCCAGCGCCATGAAGCTGTCCGAACTGATCGGCGCGCTGAGCCATGCGCTCGACATCACCGAAGGCCAGCCGGCCGGCCACTGCGTGCGCTGCTGCTGGATCGGCATGCACATCGGCCGCGCCATCGGCCTGCCGCAGGACCAGTTGTGGGAACTCTACTACACGCTCCTGCTCAAGGACCTGGGCTGCAGCAGCAACGCCGCCCGCATCTGCGAGCTCTACCTGGCCGACGACCTGGGCTTCAAGCGCGACTTCAAGACCGTCGGCGACAGCCTGCCCCAGGTACTGTCCTTCGTGCTGACCCACACCGGCCTGAAGGCCGGCCTGGCCGAGCGCTTCCGCAGCGTGATGACGATCCTGAAGGACGGCCCGGCGATCGCCCAGGACCTGATCGCCACCCGCTGCCAGCGCGGCGCCGAGATCGCGCGCCTGCTGCGCTTCCCGGATGGCGTGGCCGAGGGCATCTATTCGCTCGACGAGCATTTCAACGGCCAGGGAAAACCGGCGCGCCTGGCGGGCGAGGCGATTCCCGTGCATGCGCGCATCGCCTTGCTGGCCCAGGTGATCGACGTCTTCCATACCGCCGGCGGACGCGCCGCGGCCCTGCGCGAAGCCCGCAAGCGCGCCGGCAGCTGGTTCGACCCGCGCCTGGTGGACGCCTTCGAACGGGCGGCATGCGCGGAGGAGTTCTGGGCCACCCTGGCGGCGCCGCACATCGACGCCGCCGTCGCCGCGCTGGAACCCGGCGGACGCGAGGTGGCGCTCGACGACGACTACCTGGACGACATCGCCGCCGCCTTCGGCCAGGTGGTCGACGCCAAGAGCCCCTACACCAGCGGCCACAGCGCGCGCGTGGCCCTGTACACCGACATGATCGGCGAAGCGCTCGGGCTGCCGGCGCAGCGCCGCCGCTGGCTCAGGCGCGGCGCGCTGCTGCACGACGTGGGCAAGCTGGGCGTGAGCAACAGCGTGCTGGACAAGGCCGGCGCGCTCGACCGGGACGAATGGGAAGCGGTGCGCCTGCATGCCGCCTACACGGAGACCATCCTGGGCCGCATCGGGGCCTTCGCCGAACTGGCGGCGATCGCCGGCAGCCACCACGAGCGCCTGGACGGCGCGGGCTATCCGCGCGGCCTGCGCGCCGAGGACATCCGCCTGGAGACGCGGATCATCACGACCGCCGACATCTTCGACGCGATCACGGCCGCACGGCCCTATCGCGGGGCGATCCCGGTTCCGCAGGCGCTGGAGATGATGGAAAAGACGGTCGGCACGGCGCTCGACCCGGCCTGCTTCGCTGCGCTGAAGCAGGCCGTGGCGCGGGTGCCGTTTCCGGTTTGACGCTTACCAGCCGAGGTCCTTCAGCAGCGGCACGGTGAGGTCGTACGGCGGCTTCAGGTTGATGGTCAGGTCGCCGTTGATGCTTGGCTCCATCAGCAGGTTCGGCGAGGCCGTCACGTCCCAGTGCGAGACCGAGGACCCGGGCGCCAGCGGGTTCGGCGTGTACAGCAGCGGCCGGCGGGAGGCGTCGGCGCCGGACAGGCGCACCGGATCCTGACCCAGGGTCACGGTCACCGCGCCCGGCTTGTTGCGGCTGCCGTAGGGAATGGCCGCCGCCACCGCCGCCTTGAAGGCGTCGCCGTCGTCCTTGGAGATGCCGATGGTGGTGATCTTGATCGACGGGTCGGACCCGCCCACGGTGAAGGCGCCGGCCACGTTGTTGGCCACGATCACCCCGGACGCGCCCGCGTCCTGGGCGTTCTTCGCCTTGATCGCGAAGGTGCAGCCGCCGCGGCTGATCAGGGCAACCTTGTTCTTGACCGCCGCCGCGTTGGCGCTGTCGTAGGCGCTGCAGCCGGGGCCGGCTTCTCCCGCCTGCGGCGCGACGACGGCCAGCACGCCCATGGTGGAGCCCGACTTGGGCGCCGGACCGAAGCTGGCCGGGATGTAGTCGGCGGTGCGGTTATAGCCCGGCGCCGGCGAGCTGGCCTTGGCCAGGCCGATCGGCTTGAGCAGGCTGGGCGCGGCGCCGGCCGCGTTGGGACCGATCCAGGCCAGCTTGAGCGGATTGATGGCCGAGGCGGCGCGTTCGGCGCTGCTCATGTCGAGCCAGGTCTTGCCGGCCGTGTTGTCGTACATGTGGCGTTCCCAGATGCTGGGCAGGCCGGCTTCGGTGAAGGCGGTGCCTTGCGCATTCAGGCGCCGGCCGTTGCCGGTGCTGACGGTCATGACCGAGAAGCCCAGGCCGTGGCCCAGCTCGTGGAGCAGGGTCGCCACGAAATTGACCTGGGTGCCGGCATTGCCGTCCAGGCCCAGGTAGAAGGGGCTGCCGGCCAGGCAGTCGGGCTTGCCGAGGTTGATGTTGAACTGGGTCTTGATGTCGGCATTGCCGTAGCCGCTGCCGTCGTCCGGGGTGCCGGCGCTGAGGTTGGTCCCGGCCAGCTTGTTGGCCAGGGCCTGCGGGTACCAGGTGCCCGCGACGCCGTTGGGGAAGTCGTGCCAGATGTTCCAGGCGCCGGCGCTGCCCAGCACGGCGCTGCTGGCGGTGCAGCTCAGCGGCTCCCAGCCGGCGCTGACGACGATGTTGATGTCGCTGGCGAGGTTCTTTTCCCAGATGTCGGCCACGTAGCGGTACACGTTCATGCGCTGCTGGCCGAGGGTGGTGCCCATGTTGCCGCCGACCGGCGCCGCCGGGGTCGGGTCGTTGAAGCCGACGCCGGCCGGGTCGCGGCTGGTGATGGTGATCTTGGCCGCCTGGGCGGCGAAGCAGGTGAGGGCGCAGGCCAGGGCCACGAGGGTATGAGCAGGTTTGACGATCATGATCACTCCGTATCCAGGTCGACCGCGTGGCTGTGGGGAGCCGCCTTGGCATCGCTGCCGTGGGCCTCGAGGCACTGCATTTCGAGCTTGCCGTCCGCCTTGCGCACGGCCACCGAGGAGCTCATGAATTCATCGGTCAGGCGCGCACCCTGCGCGCCGCTGGCGTGGTACTTCTGCAGCACCGGCTGGGGGGCGGCGCGCAGGGTGCGGCGCGCATTCGCGGCCTGCAGCGCGGCGCGCTCGGCGGGCGTGGCGTCGCGCAGCTTGCCGGTCTCGGCGTCGCGCACCACGGTGATGCTGTCGGCCGCCCGGGCGGGCTGTTCCTGCTGGGCCAGCGCCTGGCCGCCCAGGCCGAGCAGGGCCAGGCCGGCGCCCAGCAGGCGTCGGCAGGTTTGCACTTTCAGTGACATCACATTCTCCTGGTTGGACTACGGATGAAATTATTGTTGCCGTGCGTCCCCGGTGCGCACGCTCAGACGCGGCGGCGCCGTGCGAGCGCCGCGCCCGCCAGGCCGATCCCGAGGATCATCATGGTGGTCGGCTCCGGGACCGAGTTGATCCTCAGCGTGTCCAGGCCCACGTAGTTGGACAGGTCGGCCTCGCCGGTGTGCACGAAGGCGAAGCGCCCGGTGGTGCCCGGGCCTTGCGCGCTCAGCTGGACGGTGAAGCGGGTCCAGCCATCGGTCGGCACCACCACCGGTTCGCCCAGGGTGAAGGCGTCCAGGTCGGCGCTGCCCTCGCTGAAGCCGAAGGCCAGCTGGTCGAAGAAATCCTCGAACGCATCGGCGCGCAGGTAGAACGAGACCACGACGTTCATCTCGGTGGAGAACTCCGGCGTGATCAGCCAGTTCTCGATGGTGCCGCCGGGTGCGGCGACATTGAAGTTGGAGGCGATGTAGGCGTCGGGCGCGCCCATGTGAGCGGAGAAGGTTGCCGGATCGCCCTGGAACCAGGTGGCCACGGGACCGGGCGGCTCGCTCTGGTTATCGAACACCCAGCCTTGGCCGGGCAGGGCCGCGACATTGTTAAAGTCTTCGCTCAGCAGTACCTCCGCCTGCGCGGTGCCCATGAGCCCGGCGAATGCCAGGCCAACCAGAACTGATCTCTTCATGTAGTACGCCTCCGAAAGGGTTGAACTGCGGGGCGACGCGGGACCTCGGAAAACCGTTTCACCCCGGACATGTTGCCTAGCGGGATCTCCGCTGTAGACAATCAAATCATTAAGCATCAAACATGCCAGATTTTTAGCGCATTGATTTTGTTAAAGAAATTTTAACGACGGGCGTGCGATTCAAAAAATCTGTAAAGAAAGATGACAGCTGACAGCGCTGATGTCCTGTGTGTAAAAGGTTCAGCGGATAGCAAGATTTGACAAACATGGCCATGCAACTGCCGCCACAATGCGCCTCACCAAGAGAAAACAAGGCCGCCCCTCCGCTTGCCGCGCACGGACGGCTGAAGAAAAACACATATCGACGTTTGGAGAGCACATGAACCAAGGGATGGCAGGGCAGTACAGGCGCACCGCGATCGCGGGCGCGGTGGCGGTTTGCGCGATGACCTCGGGCCAGGGCTGGGCCCAGGAGCAGGCCGGCGCGGCTCCGGCGCCGGGTCTGCTTGATGCGCAGACGGTGGTGGTGACCGGCGTGCGCGCCGCGCTGGAGCAGTCGCTGCGCCAGAAGCGCAACGCCGACGCCGTGGTCGAGGTGGTGACGGCTGAAGACATCGGCAAGATGCCAGACAAGAACGTGGCCGACGCCATCCAGCGCCTGCCGGGCGTGAACACCCAGTCCTCGGCCGGCGGCGAGGGCGGCTTCGGCGAGAACGACCGCGTCAGCCTGCGCGGCACCAGCCCCAGCCTGCAGCAGACCCTGTTCAACGGGCACGCGATCAGCACCGGCGACTGGTTCCTGCTGAACCAGGTCGGCGGCAACGTGGGCCGCTCCAGCAGCTTCTCGCTGCTGCCCTCCGAACTGGTGGGTTCGATCGTGGTGCAGAAGAGCCCCACCGCCGACCTGGCCGAAGGCGGCGTGTCCGGCGCCATCAACGTGATCACCCGCCGTCCGCTCGACTTCCGCCAGCCGCTGACGGTGGAAGGCTCGGTGCAGGCCAACTACAACGACCTGTCCGAGGAGGCCGAACCGCACCTGTCCGGCCTGGTGAGCTGGAAGAACGCGGCCAGCACCTTCGGCGTGCTGGTGCAGGCCTTCTCGGAAAAAGCAACCGTGCGCCGTGACGGCCAGGAGATCCTCGGCTACACCCCGATCAGCGCCGCCAGCGCGGCGGCGATCGCGAATCCCGCGCTGCGCGGCGTGGTGGTGCCGACGTTTATCGGCGCCAGCCTGTTCGAGCAGACCAAGAAGCGCCAGGGCGGCGCCTTCGACATCGAGGCGCGTCCCGCGCCCGGCATGAGCGTGGACCTGAACGGCTTCTATTCCAAGCTCGAGGCGCCGCACCTGAACACCAACTGGCTGGCCGCGCCGGCCAACTCGATCAACAGCATGAACCTGATCCCGGCCAACCCGGTCGTGCGCAACGGCACCCTGGTGGCGGCCGGTTTCGAGCGCAACGCGGGCGAGGTCGACAACATCTACCGCCCCGACGCGGGCGGCGAATCCTGGTACCTGGACCTGAACGGCAAGTGGAAAGTCAGCGACCGCCTGACCCTGTCCGGCAAGGCCGGAAAGACCCATGGCGTGGGCTGGGACCGCGACGACGTCTTCTACCAGAACAACGTCGACGGCGGCATGGTCTACGCGCTGAACGGCCTGGCGCCGGCGTCGGTGAGCTACCCGGGCGGGAACACCACCTCGCCGGGCAGCACCGCCTGGGCCGGCGGCGGCGAGGCGCAGTCGGTCGACCAGGAAAAGTATGCCCAGGTGGACGGCCAGTGGCGCCTCGACCATCCGCTGATGCAGGCCTTCCGCTTCGGCGTGCGCTGGACCGACCACCACCGCACGGCCGAGCACCCGCTCGAAACCCGTCCGGGTCCGCTGGGCTTCACCAACCCGGGCCCGGTGTGGAACGGCGAGATGTACCCGTCGGACTTCGCCAGTGACCTGGGCGGCAATCTCTCGTCCAACTACTTCAAGTACGACGGCGCGGCGCTGGGCGCCTGGGGCGCGATCCCCGGCAACCGCCTGCTCGACTACGTGGTGCGCCACAACTGGATGGACGAATTCCAGGTCGGCGAGAAGACCGCCGCGCTGTACGGCATGCTGGACTTCGGCGGCGAGCACTGGAGCGGCAATGTCGGCCTGCGCGCCATCGAGACGCGCCAGACCACGGTGGTCAACCTGCCGGGCGGCCCGACCCCGATCCTTGGGTCGGCCTTCGGTCCCTACACGCCGACCACCTTCAAGCGCACCTACCGCGACTACCTGCCGAGCGTGAACCTCAAGTACGAGTTCAGCCCGCAGCTGTTAGTGCGCAGCGCGCTCGCCAAGACCATCGCGCGGCCGGACTACAGCGCCCTCGGCGGCTCGGTCTCGCTCAACGACGACGCCCTGAGCGGCAGCGGCGGCAACGTCAACCTGGACCCGGTGCGCTCGACCAACTTCGACATCGGCGCCGAGTGGTACTACGCGCCCAAGGCGCTGCTGTCGGCAGGTTTCTTCTACATGGACCTGCGCTCGATCGTGGCCCAGGGCACCTCGACCGGCACCTATTACAACAACAAGCGCTCCATGCTCACCGAGTACCAGATCACCTCGCCGTTCAACACCACCGGCACCAACAAGGGCCTGGAACTGAGCTGGCAGCAGCCTTTCCTGGACAACTTCGGCACCCTGGTGAACTACACCCACGCCGACGGCGAGCTGGATGACGGCGGCGAGCTGCTCAACTCCTCGAAGAACACCTGGAACGTGACCGGCTACTACGAGAACGAGCGCTTCTCGGCGCGCCTGGCCTACAACTACCGCTCGCGCTACAAGGCGGGCGTGGACCGGGGCGCCAGCCAGCACGTGGCCGGCATGAAGAACGTGGCGGCCTCGGTCAACGTCAAGCTGACCGAACGCCTGACCCTGACCTTCGACGCGCTCAACCTCACCAACGAGACCATCCGGATGTACGCGGAGAACGAGGACCGTCCGCGCGCCTTCTACTCGAATGGCCGTACCTTCTACGTCGGCCTGCGCGGCAAGCTGTAAAGCCGTCACTGCCGCGGGCTCCCGCCCGCGGCGCCACCTTCATCCATGTCGATGCCGACCATCCTTTCGCCTTCGGACGCGGCCCCGGCAGCCCCGGTCACCGTGTCCTGGGAGTGCCTGACCAACACCGCGCGCGACGAGATCTTCCGTTCGCGCCTGGTGCTGGCCAACGTCTCCACGCTGTCCATCGCGCCCGGCTGGGCGCTGTACTTCAACACCTGCCGCAAGGCGCTGGCGGCCAGCGTCAGCCCCGGCTTCGCCATCGAGCACCTCAACGGCGACCTGTTCCGCCTGACCATGACGGGCGCCGAACCCTGGCTGCCGCAGCAGCAGTACGGCATCGAATACGATTCGCTGCATTGGGCGATCAGTATCACCGATGCGCCGCTGGGTTTCTACCTGGTGACTGCCGGCGGCATGGCGATCGACCTGGGCGACCCGAAGATTGCGCCTTTTGTCCGCGACGAACAGCGCCGCCGCGCGGGCTTCGATGTGCTGCCGACCGAGGACGCGGAGCGGCGCCACCAGCGCAATGCGGGGCTGCGCCAGCTGCCGGACACCGAGATCGGCCGCATCACGCCGCGGCCGCGCTTCGCCCGCGTCGGCGACGGCCGCTGCCGCCTGGCGTCCGGCGCGCCCATCGTGCACGGCCCGATGCTGGCCAACGAGGCGGCCCTGCTGTCGGCCATGCTGGCCGCGCTGCCGGATGGACCGCCGGGCGAGGTCGGCGTCGAACTGCAGGTGGGCAGAGTGACGCTCGAGGGAGAGAGCGAGGAAGCCTACGAGCTCGAGATCACGGCGCGCAAGGTGCGCGTGTGCGGACGGAGCGCGCACGGCGTCTTCAACGGGCTGCAAAGCCTGGCCCAGTTGCTGGAGCCCGACGGCAGCCTGCCCTTGGGCACGGTGCTGGACGCCCCGCGCTTTCCCTACCGCGGCATGATGCTCGACGTGGCGCGCCATTTCGCGCCCGTCGGCACGGTGCTGCGCCTGCTCGACTGCATGGCGGCGTACAAGCTCAACCGCTTCCATTTCCACCTGACCGACGACGAAGGCTGGCGCCTGGACATCGCCGCGCTGCCCGAGCTGACCGCTATCGGCGCGCGGCGCGGCGTCACGGAGGACGGCGAGCCTTGCCTGCCGCCGTCCTTTGGTTCCGGCGCGGCGGTCGGGCAATCCGCCGGCACCGGCTGCTACAGCGCCCACGACTTCATGGCCATCCTGCGCCACGCCCATGCGCGCCACATCGAGGTCATCCCCGAATTCAACATGCCCGGCCATGCGCGCGCGGCGGTGGTGGCGATGCGGGCGCGCTACGAGCGCCTGCGCGCCGCCGGCGACCTGGAAGGCGCGCGGGCCTACCTGCTCAGCGATCCGGACGACCGCTCCGAATACGAGTCGGTGCAGCTATGGCAGGACAACGTGATCTGCATCGCGCTGCCCTCGGTCGACCGCTTCATCGAGACCGTGGTGGAGGAAGTCTGCGCGCTGTACCGCGAGGCCGGCGTGCCGCTGCGCGCGATCCACACCGGCGGCGACGAGGTGCCGTCCGGCGCCTGGCTCGGGTCTCCCGCCTGCCTTGCGAAGATGCGCGAGCAAGGCTGGACCCGGGTGGAGCAGCTGCACGGCGATTTCGTCGCCCGCTGCCGCGCGATCCTGGCGCGCCATGGCGTGGAGTTCGCGGGCTGGGAGGAAACCGCGCTGGTGGACGTGGACGGGGAAGGGATGCGCCCGAATCCGCGCTTCGCAGGCATGGATTTCCACGCCTACGTGTGGAACAACGCCTGGGGTTCGGGCCAGGAAGACTGCGCCTACCGATTGGCCAACGCCGGCTACCGCGTGGTGCTGGCCAACGCCGCCAACCTGTATTTCGACCTGGCCTACGCCAAGCATCCGGAGGAGCCGGGCTATTACTGGGCCGGTTTCGTCGAGACCCGCCACGCTTTTGCATTCTGTCCGCTGGACGCGCTGGCCAGTGCCGATGCCGATGCGATGGGCCGGCCGCTCGACCCGGACCTGCGCGCCGCCATGCAGCCGCTCGACGGGGCCGGACAGGGACGCATCGCCGGCCTGCAGGGACAGCTGTGGGGCGAGAACGCGCGCAACGCGGCGCGCATCGACTACCTGGCCCTGCCGCGCATGATCGCGCTGGCCGAGCGGGCCTGGTCGCCCGATCCCGGCTGGCAGCGCATCGTGGACGGGGCGGCGCGCGCCGCCGCCATCGAGGCCGACTGGAACGAATTCGCCAACCGCCTGGCGCGGCGCGAGCTGCCGCGCCTGGACCGCGCGCCCACGCCCTACGGCTACCGCCTGCCGCCGCCCGGCGTCAGCCTGCAGGACGGCGCGGCGCATGCGAATGTGGCCCTGCCGGGCCTGGCCCTGCATTACACTGTCGACGGCTCGGAGCCGCTGGCCGAAGGCCCGCGCTACGAGGCGCCGGTGGCGCTGGCGCGCGGCGCGGTATTCCGCATTGCCAGCTTCGATACCCGCGGCCGCCGCAGCCGCATCGTCAGCCTGACCCCGGATACGCCATGACCGCCATGCACGACATGTCTTCGATTGCCGCCGCTCCAGCGGCGCGCCGCCACCCGCTGGCCTGGGTCCCGTCCCTCTACCTGGCCCAGGGCCTGCCTTTCTACGCCGTGGCCCTGGTAGCCGGCCAGATGCTCAAGAGCATGGGCGTGCCCAACGACCAGATCGCGCGCTGGACCGGCGTGATCGGCCTGGCCTGGGCCTTCAAGGCGCTGTGGAGTCCTTTCCTGGAACTGGCGCCCAGCAAGCGCCTGGCGGTGGTGGCCTTCCAGCTGCTGGGCGGCGCGGCCCTGGGCCTGGTCGCGCTGGCGCTCCAGCTTCCCGGCTGGTTCGCGCTGTGCATCGCGCTGCTGGCGGTGGTGGCGCTGGCCTCGAGCAGCCACGACATCGTCGCCGACGGCATCTACATCGCCAACCTGTCCACGCGCGAGCAGGCCGCCTACGCCGGCTACCAGGGCGCCTTCTTCAACGCCGCCAAGTTCCTGTCGCTCGGCGGCCTGCTGGTCCTGGCCGGCTACCTGGAAAAGCAGGTGGGCACCGAATTCGCCTGGACCGCCGTGTTCGGGCTCCTGGGCGGCCTGCTGGTGGCGCTCGGCCTGTACCACCTGCGCGCGCTTCCGGGCGGCGCGCACGACAAGCCGGCCGGCGGCAAGGCCAGGGACGCCGCCACCACCCTGGCTGACGTGATCCGCAGCTTCTTCGCCAAGCCCGGCATCTGGATGGCGATCCTGTTCATCATCCTGTTCCGGGCCGCCGAAGGGCAGATCCAGAGCATCGGGCCGCTGTTCCTGCGCGATGCGCGCGAGGTCGGGGGACTGGGCCTGACGACCGCCGAAGTAGGCTTCGCCTACGGCACCGTCGGCACTGCGGCCTTCCTGGCCGGCAGCGTGGCGGGCGGCTATTTCACCGCCTGGCTGGGACTGCGGCGCGCCATGCTGTGGCTGATCCTGGCGGTGAATCTGCCGAACGCGGTGTTCTGCTACCTGAGCGTGGCCCAGCCGGCGTCACTCGCCTTGATCACGGGGGCGCTGGGCGTGGAGATGTTCGGCTACGGCTTCGGCTTCGTGGGCGTGATCCTGTTCATCATGCAGGTGGTGGCCAGCGGCCGCTACCAGACCGCGCATTACGCGCTCGGCACCGGCTTCATGCAGCTGGGCTTCGTGCTGTTCAAGGT
>CBIHLT010000013.1:0-44983 GCA_966210615.1 uncultured Massilia sp.
ATCCGCCTGGCGATCTTCGACTTCGACGGCACCCTGGCCGATTCGTTTCCCTTCTTCATGAGCGTGTTCAACGAGCTCGCCGACCAGCACGGCTTCCGGCGCGTCGACGCGCAGCAGGCCGAGCGGCTGCGCCACTATGGCCCGCGCGACATCATGCGCCATGTCGGCATGCCGGCCTGGAAATTGCCGTTGGCCTCGCGCTCCTTCATCGAGCGCATGCGCGAAAACGCCGCACGCATTCCGCTGTTCGACGGGGTCGGCGAGATGCTGCGCGAGCTGGCGCGCAGCGGCCTCGAACTGGCGGTGGTGTCCTCGAATTCGGAACAGAACGTACGCCTGGTGCTGGGCCCGGACCTGGCGGCGCTGGTGCGCCAGTACGAATGCGGGATGTCGATCTTCGGCAAGGCCGCGCGCATCCGCAAGGTCCTGCAGGCGGCGGGAGTCGCGCCGGCCCAGGCCCTGTACGTGGGCGACCAGACTACCGACGCCGACGCCGCGCGCAAGGCCGGGGTGGGATTCGGGGCGGTCAGCTGGGGCTATGCCCCGATCGAGGCCCTGCGCCGCAGCGCGCCCCAGCGCGAGTTCGCCGCGCCGGGCGACCTGCTGTCGCTCGGGCGCGCCTGAACTGCAGGGCGGCCGAGGGCGGGCTCAGGCGCCGAAGCCGGTGTTGCGCTCCACGGCGCTGCGCACCGCGGTCACCAGGCCGGCATAGGTGGTGTCGCGGCACAGCGCCGCGTCCTCTCCCGTGCAGGGATCTCGCGTTTGGGTGTGCTCATGGCCGGCCTCCCCGGCAGGCGCCGGCTGCAGGGAAGGCGGCCCGCGGCGCATGCGTTCGGGGGCGGACGCGCGCCGCCCGCTGGTCAGGTTCTGCTCATCTTGCATGGCATTGCTCGCTTAAAAATCGCGGCGCCTTGTCGCGGCCGCGCGGTCGGAAAACCTCAGCCCTTCACGCACACCACCTGCTTCAGGGTATGGACCACCTCCACCAGGTCGCGCTGGGCGTCCATCACGGCGTCGATGTCCTTGTAGGCCATCGGGATCTCGTCGATCACGCCCTCGTCCTTGCGGCATTCCACGCCGGCGGTGGCGCGCTCCTGGTCGGCCAGGGTGAAGCGGCGCTTGGCTTCGGTGCGGCTCATCAGGCGGCCGGCGCCGTGGCTGCAGCTGTTGAAGCTCTCGGGATTGCCCTTGCCGCGCACGATGAAGCTGCGTGCCCCCATCGAGCCGGGGATGATGCCCAGCTCCCCCTCGCGCGCCGACACCGCGCCCTTGCGCGTGACCAGCACGTCCTTGCCGAAATGGCGCTCGCGCTGCACGTAGTTGTGGTGGCAGTTGACCGCCTCCACGTGGGTCTCGAAAGGCTTCCTGATCACGCTGCGCACCGCGTGGACCAGGTTGTGCATCATGACTTCGCGGTTGATGCGGGCGAATTTCTGCGCCCAGCCCACCGCCTCGACGTAGTCGTCGTAGTGCTGCGTGCCCTCTTCCAGGTAAGCGAGATCCTGGTCGGGCAGGTTGACCATGTGGCGCCGCATGTCCTGGCGCGCCAGTTCGATGAAATGGGTCCCGATCGCGTTGCCGACGCCGCGCGAGCCGGAGTGCAGCATCAGCCACACGAATTGATCCTCGTCCAGGCAGATCTCGACGAAGTGGTTGCCGCTGCCGAGGGTGCCCAGGTGCTTGTAGTTGTTGGTGCCGCGCAGCTTGGGATACTTGCGGCAGATCTCATCGAACTCGTCCTTGAGCTTCATCCAGCCGGCCTCGGCCGCGGGCGGCGGATTGTTCCACGAGCCCGCATCGCGTCCCTTGGCGTTGCGCGTCTTGGGCGACATGCCGTGCGGGATCGCCTGCTCGATGGCGCTGCGCAGCTTGCCGAGGTTGTCGGGCAGGTCGCCGGCGCGCAGCGTGGTCTTGGCCGCCATCATGCCGCAGCCGATGTCCACGCCCACCGCCGCCGGAATCACCGCACCCAGGGTCGGGATCACGCTGCCGATCGTCGATCCCTTGCCAACATGGACGTCCGGCATGACGGCGACATGGTGAAACACGAAGGGC
This sequence comes from uncultured Massilia sp., assembly GCA_966210615.1. GTDB lineage: Bacteria > Pseudomonadota > Gammaproteobacteria > Burkholderiales > Burkholderiaceae_D > Telluria. The sequence goes on from CBIHLT010000013.1 coordinate 2,056, forward strand.
AGCTGCGCCAGCTTGGACAGCTGTTCCTTCGCCTCGGGTTCGACCGGCACGCCGCGGGTCCACATCTTGACCGGGCGCCCCTTGGCGCCGCCGAGCAGTTCGTACGGATCCTGTTCCATGCGGGCTATCATCGCGTAATTCGAAAAATGGTGGAGTCCTGCTGAAACCCGGTCCGGCCGGCAGCCTGAGCTGTTGCAGATCAAACACGTCCTGTCCGCAAGTTCGACACTGAAAGAGATTTCGAACAACAGGGGCATCCATGCCGAGCTTGCTTTCCCGCATTGCGGCCTTGCCGCTGGTATCAGCCGCCGCCTGCCTGCCCGGCCCCGCCGGCGCCCAGGACGCGAGGTTCGTCACCTATGAGAACGACGAGTTCTTCAATACCGACCGCTACTATACCAACGGCATCCAGTTCACCGCCCGCCACGCGCAGGACGCGCGCGGCCCGGGCGAGCGCCGCTTCACCGGCGGCCTGTGCCGCTGGCTCGGCTGCGCCGGCGACCGCCTGCTGTTCACGCAAAACATCTTCGGGCAGCTGATGTACACACCCGGCAATATCAAGATCGCCACCTACCAGCGCCACGACCGCCCTTATGCCGGCTTGCTCTACCTGGAGCGCGACTACCTGTTCCTCTCGCCCGACGGCAAGGTGCTGACCACCCTGGCCGGCCAGGCCGGGCTCACCGGGCGCGCATCGCTGGCCGAACAGACGCAGAAGTTCGTGCACCGCGTGCTCGACCGCCCGGAACCGCGCGGCTGGGACCACCAGGTGGGCAACTCGCTGGCCTTCGTGGTGTCGGTGGAGCGGCGCCACGCCTTGTCCTTCCTGTCCGGCGGCGTGGGGCCCGGCGTGCAGCTGCAGACCAATGCCTACTGGCGCCTGGCCGCGGGCACCCTGATGAGCTACGCCGCCGCCGGCCTCACGGTCACGCTCGGCAAGGACCTGCCGGCCGTGTCGCCGATGCCGCCCGGGATCACGCACAGCCTGGGCAGCGGCAAGCAGGACAGCTCCTGCCTGTGGGACTGGCTCCAGTGCACCGTGTTCGCCGGCGTGGAAGGCCGCTACATGGGCTACAACCTGTTCCTCCAGGGCCGGCCCTGGCGCAACGACCCGGGCGTGCCGCCACGGCGCAAGGTAGGCGACGTGATGGCCGGCCTGCGCCTCGATCTTCCGCGCACGCGCGGGCCCGGCCACGGTCCCTGGTTCATCCAGTTCCGGGCGACCCGGCGCTCGCCCGAGTTCTGCTCGCCCTGCCGGGTGCCGCGCCATACCTTCGGATCCCTGACCGTCGGCAGCGACTTCTGAGGCCGGACGCGCCTTGCACGCGGGCGGTGGCGCTTCTATACTCGGCGGGAAATGCACTGTTGCATTACCGAACGGATACTCATGCGCCTACCCATCATCCTGCTGGCTCCCCTGCTCCTGGCCGGCTGCATCAGCGAAACGGCCAGCTACGCCATCGACGACCGCCAGCACGCGCTTGTCGTGCGGATCGACCAGGACTATTTCTGGAGCAAGCAGGCCAGCCTGCGCCTGATCGTCTCGCGCATGCCGGACTGCCAGCGCCAGATGGAGCTGGGCGAGGTGCGCCTGCCGGGACTGGAGATCGAGCTGTTCGACAACGGCAACGGCACCTATACCCTGCGCGCCGACGGCGAAGCCTGGCAGGTGGAGACGCGCGGCTGCACCCAGCTGGAGGCGCCCGAAGCCGACGCCGTCACCGGGCAGGCACTGGGAGTGTTCCACCTCGATGCAGACAAGAAGCTGGTCTTCGAGAAACCGGAAGAATAAAGCAGGCGCGCCGCTGATGGAGTGAGTGAGCTTGAAAACCGTCGCCCCGGCCTGGCCTCTAGCAGCGGGACGACGGGCGCACGCCCGCTCAGGGACGCAGCCAGCCGCGCCCGATCGGCAGCGCCAGCACGCGCCGGTACAGCGTTTCCAGCGCCGGCAGCAGGCCCGTGCAGGCGGCGCGGGCGGCAGGCGTATGCGCCAGCGCGGCCATCATTCCCGACATCAGCAGCGCTCCGGCCATGTCCTTCGGCCAATGCACGCCCAGGTAGACGCGCGACCAGGCCACTACCAGGGCCAGCGGCAGCATCGCCAGGCCCAGGCGGCGCGCCAGCGGCACGGCGCTGAAGGCCAGCACCAGGGCCACCGAGAAGATGCTGGTGGCATGGTCGCTCGGGAAAGAGCTGTCGGGATCGTGAAACAGGAAGGTATGCCCCACTCCGGCCACGAAGGGACGCGGGCTGTACCACAGCTGGCCGAGCAGCCCGTTGATCGCCAGCGCGCAGAACGCGGCCAGGCAGGCGCGCAAGGCCACCTCGCGGCCCGCACCGGCGCCGCCCGCCCACAGCAGCACCAGCGCCAGTGGCATCATGAAGATCAGCCACTCGGCGGCGAACTCGGCGCCCAGCAGTTGCCAGCCGCCCAGGCCGGCATGCGCGTTCAGCGCGGAAAACACGGTCAGGTTCCAATGCTCGAACATGGCTTCTGCTAACAATTTGACAAATATATTGTTAGCTTAGCTCAAGTGTTCCTAGGTACTTTGTGAAAAATGCAACAGAGTGTGACAAAAAGATGTCACCGTTACCGACGGCGTCAAATGACCGAATGACGCTGCAGCAGCTTGCGCAGCTGGGACCGTTCCTGCTCGCGCCCGAGCTGGGTCAGCACCTTCTCCAGCAGGGTGTGCTCGCCCTCGCGCAGCATGTTCCATTGGGTGAAGTATTCATGCACGGTGCGCCAGGGCGGATAGCCCGGCGGCAGGCTGCGCCAGGTCGTCCCGGTCTGCAGGAAATACAGGACCGCGCAAAACACGTCGTACAAGTCGTGCTTGCGCGGCCGTGTCTTGCGCCGCGCCGCTTCGAGCATGCCCCGGATGCTGTCGAACTCTTCGCGCGAAACGTCGCTCGGGTATGCAGGGCGGTCCATGGCAGCCTCCAAAACATCTTGGAGGGCCGTGATATGGAACAGGTTCCCGGATGAGGACCGGGACGGGGGCGCCGCGGCCGGGCGGCGCGGCGGATGGACTATCTACTGGTTCATGCGCCGCGGTCGTCGCGCGCCAGCGACAGGAACTCGGTGCGCAGCGCCAGGTTCGGCTGCAGCTCGCCGAGCAGGGCCGAGGTGATGGTCTCTTCGCCCGGCGTGCGGATGCCGCGGCTTTCCATGCACATGTGGCGGCACTTGATGACCACGCCGACCGCCTTCGGTTCCAGTACTTCCATCAGCGCGTTGGCGATCTGGATCGTCAGGCGTTCCTGCACCTGCAGGCGCTTGGCATAGATGTCGACCAGGCGGGTGAGCTTGGACAGGCCGACGATCTTCCCGTTAGGCAGATAGCCGACCGTGGCGCGGCCGAAGAAGGGCGCCAGGTGGTGTTCGCAATGGCTGTAGACCGGAATGCCGCGCACCACGATCAGCTCGTTGTACTCCTCGGCGCCGTCTTCGAAGGCCTTCAGGACCTCCACCGGGTTCTGGTCGTAGCCGGAAGTCCAGTGCTTCCAGGCCTTGGCCACGCGCGCCGGGGTTTCATGCAGGCCCGGGCGGTCGGGATCTTCGCCCAGGCTGGCGAGCAGGCGGCGCCAGTCGTGTTCGGTGAAAGCTTCTTTGTCAGACATGGTAAATCCTAGAAAATCGATTGCCGCAAGTATATAGAAAATGCGGGTAGCCGACCGGCTCCTGCCAGTTTCTTGAGCAGGATTAAGCCAGCAATACCACAATGGCGTAGCGTGGAGGACGGGTCCTTTCGGGAGAAGCGCCATGTTCGGCAGCACCGTCCTCGAAGTCGCCATCGGCCTGGCGTTTTGCTACGGCACCCTGGCGCTGGTCGTCAGCACGCTGCAGGAAGCCCTTGCGGCGGCGTTCAGCCTGCGTGCGGGCATGCTACAGGAAGGCGTCAAGCGCATGCTGGCCGATCCGCGCTTCGACGCGCTGGCGCGCATGCTGTACGAGCACCCGCTGGTCAACCCCCAGGGCGCCGGCGCGGTGCGGGGCGGTCCCGGGCGCCCGGGGCCCGGTGGCGCCGGAAGGAGCCTGGCGCCCCCCTCCAGGCTGGCGCGCTCCGAACCATCCTACATCGACCCCAATCATTTCGCGATCGCCCTGGTCGACAGCATCCGCCATGGCGAGATGTCGGTCGGCGCCGCCATCGCCGCCGTCGACGACCCGCAACTGCGGCGCACGCTGCAGGCCCTGTATGCGCAATCGGGCGGCGACCTGCAGCGCTTCCAGCACTGTATCGCCGGCTGGTTCGACAGCGCCATGGAACGCCTGTCGGGCGTCTACAAGCGGCGCCAGCTGCTGGTGTCCTGGCTGCTGGCGCTGCTGCTCGCGATCATGTTCAACATCGACAGCATCCACCTGTTCCGCACCCTGTGGCAGCATCCGGCGCTGGCGGCCCAGATCGGTTCGGCGCCCGGCGCCCTCGATTCCGCCGCCCTGCAACAGCTATGGACGCTGCCGATCGGGTGGAGCAGCTTCCCGCCGGTGCTCGACGCAGGCCTCGTGCTGCAGGTGGCCGGCTGGCTGGTGACCGCCAGCACCACACTGTTCGGCGCCCCGTTCTGGTTCGACCTGCTGCAGCGCGCAATCAACCTGCGCAGCACCGGCGCGAAGCCGGCGTCCGCTTCCACATCCGCTGCCGCTTCCGCCGCCGCCCGTCCGCATGAGGCGCGAGTGCAGGTCCAGGCGCAGGTGCCGGCGGAGCCGGTCCAGTCCTAGCGGCCGGGAGGGCGGTGGGCGTCGACCAGGACGCTCGAGATCGATACATGCGGCACGCGTTCCGGCCACTCGTCATCCGGGCCGAACCAGCGCGCCTCGGCGATCTCGGAGGGGTCGACGCGAATCTCGCCGTCCACGTAATCGGCCGTGAAGGCCAGCATCAGCGAATGCGGGAAGGGCCAGGACTGGCTGCCGAAGTAGCGCAGGTTGGTCACGCGCAGGCCCACTTCTTCGTACACCTCGCGGTGAACCGCCTCTTCGACCGACTCGCCCGCCTCCAGGAAACCGGCCAGCGGCACGAAGCGCTTGGTGGGCGAGGCCACGTGCATCGCCAGCAGCACCGCATCGCCTTTGCGGATCAGGACCATCATGGCCGGCGAGATGCGCGGATAGGCCATGTGCCCGCAGTTCACGCACTTGAAGCAGCGCTCGCCCGCGGCCAGCACGGTGCCGCTGCCGCAGGCGCCGCAAAAGCGGTGGGTACGCGCCCATTCGCTCACCTGGGCCGCACGCGCCGCCAGGCCCAGCAGTTGTTCGTCCATCTCGCCGAACAGCGAGCGCAGGCCGCGCCAGCCGTAGCCGGGCGGCAGCGCCGGTTCCTGTTCGAGCCAGCCGGCTTGGCAATACCGTTCTCCCAACAGGCCAAGCGGCTGCAGGTTCGTCTCCGGCACGCCGAGCTGCGCCAGCAGGGCGGCATCCGGCAGCGCCAGGCCGTCTTCGCGCACCAGGAGGCGTCCCTGGTAGAACACGAAGCTGACGGTTTGCGGGTCCGGATGCGGAGCGAACAGCGGCTTGAACGAGGCGGGTGTCTGGAGCATGATCGGTGGCGTCGGGTTGGGGATCTTCGATGATACCGCCTTTCGCCGCCGTGCTCAGGCGACCCCAGGCCGCCATCCCGCAGCCTCGATTCCCGTTCTCGCGTTTGGCCCGCTTTGGGCCGCACAAGCGACGGCGCCGAACGGCGCTCTCCTCCACCTTGCCGGTCCGCGCTGGCGCATCGGCGGAGCGGCATCGGCAGCGCGCAGCGCGTGGCGCCGCCCCGGGCGTGCGTTCATCCGACAACACAGCATGGAGACGCGCGTCCTGGGCGGTGCGAACGAGGCCGTCCGGCTTTGGCGCAAGCAGCGTAGCGCGAGCCCTGGCCACTGCACGCAAGGGCCGCAAATGGCAACGCAGACGGCCCTGGCGGACACGTCTGCGTTGCTTGCGGCCGGGCCGCGGGGAGGACGATTACTTCAGCAAGCGGGTGCGGCTGGCCACCAGGGCGATCACCAGCGACAGGCCGCCGACGTAGCCGATAGCCGCCTGCATGCCGACATAGTGGGCGACGGCGCCGATCACCGGCGGACCCATCAGGCTGCCGCTGTAGGCCATGCTCGCCACACCGGCCAGGGCGATCGGGCCCTGGGCGCCGGCGGCGCTGAACACGAAGGGGAACAGCAGCGACAGGCCGAGGCCGGCGATGGCGAAGCCGCCCAGGGCGAAGTAGGCGTTCGGCGCCATCACGGCGAAGAACAGGCCGCATGCCGAGACCAGCGAACCCAGGGTCACCAGGCGCTGGGCGCCGAAGCGCACTTTCAGCTTGTCGCCGACCATGCGCGACATCAGCATCATCACCGAGAACGAGGACAGGGCCAGCGGCGCCAGGCCGTCCGATGCACCGAAGTGTTCTTTCAGGAACACGCCGCTCCAGTCGGCGATGCTGCCTTCCGACATCGAGCCCAGGAAGCCCAGCAGGCCCAGCAGTGCCAGCGGACCGCGCGGCAGGGAGAACGACTTCTTCTCGACCTTTTCCACGCTGTCGTCGGCCTCGAGCATCGAGAAGCCCATCCACAGCAGCATGGCCAGCGGCGCGGCCAGCATCACGAAGTGGGTGGCCGGCGCAATCTTGAGGCTTGCCATCAGGCTGCCCAGGGTTGCGCCCGCCAGGCCGCCGGCGCAGCCGAGGCCGTGCAGCTTGGACAGTTCCGACTTGCCGCTCTGCTTTTCACGCTTGGTCGCGGCCGAGTTGATCGCCACGTCGAAGGTGCTGGCGGTGATGCCCAGGCTCAGGACCGCCATCATCAGCAGCGGCACGGTCGGCGCCATGCCGATCGACACCAGCACGGCCAGCAGCGCCAGGCCCGAGACCAGCAGGGTCTTGCGGGCGCCGAAGCGGCCCATCAGGAAAGACGAGATCGGGTACGAGATTACAGCGCCCAGGCCGCCGCACAGCAGCACCATGGACAGCGCCGAGTGGGACACCTGGACACGCTCGGCCAGGGCCGGAATGCGGCCTGCCCAGGAACCCATGATCACGCCGAACAGGGTGAACAGGACAGGCAGTGCGTATTGCTGGAGGTGCGCAAGCGAAAAAGTGGTGTTGCGCGAAATGGAGGCAGTCATTTGCATCGGCGTAAATTGTTAAATATTTTGAGGATTAAAACAGTTGCCAACTTGGCTGAGCAGCCCTGACCTGCTTTGAAATTGCTGTCAGGAAGCTGATGGACGGCAATTCTAAACACCTCAAAACGGCTTTCGTTTTCCGTGCGGAAAAAAATTTCGGAGCGTTGTATTGTGCCGACGAAAGAATGGCAACTTCATTGTCACATCGCAAAAATGCGTTATCAGGCACCCAAATACATTGCAGCAAAATGCATTCAAATCGGATCAAGATCACGTTATTTACGGCGTAGATAACGCATATAGGCAGCCGTGATGGCGCAGACGCAAGCCGCGCTTCCTGTGCATTTTCAACAAGCAGCCACGCTGTTTTCAGGATTTTTCGAAAGCGTTCGAATAGCTCAAGCGTCAAGAAAAAGGCGTGGAAAACCCAAGCCATGAGCGCGCTCTGGCGCCCGTTTTCTTTTTGATCAAAATGTGAAATGGCCGTGTACAAGCCGCACACGGCGCAAATGAAAATGCCGCCCGAAGGCGGCAAGAAGTGTCGATGTCCCGAGACGCCAGGGCGGCGCCCGCAGCAGGGTTTACTTAGCCAGATGCTTCCGGAGTTCCGTACCCGCCTGCAGCACCTGAGAACGCACGCCCGGCAGGGTGGCCAGCGGATTGAGCAGACCGAAATCGTGGATCATGCCGTTGTAGCGGGTCACCGTGACGTCCACGCCAGCCTGGTCGAGCTTGCGGCCATAGGCTTCGCCTTCGTCACGCAGCACATCGAACTCGGCGGTCTGGATCAGCGCCGGCGGCAAGCCTTCCAGCTGAGACAGGCTGGCCAGCAGCGGCGAGGCGGTGATCTCCCTGCGCTTGGCGGCGTCCGTCGTGTAGCTGTCCCAGAACCATTTCATCATGTTCCTGGTCAGGAAATAGCCGTCTGCGTACTGTTGATAGGACGCGGTCTCGAAATTGGCGTCGGTCACCGGCCACATCAGCACCTGGTAGCGCAGTTTCGGCCCGCCTTTTTCCTTGGCCATCAGGGTCAGCGCCGCCGACATGTTGCCGCCCACGCTGTTGCCGGCCACGGCCAGGCGGCTGCCGTCGATGTTCAGTTCCTTGCCATGCTGGGCTACCCACTTGGTCGCCGCATAGATCTCGTCAATCGCCACGCCATACCCGGCTTCCGGCGAGCGGGTGTAATCCACGAACACGGCCACGGCGCCGGAACTGTCGACCAGGTCGCGCACCAGGCGCTCGTGGGTCGGGTAGTCACCCAGGATCCAGCCGCCACCGTGCACGAACATGAAGGCAGGCAGCACGCCTTTCTGGCCGGCGGGCCGCACGATCTTCAACTTGATCTGCTTGCCGTCGACGGTGATGACTTTGTCCGACACCTCGGCCTTGGGCAAGCTCAGCTTTACGCTCTTCTGCGCGCCTTCCAGCACGGCGCGGGCGTCGGCCGGCGACAGCTGTTCCAGCGGCTTGCCGCCGCCGGCTTCCAGCGCGTTGAGGAATTCCTGGGTGCGGCGTTCGACGCCGGGGCCGCCGGCAGCGGCGGAGGCGACGCCATAGCTCAGGGCCAGGGTGGCTGCGGCAAGGGCTTTGGTCAATGCGTTCATGATGATATTCCTTTCGTATCGGTTTCTCTGGATCAGGACGGGCACCGCAGCTTAGCGATGGCATCCTGGCTTTCATTGGAAAAACGAACCATTCTGTTTTGCTGCCGGATTTTCTAAACAGGCTATTAAATCGCACACTACTTATTTACTGCGCTAATCAGCTTGTCGTCATGCCGGGCGCCCTTCTACAGGACGCCCGGACCAGCGCTTATACCAGTTGCAGGGTGACGTTGATGTTGCCGCGGGTGGCGTTCGAGTACGGGCACACGATGTGGGCGCGGTCGATCAGGGCCTGGGCTTCCTCGGCCGGTACGCCGGGCAGGCTGATGTTCAGCTGCACTTCGATGCCGAAGCCGGTCGGCAATGGACCGATACCGACGCTGCCTTCCACCGATACATCCGGCGAGATTTTCAGCTTGTCGCGGGCGGCAACGAATTTCATCGCACCCAGGAAGCAGGCCGAGTAGCCGGCTGCGAACAGCTGTTCCGGGTTACTGCCCTCCAAGCCATTGCCCCCAAGTTCTTTTGGGGTGGTCAGTTTGACGTCGAGCACGCCGTCGGACGAGACGGCACGGCCTTCACGGCCACCGGTGGCTTTGGCAGTTGCACGGTAGAGGACTTTGTCGATTGCCATGATGAAACTCCTTTTCAGATTTTATAAAGCGCTATTAGATAGCGCACTACTTAAATGGTTTGCTGCTGTCGAAACGGTACTGCCTTGCTGAGGCTTCGCAGGACCGTGTCCTGTTCTGCGCTGCCATGGAAAGCATATTAAATCGCTCGCTATTTAATTGCAAGCGATTTGTGTAACAAGATGTTACGGCAATGCTGAGGCATCGGGGAAGAAGGCCGATGCATTGCCTTGGCAAGACGGGAGCGGGCCAGCCGCGATGGCCTTGGCCCGGCGGAGGGAAACGCCGAGTGCCGGCAGCCGCGGCCGCCCGTAGCGGGCAGGCCGCGGCCACGGCCGGGGGCGGCCGGCACCTCCCGGACGCATGCCGATGTCTCCTTCCGGAACCAGGTATTTCCTTGGGCGGCAAGCCAGTTTGTTGAAGCTGCGGGAAAAGAACTCCGCGCCGGCGTGTTCAGCGATCGCTCAGATCAGGCGCACCGATTCCCGCACCACCAGGCTCAGCGGCGGCACTTCCGCCGCCGGCTGCTCGTGCCCCAGCAGCGCCAGCATCCTGCGCCCGATGCCGACCCCGGCTTCATACAGGGGCTGGCGTACCGTGGTCAGCGGCGGCGTGGTGTACATGGAGCTGTGCAGGTCGTCGAAGCCGACGATCGAGATATCGTCCGGGACCCGGATATTGCGGCGGTACAGGGCCAGGCGCGCGCCATAGGCGCTCAGGTCGTTGCTGGCGAAGATCGCCGTGAAGCGCCGGTTCGCGCCCAGCAGCTGGTTCACGGCCAGCAGGCCGCCCGATTCCTGGAAGTCGCCCGGCACCACCAGCTCCGGATCGACCTCGATCCTGTGCTTGGCCAGGGTGTCGTAATAACCCGCCAGGCGCGCGCGGGCGTCCACATGCTCGGCCGGGCCGGTGATGAAGGCGATGCGCCGGTGCCCCTGCTGGACCAGGTAGTCCATCGCCTCGCAGGCGCCGGCGTAGTTGTCGAGGCAGAAGCCCTGCATGCGCTCGCCCGCCAGCTGGCGCCCGAAGGCCACGATCGGCACGCGCCGCGAAAACTCGAGGATCTGGGCGTCGCTCAAGTTGCCGGTCAAGATCGCCACACCGTCGACCCGGCGCCCGATGAGCAGCTCGACCCGCTCGGCTTCCTCGTCCGCATGCCAGTGCCCGCTCATGATCAGGAGCGCATAGCCGGCGGACTTGACCGCGTCCTCGATGCCCACCATGGCGCCGTTGAAATAACCGCTCTCCAGTGCCTGGGTCAGCACGCCGATGGTGCGCGTGCTGCCCATCTTCAGGCTTTGCGCCAGCCGGTTCGGCTTGTAATTGAGCTCGCTGATGACGCGCTCGATAGTGCGGCGCTTGTCGTCGGACACCTTGGCGGTGCCGTTCAGGAAGCGCGACACCGTGGCGGGAGACACACCGGCCGCGCTGGCGACCTGATACAGCGTCGTGGTGTTGCCCTCGTCGTTTTTCATCGTGTGGAGTGCGCCTGCATTGAGTGGCCGGAACGGCCGGGTTGTTGCTTTGAGTGTAACACATAGCCATTCTCACTCTTCCGTCAGAGCATGAAATTCTTTCAAAAATGGCAGAATGGTAGCGCTATCGAGACAGTTGTTTATTTTCGATAAATTGTGTTTGACATTGTTTCTTCGACAGATTTACCATGAAATCGGTTTCACGGCATGCGTGTCGCCGCAGGCGGCCGCCGTCCTTCCCACTGTCCCTCTTTTTCGGCTTCACCACCTGAGACAAGCATGAGCAAGAACCCGCATTTCGACTTCCACAACGACTTCCCACCCGACTTCACCTGGGGCGTCGCCACCAGCGCCTTCCAGATCGAAGGCGGCTGGGACGCCGACGGCAAAGGGCCCTCGATCTGGGACAGCTTCTGCCTGGACCGCGCCAACATCAAGGACGGCAGCGACGGCACGGTCGCCTGCGACCACTACCACCGCTACCGCGAGGACGTGGGCATCATGGCGTCGCTGGGCGTGGACGCCTACCGTTTCTCGATCGCCTGGGCACGCGTCCAGCCGGACGGCAAGGGCGCCTGGAACGAAGCCGGCTTTGCCTTCTACGGGCGCCTGCTCGACGAGCTGGCCGCCCGGAACATCCGCGCCCACGTGACCCTCTATCACTGGGACCTGCCCCAGGGCCTGCAGGACGGCGGCGGCTGGCTCAACCGCGATACGGCTTACCGCTTCGCCGACTATGCGCGCGAAGTGGCGCGCCGCTTCGGCAACCGGGTCGAGGCGATCGCCACCCACAACGAACCCTGGTGCACGGCCAACCTCGGCTACGGCAACGCCCAGTTCGCGCCCGGTGTGGCGGACCTGAAGCAGTCGATCCAGGTCTCGCACCACCTGCTGCTGTCGCACGGCCTGGCGATGACGGCCATGCGCGAAACCGGCTGCGCGGCCAAGCTGGGCATCGTGCTGAACCAGTGGACCGCCGATCCGGCCACCGGGTCGCCGGAAGACCGCGCCCTGGCCGAATTCGAATACGCCCGCTCGACCCAGTGGTTCATGGACCCGATCTTCAAGGGCCGCTATCCGGAGCTGGCGCTGCGCGGCCACGGCGCCAACGCGCCGGTCGTGCAGGACGGCGACTTCGAGATCATCCGCCAGAAGATCGACTTCCTGGGCTGTAACTACTACTTCCGCGCCTGGTGCAGCAGCGCCAACCCGCCGGTGCCCGCGCCGGCGCCGCACGGCACCACCGACATGGGCTGGGAGATCTTCCCGGAAGGCCTGCCGGAACTGCTGCTCAAGCTGAAGGCCGAGTACCCGGACCTGCCGCCGGTCTACATCACCGAGAACGGCATGGCCAATCCCGACCAGCCCAACGGCGGCCAGGTGCACGACCCGGAGCGCATCGCCTTCGTGCGCAGCCACCTGGCCGCGCTGAAGCAGGCCATGGACGGCGGCGTGGACGTGCGCGGCTACTTCCTCTGGAGCCTGCTCGACAACTTCGAATGGAACTCGGGCTACAGCAAGCGCTTCGGCATCGTCCACGTGGACTATGCGACCCAGCAGCGCACGCTCAAGGACAGCGCGCTGTGGTACCGCGAATTCATCGCGGCGCGCGCCGAAGCCTGACCGCACGAAAAAAACAGAACAAGGAGGAGACAATGCAATCCAGCTATCACGAAGGCCAGGGCGGCCAGCGCCTGCTGGCCGACATCGGCGGCACCAATGCGCGCTTCGCGCTCGAAGCCGGCCCGGGCGACATCGGCGGCCTGCGCACCCTGGCCTGCGCCGATTTCCCGCGCTTCGAGGACGCCGTGCATACCTATCTGGAAGTCGCCGGCAAGCGCGTGCGCCATGCCGTGATCGCGATCGCGAACCCGGTCGACGGCGACGCCATCAAGATGACCAACCATCACTGGGCCTTCTCGATCGAGGCCGCGCGCCGCGAACTGGGCCTCGATACCCTGCTGGTGGTGAACGACTTCACCGCGCTGGCGATGTCGCTGCCCGTGCTGACCCCTGCCGACCTGGCGCAGGTGGGCGGCGGCGCGGCGCGTCCCGGCAGCGCCATCGGCCTGGTGGGCGCCGGCACCGGCCTGGGCGTGTCCGGCCTGGTGCCGGCGGAAGGGCGCTGGGCGCCGCTGCACAGCGAAGGCGGCCACGTGGCCTTCTCGCCGATGGACGAGCGCGAGCTCGAGGTGCTGCGCTATTGCTGGCGGCGCTACGACCACGTCTCGGCCGAGCGCTTCGTGTCCGGCCCCGGCCTGGCCCTGATCCGCGAAGCGCTGGCCGCCAGCCGCTGCCTGCCCGTGGACCTGTCGCTGGAACCCGCCGAGATCGTGGCGCGCGCGCTCGACGGCGGCGACGCCCTGTGCCGCGAAGCCGTGGACTGCTTCTGCGGCATGCTCGGCACCGTCGCCGCCAACCTTGCCGTCACCCTGGGCGCGCAGGGCGGCGTCTACATCGGCGGCGGCGTGGTGCCGCGCCTGGGCGCCTACTTCGCCGCCTCGCCCTTCCGCGCGCGCTTCGAAAGGAAGGGCCGCTTCTCCGCCTACACCGCCCAGATCCCGACCTGGCTGATCACCGCCTCCACCCCGGCGCTGCTGGGCGCATCCAGCATCCTGGACCAGCACCTGGCGCGCGAGCAAGCCGCCCGCCCGGGCCGCACGCTCATGGCGCGCGCGGGCGGCCATTCCCTGCGAGGCGAGCATGCAAGCTGCTAAGCGCGCCGCCTCCCCGCTGCTCTGGGTGCCGACCGGCTACTTCACGATGGCGCTCGGCTACGTGATGCTCACCAGCGTCACCGCGATCATGTTCAAGAACCTCGGCATGGACAACGGCCGCGCCGCGCAGTATTCGAGCCTGCTGATCCTGGCCTACACCGTCAAGCCCCTGTTCGCGCCCTTCGTGGAGATGTACCGCACCAAGAAGTTCTTCGTGCTCTGCGCCCAGGTGCTGATCGGGGCGGGCTTCGCCGGCGTGGCCCTGCTGATGGAGCTGCCCGGCTACATGAGCTTCCTGATGGCGATCTTCTTCGCGCTGTCCTTCATCGGCGCCACCCAGGACATCGCCAGCGACGGCGTCTACGTCACCTCGCTCGACGCGCGCTCGCAATCGCTGTATTGCGGCATCCAGAGCCTGTCGTGGAACATCGGCCCCATCGTCGCCGCCGGCGGCATGGTGTTCCTGAGCGGCTACCTGCACACCGCCGTGTTCGGCCACGACCCGAAAGTCTTCGGCCCGGACTGGATCGACGCCTGGCGCATCATCTTCCTGCTGGTGGCGGCCATCACGCTGCTGATGGCCGCCTGGCACTGGCGCGTGATGCCGGAAGGCGCGCGCGCGGCCGATACGCCGGGCAGCGTCAGGGACGCGGGCCGGATCCTGCTGGACGCCTTCGTGACCCTGTTCCAGAAGCGCGACGTGTGGCGCATGATCGCCTTCGCCTTCCTGTTCCGCCTGAGCGTGGGCTTCCTGGAAAAGATCGGCCCCTTCTTCATGGTCGACCCGGCGGCGAAAGGGGGCCTGGGCCTGTCGAACGAGATGCTGGGACTGATCTACGGCACCTACGGGCTGGCGGCCGTGCTGCTCGGCTCCCTGCTGGGCGGCCTGTACGTGGCCAGGCGCGGCCTGAAGCGCACCCTGTTCGTGCTGTGCTGCGCGATCAACATCCCCAACGCGGCCTTCCTGGTGATGAGCATCTACCTGCCCTCCAGCCTGATGCTGGTCACGCTCGGCGTGGTGGTCGAGAAGTTCTTCTTCGGCTTCGGCGCGGTCGGCTTCATGATTTACCTGATGCAGCAGCTTGCGCCGGGCAAGTACACGACGACCCACTACGCCTTCGGCACCGGGCTCATGGGCCTGTGCAACCTGGTGACCGGCGTGGTCAGCGGCCACCTGCAGGAGATGATGGGCTATGTCAGCTACTTCGTGTTCGTGATGGTGGCCACCATTCCCTCCTTCCTGGCCACCTGGTTCGCGCCCTTCCACCACGACGACGGCAGCGAGCCGGCCGCGAGCGCCGGCGGCAAGGCGGTGCCGGCATGAAGCGCCTCGCCCTTCCATTCCTGTTGCTGGCGGGCCTGGCCGATGCCCAGGCGGCCGATGGCATCAAGCTCAACCAGCTCGGCTTCCTGCCCCAATCGCAGAAGCTGGCCGTGGTCCCGCAAGGCGCCGGCGAGCGCTTCGCGGTCATCGGCGCGGACGGCAAGCCTGTCCTCGAAGGCAAGCTGGGCGCCGCCACGGCCTGGGCGCCCTCGGGCGAAACCGTGCGCGTGGCCGATTTCTCCTGGCTGAGCAAGCCCGGCGCCTACCGCATCAAGGTCGAGGGCCTGCCCCTGTCCGATCCGTTCACGGTGGCGCAGGACGCCTACCGCGCCCTCAACGACGCGGCGCTGAAAGCCTTTTACCTGAACCGCAGCGCGATCGCGCTCGAGCCGAAGCATGCCGGCCAGTGGGCGCGCCCGGCCGGCCATCCGGACGGCAAGGTGCTGGTGCACGCCTCGGCCGCGTCCAGTGCGCGGCCTGCCGGGACCGTGCTCTCCAGCGCCAAGGGCTGGTACGACGCCGGCGACTACAACAAGTACGTGGTCAATTCCGGCATCTCGACCTATACCCTGCTGGCCGCGCTCGAACACTTCCCGGGCTGGTTCGCGCGCCACGACATCGGCATCCCCGAATCCGGGAACGGCGTGCCCGACATTCTCGACGAGGCGATGTGGAACCTCGAGTGGATGCTGACCATGCAGGACCCGCTCGACGGCGGCGTGTACCACAAGCTGACCAACCTGCGCTTCGACGGCATGGTCATGCCGCATGCGGCGATGAAGGAACCGCGCTACGTGGTGGCCAAGAGCACCGCGGCGGCGCTCGACTTCGCCGCCACCATGGCCGCCGCCAGCCGCGTGCTGGGCGCCTACGATAAGCAATGGCCGGGCATGTCGCGGCGCATGCTGGCGGCCGCCGAACAGGCCTGGAACTGGGCCGCGGCCCATCCGGCGGTGCTGTTCAAGAATCCGGCGGGCGTGGTGACCGGCGAATACGGCGACGCCCACCTCGAGGACGAATTCGCCTGGGCGGCGGCGGAACTCTACATCGCCACCGGCAAGGACGCCTATTACAAGGCGCTGCGTCCCGACACCCTGGCCGCCAGCGCGCCTTCCTGGAGCGATGTGCGCGGCCTGGCCTGGATGTCGCTGGCCCACCACCGCGAGCGTCTCGGCGCGCAGGCGGACCGCGGCCTGATCGCCGCCCGCATCGACGGCCTGGCCCGGCAGCTGGCGCAGGAATGGCGCAGCTCGGGCTACCGCGTGCCGGTCAAGGGCGCCGACATGGTCTGGGGCAGCAATGCGGTGGTCCTGAACCAGGCCATGATGCTGCTCCAGGCCTACCGCCTGGACGGCCAGCAGGACTACCTGCTGGCGGCCCAGTCGGCGCTCGACTATGTCCTGGGACGCAACGCCACCGGCTACTCCTTCGTCACCGGCTTCGGCGCGCGCCCCGTCCTGCATCCGCACCACCGGCCCTCGATGGCGGACGGCGTCGACGCGCCCGTGCCGGGCTGGCTGGCCGGCGGGCCGAACCCGGGCCAGCAGGACAGGAAGGATTGTCCGGTCCCCTATCCGAGCGCCCTGCCCGCGCTTTCCTACATCGACCACGGATGCAGCTATGCCGCCAACGAGGTCGCCATCAACTGGAATGCGCCGCTCGTCTACGTGAGCGCGGCGCTGTCCGAACTCACGCCCAAGCCAAAAGCCACAGCCATGAACGATACCCTCGTCCCGCTCGAGGTCCTGCAGCGCCAGGAACAGCTGCTGCAGTTCGACCGCTTCGACAACGACACCGCGCTCGAGATCGGCCTCAGGCTGATCGACATGGCGCGCACCAGCCGGAAGGCGGTGTCGGTGGAGATCGCCCGCAACGGCACCGTGCTGTTCGCGCACGGCATGAACGGCACCTCACGCGACAACAGCGACTGGATCCGCCGCAAGAGCAACCTGGTCAACCGCACCGGCCACAGCTCCTTCTACATCCACAACCAGGTGCGCCTGAACGGCGGCGACCACGACGCCATCCCCGCGCTCGACCCGCGCGAGTACGCGGCCCATGGCGGCTCCTTCCCGATCGTCATCAAGGGCAGCGGCCAGGTCGGCACGATCACGGTGTCGGGGCTGCCGGGCGCGGAAGACCACGCGATGGTGGTGGCCGCGCTGAAGGACTATCTCAAGGTAACAGACCTGTAAGGAAGCGGACATGGAACGAACGATCAGGTGGGGCATCCTCGGCACCGGCCGCATCGCGCACGACTTCGCCGTGGGCCTGCGCGACGCGCCGGGCGCGGTGCTGGCGGCGGTGGGCTCGCGCAGCAGGGAAAGCGCGCAGGCCTTCGCCGCCGAATTCGGCGTCGAAGGCGTCTACGGCTCCTACGGCGGGCTGGCGGTGGCACCCGACGTGGACATCATCTACATCGGCACCCCGCATCCGATGCACGCCGAGAATGCGGTGCTGGCCCTGCGCGGCGGCAAGGCCGTGCTGTGCGAAAAACCCTTCGCGATGAACCGGCGCGAAGCGGGCGAGGTGGTGGCGCTGGCGCGCGCGAAGAACCTGTTCCTGATGGAAGCCATGTGGACGCGCTTCATGCCGGCGCTGGCGGAAGTGAAGCGCATCATCGCCTCGGGCGAGATCGGCACGGTGACCCAGGTGCATGCGGACTTCGGCTTCTCGGCCACCACCGATCCGAACCACCGGGTCAACAAGCTGGAACTGGGCGGCGGCGCGCTGCTGGACCTGGGCATCTATCCGCTCTCGATTGCCTGCGCCCTGCTCGGCAAGGTCAGCGCGGTGCAGGCCCAGGCGCTCATGGGCGAGACCGGCGTCGACCTGAGCACGGTCTTCACCATGAAGCACGAGGGCGGCACGCTCTCGGTCTGCAGCTGCTCGCTGCGCGCCCGCTCGGGTTCCGAGCTGGTGGTGTCCGGCACCAAGGGCAGCGTGCGCATGCACCGCATGTTCCACCTCGCCACCCAGGTGACGGTCGAACTGGAAGGCGCGGCCGCGCGCACGATCCCGACGCCCTACCTCGGCAACGGCTACACGCACGAGGCGATCGAAGCCGGCCGCTGCCTGCGCGAGGGGCTGATCGAACACCCCCTGATGACGCACGAGGACACGCTCAGCCTGATGGGACTGCTCGACACGATCCGCCGGCAAATCGGCCTGCGCTATCCATCCGACTAGCAAGATTGTCTGATTCGCCATCGAATTTTCCTGTCGGAATTTCTTACATGGGGAAAATCCTGCACTGGCGTGCATGTTTGTAAACGCTTGATTTGTCAATATTACATGCCATGTGGCATGAAACATGCTTCTTGGTAACCCGACCGGCGGTACAGCCGGCTGGGCGGCAGCCTGCCGCGAGCGAAAACATTCAATAACAACGCCAGGGATGACCATGAAACGCTTCAATTACACCTTCGCCGCAGCCGCCGTGGCTGCGCTGTTTGCCAGCAGTAGCGCCCACGCCGGCGTGATCGGCGTGTACGGCCAGTATCCGAGCGCCGGCGCCCTCACCGGCGGCCTGGGCGCCCACGGCCACACCGTGCTTGCGCTGGGCGAGCTGAGCGAAGCCTCGCTGGCCGGCATCGACACCGTGATCCTGGGCCGTGACCGCTCGGGCAACAGTGCGCTGGGAAGCTTCGTCCAGGGCGGCGGCAAGCTGATCACCGAATGGACCTCGGCCTGGTACGGCATGTCCTTGCTGAACGGTTCGGCATCGGATAACTACAGCAATGCCTTCGACAGCAACGTGGTCTTCACCGCCGCCGGCCTGGCCGCGGGCCTCGGCGACCAGCTGGGCAGCTATTACACTGATGGCAACTCCAGCCAGTTCTTCCAGGACTTCGGCAACCTCGGCCTCGGCACCGTCTACGCCACCCGCAACGGCAGCGCCGCTGCGATCGTCGGCGGCACCGTCGGCAAGGGTTTCGTCTGGGTCAACGGCTACGACTGGGCCGACGCCCCGGGCTCCGCGAGCTTCCAGCTGCTGGCCAACGAAATCGCCTATGGCGAGCCGACCGGCGTGCCGGAACCGGCTTCGGTGGCCCTGCTGGGCCTGGGCCTGTTCGGCCTGGCCAGCCTGCGCCGCCGCGCCTGATCAGAAGGTGTGCCGCAAGCCCAGGGCCGCGCCGCCGAGCGTGGCCCCGGGCGCGGCGCCAAGAGAGTTGATGGCGAAGTCGTAGGCCGCCGCGGCCTCGTTGTCCAGGCGTGTCGCGTACGCGTACACGCTGCTGCGCTTCGACAGCGCATAGTCGTAGCCGAGGGTCAGGTGGACGGCCCCGGTGCCGGCCCCGCCGCGCACGAAACCGATCCGGCTGCCTTTCCCTCCTTTCCCCGCTTCTTTCCCATCTCCCGCCCACGCCAGCGCCGCACGCAGGCCATGCGCGCCGTGCTGGTGGCTGAATGACACGTAAGCGGCGTTACGCGCCAGCACCCCGCCGGGCAAGCCGTACTTCAGCCTTTCCACGATCACCGCCACGCGCGACGCGCCGACACTGCGCGCCAGCGCGGCCTTGGCGCCGCTGTCATGCGTCCCCGCGCCCTGGTAGGCATGGTGGCGCTCGTGGGCCAGCACCGCCAGCCACGGTCCCCGCTCGAACAGCGCCGCCGCCGACAGCAGGGAAGGCCTGGCGCCGCCGGGCAGGCGCTCCTCGCCCAGGCCATGGGTGAGGCGCAGGCTGACACCGCGCCATGGCCTGGTCCAGTAATGCAGCGAATTGGCCTGGCGCCGGTCGAAGGAAGACAGGTTGCCGGTGTTGCCCGTCGACGGCGCGGCGCCGTTGGCGAGCAGGCTCATGTAGCCGGCCGTGGTCGGATAGAAGGGATCGAGGCCGGAGGTCGCTCCCGTGTAGGCGGTCGTCCAGTGGCCGAGGAAAAGCGTGCCGAACGCGCCTTCGAGGCCGACGCGGGTATCGCGCCGCGCGATCTCGCCGGCGCCGGTGTCGGGCGCCAGCGTGCCTTCGACCTGGAACAGCGCCTGCAGGCCGCCGCCCAGGTGCTCGCTGCCGCGCAGGCCGATGACCGAGCGGTTGTTGGCGATACGGGCCTGCTTCCCTGTGCCCGATGCCCCCACATATTCGGCGGACAGGTTCAGCCTTCCATAGATCTGCACATTGGTCTGGGCGCACGCGGAAGCGGCGCACAGCGCCACGCATGCTGCCGCGCTGTGGCGAAGCGTCTTGCTCATCGGGATCTCCTTTGAGCGGATTGTGGCCCGCGCGACCGGGAGGCGGCTATCTCCCATCGGAAGGCGCGCCCGCCCACACTGGCGTGTCTTGCTCAGGCCCCGTGCCGATAGAACAGGCCCGGGTAGTCCAGCACCAGCCCTTCGTCGTCCGTGCCGATGTCGGCCGTGAACGCGTGCTCCGGGCTGTCGAACCGGTAGCGCCCCGGCCCGAGCCGGGTGTACGCCTGGGATACCGCCCTGACGCTCAGTGCGGGGAACGCGACGAAGGCGACCCGGATTTCCTGGCGCCGGTCCAGCACCTTGCCCAGCCGGCGGATCGGCAGCGTATTGGTCAAGGGCGTGCAGGCCAGGTCGACGTCGATGCAGCCGTCCAGCCCGGGCAGCGGACGGCCGGCGCCGTCGGTCCAGTTCCCCAGGCCGTCCGCCGCCAGCGTGAGCGTTGCGCCGCCGGCCAGCCGCACGGCCAGCTCGCGCACCCGCCAGTCGGCGCCGCAGCGCAGGCGGTAGATGCAGGCGAAGGGCGCGCCTTCGAACAGCGGGCCCGCCGCGGGACCGATCACGACGGCTTCGGCCTCGATCCGCGCTGCGGAGACATCGAGCGCCAGGTGTTCGGTCCCGCCTCCCTCCACGGTGCTCCAGCGATAGATACGCTTCATCCTTCCTCCCGGCTCGTGAGCTTGCACGATATGCCAAGCCGGGGAAGCCGGTAGCACGTGTCGTAAACACCACAATGCACAATCGATGCTGCAGTGCGATGGTGTTAGCGCTATCAAAAACCCGCTTTTCCTGCTGAGTGAAACCCCGGCTTGCCATCGATATCAATGACGGCGAAAGACGCTGCCAGCACCCGCGCCAATGCTGCGACGCAGCATGAATCGGCTGTTTACAAAGTTTCCAGCTTGTTGAAAACTTACCCAAAATAATGATAGCGCTAACGTAAACCCTTGGAGACACACACCAACATGGCATCGGCAAGCGATTCACTCCCCCTTCCGCAAGGCAGCACCACCCGCTGGGTCATCATGGGTGTCAGCGGATGCGGCAAGAGCACCATCGGCAGCGCACTGGCGCGCCGCTTCGCCGTCCCCTTCCTCGAGGGCGACGCTTTTCATCCCGACAATAATGTCGCCAAGATGTCGGCCGGCGTCCCGCTGGACGACGAAGACCGCGCCGGCTGGCTGCAGGCGCTGGCGGCCGAGATCCGGCGCGCGCGCCAGCAGGGCAAGGGCCTGGTGCTGTCCTGCTCGGCGCTGAAGCGGCGCTACCGCGACCTGCTGCGCGAAGCCGACCCGGAGCTGCAGTTCGTGCACCTGGCCGGCCCGCGCGAGCTGATCGCCGAACGCATGCAGCAGCGCACCGACCACTACATGCCGCCTTCCCTGCTGGACAGCCAGCTGGGCATCCTCGAACCGCTCCAGGACGACGAGGCCGGCATGGTCCTGGACATCACGCTGGCGCCCTCGACCCTGGTCGAGCGCATCAGCAAGGCTTGACCGCGGGGTCTGCACCCGCACTGTCGTACCGATTGGCGCAGCCGTCCACCTCATGAGGCAGCGCGCCGCTTCCACACAAAAAAGCAATAGGAGACAACGATGCGTACCCCCGTTCAACGAACCCTGATCAGCCTGGCCGTGTCCAGCGCCTGCACCATGTTTGCCGCCGGCGCCTGGGCGCAGGAGCAGGTCCAGCCGCCGGCCGCCGATAGCGCCACCGCCGAGGCTCCCCCGGCGCCACCTGCCGTGCCGACCGTCGCCGCCGACACCAACGTGGTCCGGATCTCCGGCTCGCGTATCGTGGCGCGCGGCTTCAGCCAGCCGACGCCGACCACCAGCCTGTCCAGCGCCGACCTGGAAAAGGCGGCCAAGCCGAACCTGTTCAACACCCTGACCGAGCTGCCGGCCCTGCAGGGCAGCACCGGCCGCACCACCAGCACCAACAGCACCAGCTCGGGCATCCAGGGCCTTTCCTCGCTCAGCCTGCGCGGCCTGGGCACGATCCGGACCCTGACCCTGCTCGACGGCCAGCGCGTGGTGGGCGCCAACGTCACGGGCGTGACCGACGTCAGCCAGTTCCCGCAGCTGCTGGTCAAGCGCGTCGACGTGGTCACCGGCGGCGCCTCGGCCTCCTACGGCTCGGACGCGGTGGGCGGCGTGGTCAACTTCGTCACCGACAAGCGCTTCACCGGCTTCAAGGCCAATGTCCAGGGCGGCCAGACCAAATACGACGACGACAAGGGCGCCACCGTGCAGGCGGCCTGGGGCCGCGGCTTCCTCGACGACCGCTTCCACGTCGCCGTCAGCGGCGAGTTCACCAAGGAGAACGGCATCGAGTCGCCGGGCTTCGGCCCCAACGCGGCGAACGGCCGCACCTGGTTCAAGAACGTGGCCTATTCGGTGCGCCCGCTGAACCAGACCGGCGACGGCCTCCCGCAATACCGCGTCATCGAACAGGCGCAGCAATACCAGTACTCGAAGTACGGCCTGATCACCAATGGCCCGCTGCAAGGCACCGCCTTCGGCGACGGCGGCGTGCCCTATCCATTCCAGTACGGTTCCAACGGCGTCCCGACCGGCACCGGCGCGGTCACCAACTGCATCAACCCCTTCTGCATCGGCGGCGACTTGAGCGGCAGCGTGGGCGCGGGCACCAACCTGGCGATGAACTTCAAGCGCCAGGTCGCCTACACCCGCATGTCCTACGACCTGACGCCCGACCACCAGCTCTACTTCACCGCCAACTTCGGCCAGGTGGCTTCGCACTTCTCGCCCAACCCGGGCGCGGCCAAGAATGCCAACCTGACCATCCAGTGCGCGAACCCCTTCCTGCCGGCCTCGATCGTCGCCGCCTGTGCGCAGAACAACATCACCAGCTTCCAGTACGGCACCGCCAACGCGATCTTCCCGGCCAACATCAACGTGCACCCGACCCGCACCCAGCGCCGCTTCGTGCTCGGCGCGGAAGGCAGGTTCGCGGCCTTCGGCAAGGACTGGCGCTACGATGCCTATGTGACCCACGGCGAGAACAAGACCAACATCGACGTGCGCGACATCACGATCAACGCCCGCTACAACGCCGCCATCGACGCCGTGCGCCTGCCCGACGGTACCATCGCCTGCCGCAATGCGACGGCGCGCGCTTCCGGCTGCGTGCCGCTCAACATCATCGGCAACAACCCGGTGGACCCGGCGGCCTGGCGCTACATCGCGCCGGAACAGGGACCGCGCCAGCGCACCACGCAAAGCCAGGATGTCGCCAGCTTCAACGTCAACGGCGAAGTGCTCGAAGGCTGGGCCGGCCCGATCTCGCTGGCCACCGGCGCCGAGTACCGCCGCGAGAAGTACCGCGTGCGCGGCGACGCCTACGGCAACGGCGTGACGCCCGATTCGCCGAACAACGCCTACTATCCGGCCGACCCGCTGCTGAACACCACGGTCGGCAACAACTGGTATGCGGGTAACTATCACAACGGCCAAGGCTCGTACAACGTGCGCGAAGCCTACCTGGAGCTGAACGTCCCGCTGTTCAAGAGCGCTTCCTGGGGCGAAGCCAACCTCAACCTGGCCGACCGCGAAACCAAGTACAGCACCGCCGGCAGCATCGGCACCTGGAAGCTGGGCGCCACCTGGCAGACCCCGGTCGACGGCCTGCGCCTGCGCGGCGTGACCTCGAAGGACGTGCGCGCGCCCAACCTGAGCGAACTGTATGCGGCGCCGGTGGTGGTCAACAACGTGGTCCAGTACCAGGGCAACACCATCAGCGTCCAGGAGCGCACCGTCGGCAACACCGGCCTGCGTCCGGAAGTGGCGCGCAACAACTCCGTCGGCATCGTGCTGAGCCAGCCGAAGTGGGCGCCGGGCTTCTCGGTCTCGCTCGACTACTTCGACATCAAGGTCAAGGACGTGATCTCGGCGCTGACCATCCAGCAGGAAGTCGACCTGTGCGTGGCCGGCAACCAGGAAATCTGCTCCGCCATGGTGCTCAACAGCCCGGGCAACAACTACGTGACGGTCCAGAACTTCAACCTGGCCTCGCTGGAAACCAAGGGCTTCGACATCGAGACGGCCTACCGCACCAACCTCGACAAGCTGAACCTGCCGGGCCGCTTCACCTTCCGCGCGCTGGGCACGCGCAACCTGCACTACATCACCGATTCCGGCGTGGTCGGCACCATCCCGGTCGATTCGGCCGGCTCCAACATGGGCAACACGCCGAAGTGGAAGGTGCTGGCGCAGCAGACCTGGGAGCACGACAAGCTGAGCCTGACCCTGACCGAGCGCTGGATCAGCGACGGCACCTACCGCAACGACTTCATCGAGTGCCAGACCAGCTGCCCGGCATCGACCCTGATCCACCCGACCATCTACGACAACAAGATGAAGGGCGCGACCTACCTCGACCTGGGCGGCAGCTACAACTTCTCGAAGCAGCTGCAGTTCTACTTCAAGATCGACAACCTGGCGGACCGCGACCCGGTCGGCGCGCCGCAGACCAACGCCGGCTTCGGCATCAATCCGTCCCTGTACGACGTGGTGGGCCGCACCTACCGCGTGGGCCTGCGCTACAGCCACTGAGCGGGAGCCGGCCGTGTGGAATATCGTTTCCGTACTGCTGGCGGTGGGACTGCTGACCATCATGATCGCCTGGGGCAAGGTACAGCCCCTGCTGGCCTTCGTGGTGGCGGCGCTCGCCGCCGCCCTCCTGCTGGGGGTGCCGCCCCAGGCCATCCCGGGCGCGATCGAGAAGGGCATCGGCGACCTGCTCGGCTCCCTGGTGGTGATCATCTGCCTGGGCGCCGTGTTCGGCAAGCTGATCGCCGACAGCGGCGCCGCGCGCCGCATCGCGACCTGCCTGATCGCGGCCCTCGGCCCCGCGCGCCTGCCGATCGCCCTGACCATCACCGGTTTCGTGGTCGGCATCCCGCTCTATTACAACGTCGGCTTCGTGCTGCTGGTGCCGCTGATCTTCTCGCTGGTTTACCAGTCGGGCCGGCCGGCGGTGGCGCTGGCGATTCCGCTGCTGGCCGGCCTGTCGATCGCGCACGGCTTCCTGCCGCCGCATCCCTCGCCGGTGGCGCTGGTGTCGGCCATCCAGGCCGACATGGGCACCACGCTGCTGTACGGGATCGTGGTCGGCGTGCCGACCCTGATCGTTGCCGGGCCGGTGTTCGCGATGTCCCTGCACCGCATCCGCGCCCAGCCGGCGGCGGTATTCAAGGCCGCCGAGGTGCCGGAATCGGAACTGCCGGGCGTGTTCAACAGCTTCGCCACCGCCCTGCTGCCGGTGGTGCTGCTGGCGGCCACCACCCTGCTCACGATGGCGCGGCCGGACCTGAATGGCGCGCTGTCGGTCCTGTCCAACCCGCTGGTCGTGATGCTGGTTTCCTATGCGGTCGCGATCGTGAGCCTGGGGCTGGCGCGCGGCCGGCGCTTCTCCCAGGTGATGCAGGGGCCGGCGGAAGCGATGCGCGAGATCGCCCCGATCCTGCTCATCATCGCCGGCGCCGGCGCACTCAAGCAGGTGCTGGTGGTGTCGGGCGTGAGCGCGGAACTGGGCGCCCAGCTGGCCGGGCTGCCGGTGCCGCCCCTGGTGCTGGGTTGGTCGGTCGCTACCCTGATCCGCATCTGCCTCGGCTCGGCCACGGTGGCCGGGGTGACGGCGGGCGGCATCGTGGCGCCGTTGGTGCAGAGCTCGGGCGTGGACCCGAACCTGATGGTGCTGGCCATCGGCGCGGGCAGCCTGATGTGCAGCCACGTGAACGATTCCGGCTTCTGGATGTTCAAGGAATATTTTGGCTTGTCGCTGCAGGACACCTTCCGCTCCTGGACCTTGATGGAGACCCTGGTCGGGGTGGTGGGCCTGCTGTTCGTGATGCTTCTGTCGCTGTTCGTCTGATAAGGAACCAAGAATGAAAATGACGCTTCCCGCCGGCTCCGCGCTGGCACTCGCAGTCCTGCTGGCCTTCCCGGCGGCCGCTTCCGCCGCCTCGGTGTCCGCCTACCAGACCATGCCCGACGATCCGAAGTCGGTGGTCGTGCGCGCCGCCGGCGACGGGCAAACGGACGACAGCGCCGCCATCCAGGACGCCATCAACCGCGCCGCCAACAAGGGCGAAGGCGGGGTGGTCTTCCTGCCCTCGGGCCGCTACCGCATCACGCGCTCGATCCTGATTCCGCTGGCCGTGCGCGTGTACGGCGTCGGCCCGACCCGTCCCGTGTTCGTGCTGGCGCCGAACACGCCGGGCTTCCAGAAGGGCGTGGCCAACATGGTGATCTTCACCGGCGGCGACCAGTACACGGTAGGCAAGGTGCCGATGCCGGTGCCGAGCGCCGTCCCCTTCAGCGAGAACGTGCGCAATGCGAACTCCTCGACCTTCTATTCCGCGCTGTCGAACGTCGACTTCGAGATCAAGGACGGCAACCCGGCCGCGGCGGCGGTGCGCATGCACACGGCCCAGCATTCGAACCTGAGCCACATCGACTTCCACATCGGCTCCGGCCTGGCCGGCGTCTACCAGGTGGGCAACGTGGCCTTCAACCTGCGCTTCTACGGCGGGCGCTACGGCATCCTGTCCGAGAAGACCTCGCCGGCCTGGCAGTTCACCCTGATGGACTCCAGCTTCGAGGGCCAGCGCGACGCCGCCATCCGCGAGCACGAGGCCGGCCTCACCATGATCAATACCGAGATCAGGAACACCCCGGTGGGCGTGGAAATCGACCGCGGCTATGGCGACTGGTTGTGGGGCAAGGACGTGCGCTTCGAGAACGTGAGCAAGGCGGCGCTCATCGTCAGCAACGAGAACAATGTCTACACCCAGGTCGGCTTCGAGAACGCCAGTGCGCGCAATGTGCCGACCTTCGTGCGCTTCCGCGACAGCGGCAAGACCCTGGCGGGCAAGGGACGCGACTACCGGGTCAGCGAATTCAACTACGGCCTGACCCTGAAGCAGATGGGCGAGCCGGGCAAGTTCGCGACCAACTACAAGACGGCGGCCCTGCCTGCCGGCAGCACCGCCACGCGGGCCTTGCGTCCGCTGCCGTCCACGAAGGAATGGACCAACGTGCACGCTTTCGGCGCCAAGGGTGACGGCAGGACCGACGACACCGCCGCCATCCAGAAGGCGATCGACAGCAGCCGCGTGGTCTACCTGCCGCAAGGCTTCTACGTCGTCAACGACACCATCCGCATGAAGCCGGACACGGTCATCATCGCCCTGCACCCGGGCCTGACCCAGCTCCTGGTCCCGAACGGCTCGCCCAAATTCCAGGGCGTCGACACGCCGGTGCCGCTGCTGGAGAGCGCGCGCGGCGGCGACGCCATCGTGTCCGGCATCGGCCTGGCCACCGGCGAAGTCAATCCGCGCGCGGTGGCCCTGATGTGGCGCGCAGGCGAACACTCCCTGGTGGACGACGTGCGCATCCAGGGCGGCCACGGCACCCGCCTCTACGACGGCAGCCGCAACGATCCGTACAAGAAGGACGCCAAATTCGACACCACCGCCCATTGGGACCGCCAGTACCCGAGCGTCTGGGTCACGGACGGCGGCGGGGGCACCTTCAACGCCATCTGGTCGCCCAGCGGCTATGCGCAGGCGGGCTTCTACGTGTCCAACACCACCACCCCGGGCAAGGTCTACGAACTCTCGGCCGAGCACCACGTGCGCGCCGAGATCGTGCTGGACAAGGTGGAGAACTGGGAATTCCTGGCGCCCCAGACCGAGGAAGAGATCCGCGACGGAGCGGACGCGGTCTCGCTCGAGATCCGCAACTCGAAGAACCTGCTGTTCGCGAACTACCACGGCTACCGCGTGACGCGTTCCTACAAGCCGATGCCGGCCGCGGTATTGATCAGCAACTCGAGCGATATCCGCTTCCGCAACGTGCACGTCAACGGCGAAAGCGGCTTCGCCACCTGCGACGACAATGGCTGCACCACCTACCTGCGCGCCAACAAGTACGCCTACGAGAACGCGATCCGCGACATGACCAACAAGCTCGACATCCGCGAGCGCGAGTTCGCCGTGTTCGACTACAGCGGCAAGCAGACCAAGGCGCCGGCCGCCCTGGGCAAGGTCGAGAAGCTGGAAGACGGCTTCTACTCGATCGCCGGCGCCGCCGTCGACGCCCGGGGCAAGCTGTACTTCGTGGACCGCTACTGGAAGCGCATCTACAGCTGGAGCAGGGACGAGGGCCTGTCGGTGGTGCACGACGCGCCGCTCGATCCGGTCAACCTGGCGATCGACGACAGCGGCAACGTGATGGTGATGTCGTCCTACGGACCGCAGGCCACGGTGTACGCATTCAAGCCGGGAAGCCCTGGCGTCACCATGATCAAGCCGACCCCGGTGGCTCCGCGCGCCGGCGCCCGGGTGGCGGTGCCGGTCAACTTCTGGCAGAACGGCGAATTCAAGGACCAGCTGAATTTCGACACCTACGAATTCACCACCCTGGCCGAGATGTTCGCGCGCGACGTGGCCCTGCCCAAGGCGAACGAATACGTGTCGCCGGACGGCAGCCTGGTGCTGCCGGCCTACCGCGTGCTGCGCCAGGGTCCGCCGGACCACACCGGCTGGCGCTGGGCCGATTCGCTCCAGGCCTACGGCTTCGCCGGCGCGCCGGTGGGCCAGCGCGTGGTGTTCACCAACGGCTCGGAAAACCGGACCTTCAGCGGCGTGGTCAACCAGGGCGGCGGCCTGACGGACCTGAAACCGCTGGCCGACCGCGGCGGCGAGAGCGCGGTGCTGGGCCCGGACGGCAAGGTCTACGTGGCCAACGGCCAGGTCTTCGTCTATGGCCAGGACGGCAAACAGACCGGCCGCCTCGACGTGCCGGAGCGTCCGCTGCAGCTGATCGTCGGCGGCGCGGACAAGCGCACGCTGTTCATCCTGACCCATCACGCGCTGTACGCGGCCAGGATCTGATGCGCGCCCTCTTCCTCTGCGCCGTGCTGGCGCTGCCGGCCATGGCCCAGTCCACGCCGCCTGTCGTGCGGCTGTGGCCGGACGGCGCACCCGGATCGGAACAGCGGCGCAGCGAAGCGGAGACCGTCAAGGACGGGGTCTATTTCAGCAACGTGCACGATCCTTCCCTGACCGTCCTGAGAGCCGACCCGCGCCACGCGAACGGCGCCGCGGTGATCGTCGTGCCGGGCGGCGGCCACCGCATGCTGGTGTTCCAGAATGAAGGCATGCTGGCGGCGAAAAACCTCAACCGGGCCGGCGTCAGCGCCTTCGTGCTGAAATACCGCCTGGCGCGCGACCAAGGTTCGGCTTACTCCATCGAGAACGATGCCGCGAACGACCTGCGCCGCGCCGTGCGATGGGTGCGTGCGCACGCTGTGGAGTACGGCGTGGATCCGCGCCGCATCGGTGTGATGGGCTTCTCCGCCGGCGGCGAACTGGTATCGCTGGTGGCGGATAACCCGGAGCCCGCGCGGCAAGGCAGGCGCGATGCCCTCGACAGCGTCAGTGCCCGCCCGGATTTCCAGGTGCTGGTGTATCCCGGGCCGCTCGGCGTGCCGGCGAAAAGCGTGGCGAATGCGCCGCCGGCCTTCCTCGTGGCCGGCTCGCGCGACACCTGCTGCATGCCGCCGACCATCGCCCTGCACCGGCAGCTGGTCGCGGCCGGCGTCTCGGCCGAATTGCATTTGTATGCCGATACCGACCACGCCTTCAATGTCGGCCAGCGCGGCGAACGCATCTCGCTGCAGCACTGGCCGGACCGCCTGAACGACTGGCTGGCCGACGGCGGCTGGCTGGTGCCGCACGGCGAGCGCAAGGCGGAAGGCGTGCCTGCGCCATGAACACGACAAAGGAGACACGATGAAGCGAACGATCCTGGCGCTGGCCGCCGCGATGGCCCTGTCGCCGGACAGCCGGGCCGACAGCCAGTTCAAGCTGCTGGTGCTGGCCATGCCCAGCAAGTACCACTACGAATACATCCCCATCGCGCGCGACAGCCTGGAGCGGCTGGCCAAGCTGCACGCCTTCGAGTTCGACTGGACCAACAAGACCCAGGCCTTCGACGGCGACCTGGGACGCTACGCGGCGGTGGTCTTCATGAACACGCCCGGCGAGGAACTGAACCCGGCCCAGCGCCAGAAATTCGAGGCCTACATGCGCGCCGGCGGCAACGCCATCGTGGTGCACCGCGCGGCCATCACGCCGCCGGACAACTGGCCCTGGTATGAAAAGCTGGTGGGGCGCCGCGTGGGCGTGCACCCGATGCTGCAGACCGGCGTGGTGACCGTGGCGGACAAAGGCTTTCCGGCCACCTTCGGGATCCCCGAACGCTGGATCTGGAGCGACGAGTTCTATACCACCACCAATCCCTACAACATCAGGATCAATACGGTGCTCGGCGTGGACGAAGCCAGCTACGACCCGCGCAAGATCTGGCCGGGCCAGGTGTCGGAACCGATGGGCAAGGACCACCCGATCGCCTGGCATCACCAGGTGGAAAAAGGGCGCGTGTTCGTGACCACGCTCGGCCACAATGGCGAGATGTACCGCGACCCGCACTACCTGGCGCACCTGATGGGCGGCATCTACTGGGCCGTCACCGGCAAGGGCGGTGCATCCGCCGCGCCGGCGCGCTGAACCCCCGATCCGGCTGTCGCACGGGCGTCCTATCAACCTTTATAGGATTGCCTCCAAATCAGGCAGGGTGCATGGCGCCCCTGCTTGCCACCATGCTATCTTCCCCCGCGTGACATGTCACACCCGGCGCAGCGCTCCTCGTGCGCCATTCCCGATTTGGCCCACTTGGAATAGAACGCGATGGAATTGATCGACAAAGCGGTACCGGCAGCGACCTCCCCTTTCAGCGCCCTCACCGGCATCTTCCTCGAACCGGCGGCTACCTTCCGCCGCCTGGAGCCCCGCCCCGCCGCCTGGCTTCCGGTGCTGGCGGTCTGCGTCGCCAACGTCGTGCTCTTCCTCTGGTATTTCCTCGGTTTCGTGGACTTCGCCTGGTTCCAGGAACACATGCTGGCCACCATCGCCGATCCCGAGATGCGCGAGCGCCAGGCGGCGGTCGGCATGGGCCAGCAAACGATGGCCTACATGACCGCCTTCGGCGGCATCTTCTCGGTGCTGGCCGCGTATGCGGTCACCGCCGTCTACCTGCTCATCGTCGGCAAGTTCACCAACCGCGAGCTCAGCTTCGGCAAGGGCTTCGCGCTGTCCGCCTGGGCGGCCATGCCGAATG
Source organism: uncultured Massilia sp. (assembly GCA_966210615.1). Taxonomy (GTDB): domain Bacteria; phylum Pseudomonadota; class Gammaproteobacteria; order Burkholderiales; family Burkholderiaceae_D; genus Telluria. Next base: position 33,320 of record CBIHLT010000013.1, read on the forward strand.
TGCTGATGCTGGCGCTGGGCGCCATGCAGATGCTGCTCGCCTCGAGCGGCCAGCTGGGCATGGAAGCGCTGAACCCGACCACGCTCAACCAGCTGTTCTTCCATTACGAGCTGGGCCATCCGCTGGCGGGCATCCTGGACGGCATCTCGATCCTCTTCATCTGGAACCTGGCGCTGCAGGTCATCGGCTACCAGGCCTGGACCGGCGCCTCGCGCACCGGCGCCCTGGCCGTGGTCCTGACCCCGACCGTCATCATCTTCGGCGGCTGGCTGGCTTACGCGCTGAGCAAGATGGCATGAAGCGCAAGAAACTGGTGATAGGACTGGCGATCGCGGCGCTGCTCTGCATCCCCGTGGCCGCCAAGCTGACCCGTGGCAGCGGGCCGGCCAAGGCCGTGGACACCGACAAGATCGGCATGCGCGAAATCCGCTCGTCGATCCTGGCCTCGGGCCACCTGCTCTACGAAGAGCAGGTCATGCTGTCGCCGGAAGTGATCGGCAAGGTCAGCAGCATCTACGTGAAGGAGGGCCAGCAGGTGGCGAAAGGCGACCTGCTGCTGCACCTGGACGACCAGATCTACCGCGCCGAAGTGGCGCAGCAGGAAGCCGTGGTGCGCCAGCAGCGTATCGCGATCGAACAGCAGCAGCTGAGCGTGCGCAACCAGGAAAGCCAGTACAAGCGCAAGCTCGAGCTGCACCGGATGAAGATGCTGGCCGACTCGGCGATCGACGATGCCCGCTTCGCGCTCGAGGCGGCGCAGATCGAACTGCGCAACAGCCGCTCGCGCCTGGAGCAGGTGGAAGCGAGCCTGAAGCTGGCCAACGAGCGCCTGTCCAAGACCACCGTGCGCGCGCCGATTTCCGGCACCATCACCGCGCTCGACATCAAGGTGGGCGAAACCGCGGTGGCCAGCCAGGTCAGCATCGCCGGCTCCACCCTGATGACCATCGCGAACACCGCGACCATGGTCACCGAGGTGAACGTCGACGAGGCCGACATCGCCAGGGTGGCGGTCGGCCAGGAAGTGGCGATCCATACCGCCGCCTACCCGGACGAAGCCCTCGCCGGCAAGGTGCTGTCGATCCCGCTCTCGCCCAAGCAGAACCCTGCCGCTGCGGCCCAGGGCGCCTCGAAGTCGCGCAACTACGACGTCAAGGTCGCGCTGCTGGACACCAGGAACCTGGCCCTGCGCCCCGGCATGAGCGTGCGCGCGGAGGTATTCGTCTCCAGCAGCGGCAAGTCGCTTGCGCTGCCGCTGCAGGCGGTCCTGTCCAACAACGAGGAATCGACCGAAGGCCCGAAGAAAAAGGGCAAGAAGGCCGAGATCAAGGCCGAGAGCTGGGTCTTCGTCGCCAAGGACGGCAAGGCCGAAAAGCGCATCGTGACCACCGGCGCCTCGGACGACAGCATGCAGGAGATCCGCAGCGGCCTGGCCGATGGCGAGACCGTGATCACGGGGCCGTACAAGGTCCTGCGCCAGCTGAAGCAGGGCGACGCCGTGGCGCCCGCGTCCAAGCCGGTCGTCACCGCCGAGCCTGCGGCGAAGCCGTCCAAGACATGAGCGGCAACGTGAGCCAAGGCGCCCCGCTCATCCGGCTCGAAGGCATCACCAAGCATTACCGGATGGGCGGTGAAACCATCGCGGCGCTGGACGGCATCGACCTCGAGGTCGCGCGCAACGACTACATCGCCTTCATCGGCTCCTCGGGCTCGGGCAAGTCGACCATGATGAACATCCTCGGCTGCCTCGACACACCGACCAGCGGGCGCTACTTCCTCAACGGGCGCGACGTGGCCGGGATGAGCGACGCCGAGCTTGCGCGCACCCGCAACGAGGAGATCGGCTTCATTTTCCAGAGCTTCAACCTGCTCACCCGCGCCACCGCGGTGCAGAACGTGATGCAGCCGCTGATCTACCGCGGGGTGCGCCCGGCCGAACGGCTGCGGCGCGCCACGGAGGCGATGGCCCGGGTCGGCCTGGAGCACCGCCTCGACCACCTGCCCAACCAGCTGTCAGGCGGCCAGCGCCAGCGCGTGGCGATCGCCCGCGCCCTGTGCAGCGAGCCGTCGATCCTGCTGGCCGACGAACCGACCGGCAACCTGGATTCGACCACCGCGGCCGACATCATGAGCTTGTTCGACACCCTGCATGCCGAAGGCCAGACCGTGATCATCGTGACCCATGAACCCGACATCGCCGCGCACTGCGGGCGTACGGTGCGGCTGGCCGACGGCCGCGTGCACAGCGACGCCGTGAATGCCGAACGCACCAGCTTCCGTGCGCGGGGAGCGGCCCATGTTTAGCGTGTGGGAGAGCTTCCGCTCGGCGCTGCAGAGCATCTATGCGCACCGCTTCCGCAGCTTCCTGACCGCGCTCGGCATCATCATCGGCGTGGCCTCGGTGATCGCCGTGGTGTCGATCGTGCAGGGCCTGTCGGCCTCGATCAGCAACGAGTTCAAGGGACTCGGCTCGAACAGCCTGACGGTGGAGGCCTACACCTCCTTCGAGGAGGCGCTGCAGGGCAAGGAAAACGTGCTGGGGATCGGCGACTACGAACGCATCGTGGCCCACATCGACGACATCAGCGACGTGTCGCCGACCTTCCGGCCTTTCGGCAACTTCGGCACCACGGTGCGCGCCGGCGCGACCTCCACTTTCACGCAGGTGATCGCGGCGACCGAGACCTACATGGAATCGGCCCAGGTGTTCCCGGCCCAGGGACGCTTCCTGCGCGCCAGCGACGACCTGTCGCGCCGCCGGGTGGCCGTGGTGGGCAGCAAGACGCTGGAGGATCTGCGCCTGAGCGGCGAACCGCTGGGCCAGTTCATCGACATCGGCGGCGAGTGGTTCAAGATTATCGGCATCACCGAGGAAAAGGGCGATTCGCTGGGCTTCAGCAAGGATAACTACATCCTGATTCCGTTCTCGGTGGGCCAGGTGATCGCCGGCACCGGTACCAAGCTGAACATTGCGATCAGCTTCACCGTCAACGATATCGAGCAGATCGACGCCGTGCAGGGCCGGGTGACCGCGCTGCTGCGCCAGGCGCACCGCCTGAGGCCGGGCCAGCGCAACGACTTCAGGGTACAGTCGGCCCAGCAGCTGTCGGAGTCCTTCGACACCATCATCGCCACCGTGACCATGGTGCTGAGCGGTATCGTCGGCATTTCGCTGCTGGTGGGCGGCATCGGCATCATGAACATCATGCTGGTGTCGGTGACCGAGCGCACCCGCGAAATCGGCATCTGCAAGGCGCTGGGGGCGCAGCGCCACCACATCCTGATGCAGTTCCTGATCGAGGCGACCACCCTGTCGCTGCTGGGCGGCCTGGTGGGCCTGGTGCTGGGCTACCTGATCGGCTTCGGCGCCTCCAGGGCGATTCCGGGCCTGCCGGACGCCTTCGTCCCCTGGTGGGCGGTGGCAATGGCCTTCGGCTTCTCCAGCCTGGTGGGCATCGTGTTCGGCATCGTGCCGGCGGCCAAGGCGGCCAATCTGCATCCGATCGACGCCCTGCGCTACGAGTAATGCAGCGCAGCGCGCCGCCAATGGTGCGCTGCGCAAGATCCGATCGCTGTACGCTATCCGCTCCCCTATTTGGCCAATCGAGGAGGCCATCATGCTGTCACATGTGGATGCGATCGCGACCGTCGCCACGCGCGACCTCGCCAGGGCAAGGGAGTTCTACACCAACGTGCTGGGACTGGAAGAGGAGGATGCCGGCGCCGACTGCCCCGGCGTCCTGACCTACCGGAGCGGCAACTCCCGGATCTTCGTCTACCAGTCCGAGTATGCGGGCACCAACCAGGCCACGGCCATCAACTGGGATGTGGGCGTGGAAATCCGGACGGTGGTGGATGCGCTCAAGGCCAAGGGTGCGCGCTTCGAGCAATACCAGATGGAAGGGATGCGGCTCGAGGACGATATCCACGTCGGCCAGCAGATGAAGGTGGCGTGGCTGAAGGACCCGGACGGGAATATCCTGAGCATTATCGGCAAATAAGGACAGGCAAGGCCCGGCCGCGGCCGGATCCCTACAGCCGCCTGGCCTTGCGGTTCAACTCGTCGAGCAGGCCTTCGCTGGCGCGGGTATCCGGGTGGACGGGCATCACCTGCTTGCGGATCGCCAGAGCGCGCCGCAGCAAGGGTTCCGCCTGGTCGAAGCGTTGCTGGCCCAGGTAGAGCGTGCCCAGCTCGGCCAGGGCCTCGGCGATCTCGGCATGCACCGGGGTGTACACACCTTCGCGCAGGGCCAGGGCGCGCTTGAACGCCGCCTCGGCCTCGGCCGTCTTGCCCTGCCTGGCCCAGGCCTTGCCGGACTGGCAGAGGGCAAGGGCGACCTCGCTGTCGAATTTGCCCAGATAGGCTTCCCTCAGGGTCAGGGCGCTTTGCAGGGCTTGCTCGGCCTCGGCATGCCGGTCCAGCTTCGATAATTGCACGCCCAGGGCGCCGAGGACGGCCGCATAGCGGTGATGCTCCTTGCCGAAACGCTGTTCGGTCGAGGCGACGGCGCGGCTGAACAGCCGCTCCGCTTCGGCATGGGCGCCGCGCGCGCTCAGGGTCCAGGCCAGCCCGTTGAGCGGAAAGTCCGCCTTCGACGCGTCCTCGCCCGACTCGGCAAGGGCCAGGGCGCGGCGGTACAGCGCCTCGGCGTCGCCATACTGGCCCAGGTCGTAGTACTTCTGTGCGATCCACGCGAGTTCGGTCACGAAATCGGCATGCGCCGGCCCCAGGTCCTTGTCGACATAGGACTGCAGCTGCGCCAGGTACTGGCGTGCGCCCGCCAGGTCGCCGCGCGCGGCGAGCACCGCGGCAAGCATGCGCTGGTTACGGCGGGTGGCACTGCTGGCGAGCCCCTTCGCCGCCATGCGGATGCCGAGGGCGCGCCGCCCGGCGGATTCGGCCAGGTCGAGGCGCGCGGTCTGCTCGTACACCGACGCCAGGTCTTCGAGCGTGTCGGCGACTTCCAGGTGCTGCCGGCCCAGGGCCTGCTCCCTCAAGGCCAGCAGGCGCAGGTAGTGCGGCTCGGCCTTCAGGGGCATCTGGTACTTGGCATAGCTGTCCGCGAGTTCGGACAGGGACACACGCAGCAGCTCCGGCTTCCCCGACCGTTCCGCCAGCTGGAGCAGGGACCGGTAGGCTTCCTGTGCACGTGCGCCGTCGAGGGTCGCGTCGAAGGCACGCGCGAGCTTGTCCAGCCATTCGGCCTCGCCGAGCGCCTCCCAGCTCAGCATCCTTGCCAGGACATAGGCGGGATCGGCCGGGCCGCCCCTGCCCTGTGCGCTCAGGACGGCCAGGCGGACGTTGGCGTCCCAGATGTCTTCCGCCCGGGCGTACAGGGCGCGCGCCCTGGTTTCGTCCTTGGCCCGGCCCTGGCCGTGCTCGTGGATCAGGCCAAGCCAGTAAAAGGCCGCTTGTTCGCCTTTCTCGGCGGCCTGCTCGAACAGCTTCGCCGCGCGCCCGTAGTCGCGGGTGACACCGCTGCCCTCGTACAGCATGATGCCGAGCCTGATGGCGCCCAGGCGGTCGCCGCGGTTGGCCGCCGCCGTGTACCAGCGCAAGGCCTCGCCCAGGTCCTTGGCCACGCCCTCGCCTTCCTGGTACATCTCGCCAAGCAGGGCCATCGCATCCGTGTCGCCGTTTTCCGCAGACTTCAGGAACCACTTGAGCGCCTCGGCCGCATCCTTGGCAACGCCGCGTCCATCCCTGTATTGATGGGCAAGGTTGTACTGGGCGGTGGAATCGTTCAGTTCCGCGCCTTTCCGATACCAGCGGTGCGCTTCGGCATCGTCTTTTTTCTGGCCCCGGCCCTTGGCGATCAGATATCCGATATTCGCCATGGATCTGGCGTAGTGTTGTGCCGCCGCCTTCCGGTACCAGGACAGCGCCGCCTTGTCGTCCTGCGCCACGCCCTTGCCCTGCTCATGGAGCCAGCCCAGGTTGTGCTGTGCGCCCGCATTCCCCTGTTCGGCCGCCTTGCGGTACCAGGCGGCCGCCTCGCGCGCATCCTGGGCGACGCCTTCACCCGCCTCGTACATGGTGCCGAGATCGAGCTGGGCGCCGGCGTGCCCCTGTCTTGCGGCGGCCAGGTAGAGCGACGCCGCCGCCTGCGGGTTGCGCGCCAGGCCGTCTCCCCGGTAGAGAAGAAGCCCCAGTCCGTAACTGGCGTCGGGAACGCCGCGGATCGCCGCGCGCTGGAACCATAGCGCCGCGTAGGCGGCATCCTTGGGGTAGCCCTTGCCTTCGTAGTAGCGCCAGCCTATGAGCGACATGGCTTCCGCATTGCCCAGTTCGGCACTGGTACGCCACAGCGCCAGGGCTTTTTCCTCGTCCTTGGGCACCCCGGTTCCCAGGTGATGCAGTTCGGCCAGGAGGAACCAGGCGCGGTCGTCCCCGCCGTCGGCGGCCTTGCGGTACCACTCCACGGCCTTGGCCAGGTCGGCGCCGACGCCCTTGCCGCGCTCGTAGGCCACCGCCAGGCCGAACTGGGACGCCGGATCGCCGGCCTGCGCGCCTTCCACCAGCTGCCGGAAAGCCGCTTCGGGCTGGGCGGACGGCGCCGCGGCGTTCGCGGCGGACAGCTTGCCGGTCTCCTTGTTCAGCAGGCGCAATTCCGCCATGCCCTGCAAGTACAAGGGCGAGCTGCGGATGCCGGTTTCCTGCAGCCGGCGAAAGGCCGCCGCCGCCCCGGCCTTGTCGCCCGCCCCCAGCCGCATCTGCCCCAGGTAGAACAGCGCTTCGGTGAACGCGTGGGCCCGTTCGTGCTCGGGCATCGCCTCGACCTGCCTGATCAGCGCATCCTGGCCGAGCAGGCCCGCCTGCATGGCCAGCAGCGGCCGCGGCCAGGGACCGTCCGGCGCATGCCCGGCGCGCTGCAGCATGTCGGACGGCAGCGGACGCCCGCTGCGCTGCAGCAGCGCGATCCGGTCGGCCAGGTCGAGCTCGGCGCCGGAACGCTTGCCGGCCTTCGCCTGCAGATCCAGGTACTGCTGGAAGCTTGCCAGCGCCTGGTCGGCCTGCCCCCGGTACAGGAGCGCCCAGGCCAGGTTGCGCAGTTCTTCGGCATCCTTGCTGCCCAGCTCCGCGCCCAGCTGCTGATACTGTTGCGCGCTGGCGGCATAGTCGCCGGCATCGAAGGCCATGCGCGCGCGGCAGATGCGGGCCACGGGATCCCTGGCATCGTCCTTGATGATGCGCTGGAGACGGGACAGCGCTTTCTGGGTGGACGGCTGCAGCAGCTTGTCGGCGCCGTGCGCCGCGCGCAGCAGCATGCACGCCTGGTCGGGCGCGACCGCGCTGTCCGCCGTCTTGTCCATGGCCTGCGCTACCTCGTCGACCGCCGCCGCCATGCGCGCCAGGTCCACGTCGCGCGCGCTGAAGCCCCTGCCGGCCTTGTCGATCTTGTTGTGTTCCCGCACGCTGAAGCGGCCCTGCGCCAGCTCGTCGAGCTGCTTGGCCTCCTTGTGCAGCGCCGGCACCTCGGCAGCCGGAACCGTGCGCAGCTTGGCCCGGTAGTCGACCATGTGATTGACATGATTCCCGCGGAATACGTAGGTTTCATGGGCCTGGAAAAAGCGGTTGTCGATGAAGCGCGCGTACGGCATCTCGCTGGCGCGCACGTCGTCCGGCCATTGGATATGCAGGCGATAGCGGCCGTGAAACTGCGCCGCCGGCATCACGAGCGGGAAACTGCGCACCAGCTTGTCGGGCAGGGACATGACGCCTTCCAGCGACCGCACCTGGTACTCGACCGAGGGCATCCCGTCGGCCACGCTGACCGCCTTCGGCAAGCGGAAGCGCGCCCGCACCTGCACCTCGTTGGCCTGCTTGTCGTCGGCGATCACCGGCGCATCCACCAGGGCAATGCCGGGATAGCGTTTTTCGTAGTCCTTGAGGGTGGCCTTCTTCAACTCGAGGGGAGACAGCGCGGCAAGACGCTGGCGCGACACTTCCGCCAGCTCCGCGCGGAAGATTTCGCGCGTCTCCATGGTGGCGTCGCCGCTGTAGTCAGGAACGGCGATGGATTCGACCACTTCATAGCCGGGTGCGCGCTCGCCGTTTTCCGGGAGGACCTGCAGGGCGGTGGTCGCCGGGTCGACCAGCAGCACGGATGCGCCCGGGAAGGCGGTGGACAGCGTCTCCAGCGGCGCCTGCTGGCCGGTGCGGGTGGGATCGACGTAGTAGCGCTTGCCGTCGATCCGGATCTCGACGATGACGTGATCGAAGGTGCCCGGCGTCGGCCCGACCTTGCCCGGCAGGCGCGGCGCGTTCGCCGACAGCAGGACCGGCCGCGCCTCGATGCCCAGCTCGGCAAGCAGGGACACCAGGAGATAGCTTTTATCCTTGCAGTCGCCATAGCGGCGCTTGAGCACGGTGCCGGGCGCTTGCGGCTTGTGCGAATTCTCGCCGATCGACACGCTGAAATAGCGGATCTCGTCCTGCACCCACTGCAGGGCGGCGGCGGCGCGCGCCGAGGGCGTGGCGTGCTTGCGGAACTGGTCGGCCTGGGCCTTCAGGGCCGGGTTGCCGGCCAGTGGAGGAAACAGGCTGCTGGCCCAGCGGGCGACCGCGGCCCAGTCGGGGAATTCGGAGAACTGCAGCGACCGGGCCGGCAGGTAATCGCTGGGAATGGCGGGCTCGTCGTCGAGCGGATCCAGGCCCTTGCCCTCGAAGCTCAGCATCTCGTACGGCCCGGAGGTGCCGGTCTGGGGCACCAGCTTCTCGTCGCGGAACTCGCCCAGCTGGCGCCACGCGGGCTTGCGGTGCCTGGGATACAGCACGATCAGCCGGCGGCGCTCGATCGGCGTCCAGTGGTCCCAGGAATACTCGCCGAACCACTGCTTGCCGAAGACCGGGTTGGCGCCGGCCACGCTGTAGGTGAGCCACAGGGTATCGCCCACCCGCACGTCTTCCAGCAGCAGCTGGACCGTGCTGGCGCCTCCGTACATGCCGCTGTCGATGGCCGTTTCGCGTTGCAGGACGCGCGCGTCGACGCTGGCGGTCCGGTCCAGCACCTTGCCGTCGCGCAGGATGGCGACGCGGTGCAGGCTCAACGCCTGGTAGTCGGCGTAATAGTCCAGGCTGACCTGTCCGATGGCCGCCAGCGCGCTGCGGTCGTTGACCTGGAGGGCGCGGTTGACCAGGTAGGCAGGCTGGTCGCCTGCCAGCACCTGGGTCTCGTGCAGGCGCAAGACCAGGGCGTCGGTGCGCTCGGTCGGCGGGACCTCGGCCAGGGACTGGGCCCATTTGGGCAGGGGAACGGCGCGGCGTATCTCCGCCTTGGCGTTCCTGGAGGGGACGGGCTTCCCGATGGATACCGGCGCGGCGACAACTACGCTGGTACAAGCCAGGAGCGCGACAAGGGCGATGGGTGTGTAGCGCATGAGTTTTGATTTCCGGTAACTCATGTAGCGTAACGTCGAGATGTCAGTTATGCAAGCTTATCGTTTCCCTTGGCGCAACAACTGTGGCGAAAAAAGAAGTCCCTGCAAAGCTGCGGGATTACAGGACGGTCTTTCCGGGGACGGACCGGCAACAGCGGCCGGCCGCACGCTGGAAAACGCATAAAAAAATCCCCAGGCACCGGAAGATGCGTGGGGATGTTTTGGCAGGTCGGCCGGCGCGTGCCGGCCAGGCCGGGTGCTTAGAACGGGATGTCGTCGTCCATGTCCGAGAAGTTCGGAGCCGGCTTCGGCTGCGGACGGGCTGCCGGTGCCGGCGGGGCCTGGCGCGGAGCCGGACGCTGCGGCGCCGACGAGTACTCGTCGCCCATGCCGCCGCCCATGTCCATGTCGTTGCCGCCCATGCCCTGGCGGCCGCCCAGCATCTGCATGTTCTCGGCGATGATGTCGGTGGCGTAGCGCTCGATGCCGTCCTTGTCGGTGTACTTGCGGGTCTGCAGGCGCCCTTCGACGTAGACCGACGAACCTTTTTTCAGGTACTGTCCCACGATTTCAGCCAGGCGGCCGAAGAAGGAGATGCGGTGCCATTCGGTCAGCTCTTTCTGCTCGCCGGTGTTGCGGTCTTTCGACTTGTACGAGGTGGCCACCGCGATATTGGCGATCGCGTCGCCGCTCGGCATGTAGCGGATTTCGGGATCGCGGCCCAGGTTGCCGACGATGATGACCTTGTTAACTGATGCCATGTTGTTACTCCTTCTGGGTGTTGTGAGCCCTGACTCTGCACTTGACCAAACGTCAGGGAACGGGTGAATCAATTCAATATTATGGGGCCTGTCGGGCTGCTACAAAAGAACAATTTTTGAGGTCAAACAAGGTTTTTTCTGCCCACTCGCAAACTGCCTTTTCGACAATCTGTACCTGCCACGCCACGATGCCGGCAAAGGCCTCTTGCCTCGGCGCTTCATCCACGGTTCAGCGAATTTTTCTTCGATTCCTGAACGCTTTGTCATTGAACGGCAGGGTAAACAGCCCACATAGAGCAAACCCGGCTGTAGACCAGGACGATCGACTGGCCAGGAAGGCAGGCGAAACCCCTGCCTCCATCATAAGAAATTGCTGGATGGATGTACAGCATTTCGAAAAACAAGCTACACTTATGGGTTCTCTCCGATTGGCCCGCTCACCGCGTTTTTCTTTGTGCGCCGGCCCGCAAAAACTTATTGAAAGCCTGCAAACTTAATGGAAGAAATTCGTATCCGCGGCGCGCGCACGCACAATCTGAAGAACATCAACCTCGACCTGCCGCGCAACAAGCTGATCGTCATCACCGGCCTGTCGGGTTCCGGTAAATCCTCGCTCGCCTTCGACACCCTGTACGCCGAAGGCCAGCGCCGCTATGTCGAATCGCTGTCGGCCTACGCGCGCCAGTTCCTGCAGCTGATGGAAAAGCCGGACGTCGACCTGATCGAAGGCCTGTCGCCGGCGATCTCGATCGAGCAGAAAGCCACCTCGCACAACCCGCGCTCGACCGTCGGCACCGTCACCGAGATCCACGACTACCTGCGCCTGCTGTACGCGCGTGTCGGCACCCCCTACTGCCCGGACCACCCGCAGGAGCCGCTGGCGGCCCAGACCGTGTCGCAGATGGTCGACGCCGTGCTCGGCATGCCGGAAGGCACCAAGCTGATGATCCTGGCGCCCGTCGTGGCCAACCGCAAGGGCGAGCACAGCGACCTGTTCCAGGCCATGCAGGCCCAGGGCTTCGTGCGCTTCCGCGTCCAGAGCGGCGTCAACGCGGGCAAGATCTACGAGGTCGACGAGCTGCCCAAGCTGAAGAAGACCGAGAAGCACAGCATCGACGTCGTGATCGACCGCGTCAAGGTGAACCCGGACATCAAGCAGCGCCTGGCCGAGAGCTTCGAGACCGCGCTGCGCCTGGCCGACGGCCGCGCCGTGGCCTACGAAATGGACACCGAGAAGGAAACCATCTTCTCGAACAAGTTCGCCTGTAACGTCTGCGGCTATTCGCTGCAGGAGCTCGAGCCGCGCCTGTTCTCGTTCAACAACCCGATGGGCGCCTGCTCCGAGTGCGACGGCCTGGGCCATATCGAGTTCTTCGATCCGAAGCGCATCGTCGCCTTCCCGCACCTGTCGCTGGCATCCGGCGCCGTGAAGGGCTGGGACCGCCGCAACCAGTTCTACTTCCAGATGCTGCAGAACATCGCGGCCTTCTACGATTTCGACCTCGACACGCCTTTCGAGCAG
>CBIHLT010000014.1:0-44359 GCA_966210615.1 uncultured Massilia sp.
CGGCCACGTCAGTGCGGAAGAGCTGGCCGCCGTATCGCTCGGCACCTCGGTCTGGTCCATCGTGCTCGTCACCGTGATGGGGACCATGATGGCGATCAATACGGTGGTCGCCCACGAGATCGGCGCGGCGCGCTACGACCAGGTGCCGCACTCGGTGCGCCAGTCGATGTGGAAAGGCCTGCTGGTCGGCATCGTCGCCTGCCTGTTCGCCAACCTGTGCACCCTGCTGTTCGACCATGTCGGCCTGGATGCGGCCGTGGCCGACCGTGCATCCCTGTTCCTGCACGTCATCAGCCTGGGCATGCCGGCCTTCGCCTGCTACCGCGCGCTGTACGGCTACACCACCAGCATCAACCAGACCATGCCGATCATGTGGATCGCCATCTTCGGCCTGGTCTACAACGTAGTCATGAACTGGCTGCTTGTGTTCGGCAACCTGGGCTTCCCCAAGCTCGGCGCGGTCGGCTGCGCGGTCTCGACCGCGAGCGGCATGTGGCTGATGCTGGGCTTGATGGTGTGGTGGGTCAAGACCTCTCCCGCCTACCGGATGACCTATCCCTTCGACCGCTGGGAAGGTCCGGAAGGCAAGACTATCGGTTCGATGCTGCGCCTCGGCCTGCCGATCGGCGTCACCTATTTCGCCGAGGTCAGCGCCTTCGGCCTGATCAGCCTGCTAGTCGCGCGCTTCGGCGTGGTGCAGGTGTCCTCGCACCAGGTGGCGCTCAACTTCGCTTCGCTGGTGTTCATGGTGCCGCTGAGCTTTGCGATCGGCATGCTGACCCGCGTGGGCCAGGCCATGGGCGAAGGCAATCCGCAGCGCGCCCGCTTCGTCGGCTGGGTCGGCGTGGGCATGTCGGTGGCCTTCGGCGCGGCCTCGGCCCTGTGCATCGCCATCTTCCGCTGGGAAATCGCGGCCGCCTACACCTCGGACCCGGCGGTCCAGGCCGCCACTGCCCACCTGCTCCTGTTCGCCGCCCTGTTCCAGCTGTCGGACGCGACCCAGGTGGCCACCGCCTCGGCCATCCGCGGCTACCACGTGACGCGCCCGCCGATGATCATCCAGCTGCTGGCCTTCTGGGGCGTGTCGCTGCCGGTCGGCTGCATCCTGGGCCTGGCGCCGCAATGGTTCCCATGGGCGCCGGCCGCGCCGATGGAATCGACCGGCTTCTGGATCGGCCTGGTGATGGGCCTGACGGTGGCGGCGGTGCTGCTCACCTGGTCGTTCGAGAAGCTGGCGCGCCAGCGTATCCGCGAGGGACGCGCATAGGTATTTACAGCGTTCCAAGCCTGACTCTGGTATCGTTCCGCCGTTGCAGTAAATTAACTAAATTCCAGAGACATCCATGCGCCCTCTCCTCCTTCTCCTGGCCGCCCTCGCGGCCGCTCCCGCTTCGGCCGAACGCCTGACGCTGGACCGCATCTACGGCGAACCGGCCCTGGCCGGCCCCGGCGTGCGCACCCTGCGCGTGTCGCCCGACGGCGAACGCGTGACCTTCCTGCGCGGCCGCAGCGACAACCAGTACCAGCTGGACCTGTGGGAGTACAACACCAAGAGCAAGAAGACCCAGTTGCTGGTCGATTCCAAGCGCCTGGTGCCGAACGAAGAGCTGTCGCTGGAAGAAAAGGCGCGCCGCGAGCGCGCCCGTACCGCCGGCCTGTCGGGCATCCTGAACTATTTCTGGTCGCCGGACGGCCGCCAGCTGCTGGTGCCGATCGGCGGCGACCTCTACCTGGTCGACGCCGCCAAGCCTGAGGCCGCGCGCAAGGTCGCCTCGGGCAACGTGATCGATCCGAAGATCTCGCCGAAGGGCCGCTATGTCTCCTTCGTGCGCAACCAGAACCTGGTCGTGATCGAGCTGGCCACCGGCGCCGAGCGCCAGCTCACCACGGACGGCAAGGGCACCGTGCACAACGGCGAAGCCGAGTTCGTGGCGCAGGAAGAGATGGACCAGCACACCGGCTACTACTGGGCGCCGGACGATTCGTACATCGCCTACCGCCGCTACGACGAAGCACCGGTGCCGGTGGCGCGCCGCTTCGAGATCTTCGCCGACCGCACCGAAGTCATCGACCAGCACTACCCGGCCGCGGGCGATCCGAACGTCCTGATCGACCTGATGATCGTCAACCCGGTCAACGGCCAGCAGCGCAAGATCGACCTGGGCCTTGATAAGGATATCTACCTGGTGCGCGCCGACTTCAGCGCCGACGCCAGGACCCTGGTCTACCAGCGCCAGACGCGCGACCAGAAGCGCCTCGACCTGGTGGCCGTGGACGTCGCCACCCTGGCGCAGCGCCCGCTGTTCTCCGAGACCTCGACCACCTGGGTCAGCATCCACAACGACCTGCGCTTCCTGAAGAAGAACAACGCTTTCATCTGGGCGTCGGAGCGCAGCGGCCGCAACCACCTCTACCTGTACGGCCTGGACGGCAAGCTGCTGCACCCGATCTCGTCCGGCGAATGGGGCGTGGACAGCGTGCTGGCGGTCGACGAGAACGCCGGCAAGGTCTACGTGGCATCGAACCGCGACGCCGTGATCGACAAGCAGACCTACGCCCTCAAGCTGGACGGCAGCACCGCCGCCAAGCCGGCGCGCATCACCACCGGCGACGGCTGGCATGACGCTTCCTTCGCAGGCAATGGCAAGATCTTCGTCGACACCTACTCGAACCCGCGCACCCCGCCGCAAGTGTCTATCCGCCGCGCCGACGGTTCGATGGTCGAATGGCTGGAAAAGAACGAGCTGAACGCGAACCACCCGTACGCCAAGTACCTGCCGGACCACCTGCCGACCGAGTACGGCACCATCAAGGCCAAGGATGGCCAGACCCTGCACTACTCGATGATCAAGCCGGCCAACTTCGATGCGGGCAAGCGCTACCCGGTGTTCCTGTTCACCTACGGCGGCCCGCACTCGCAGCGCGTGACCCGCGCCTGGGGCAATTACTTCGACCAGTACATGGCACAGCAGGGCTTCGTGGTATTCCGCCTGGATAACCGCGGCTCGAGCCGCCGCGAGCGCCAGTTCACCGACGTCATCTACAACAACCTGGGCAAGCACGAAGTCGAAGACCAGCTGACCGGCATCGAGTGGCTGGGCCAGCAGAGCTTTGTCGATCCGAAGCGCGTGGGCGTGTTCGGCTGGAGCTACGGCGGCTTCATGACCCTGCGCCTGCTGGCCGCGGCATCGGACAAGATCGCGATGGGCGTGTCGGTGGCGCCGGTGACGGACTGGGCGCTGTACGACACCCACTACACCGAGCAGTTCGTGGGCGGCACGCCGAAGGGCGATCCGGAAGCCTACCAGCGCAGCGGCGTGTTCGCGCACCTGGACGGGCTGAAGTCGCCGCTGCTGCTGGTGCACGGCATGGCCGATGACAATGTGTTGTTCACCAATACCACACGCCTGATCGACGAGCTGGTGAAACGCAATGTGCAGTTCGACCTGATGACGTATCCGGGGGCCAAGCATGGCATTTCGGGGAAGGTCAACCAGCGCCATGTGTATGGGCTGATCGAGGCGTTCTTCAAGAAGAACCTGGGCGGGACGCAGGCGAAGTAAGCGGCGTTTCGTTCACGGACGGCCGCGCTTGCGCGGCCGTTTTTCATTGTGCGGAGCTTGCGAACGTGGGTTCCCGCCTTCGCGGGGATGACGTATTACAGCAGCATCTGGAATCAAACGCGGCCATCTGCTCTCGCACGTCATCCCGCGAAGGCGGGGACCCACGTTCCTCAGCACACCCCAAAACGACAACAGCCGCCTCCCGGCGGCTGTTCCCCAATCCCCAAGCCAACAACTCAGCGACGCCGCGTCGCCTCATCCAGCGCTTCGCGTGCATCGCCCAGCTTCTCCTGGGTCTTGCCCTCGACCTGGTTCTTCAGGCCTTTCACCTGCTGCTCCGGGCTGTCCACCAGCTTGCCCGCTTCTTCCTGAATCTTGCCGCCGATGTCCTGCAGCTTGCCTTCGACTTGGTCCTTGTTCATGGCGTTCTCCTTTCATTCACACGGTGATGACAGAATAACAAGCACTGGCCTGCTCTTCCGTGCGTGTCCGCACACAGCCGCGTCACCTCATCCGCGCGACATTTAAGCAATGCAAATGCTAATGTTTTGGCAACGCGGCGCCGCCGCTTACCGAGGTATTGGCCATGCACGACGACCACCCGACCGCATCGCATCCTCCGCCCGAGCCGCCGCAGGCGCAGCGCCGGCTGGCGCGCAGGGCCACGCTCATCAATGGCATCGCGGTGCTGTTCCTGTTCGGCGCCGCCGCCATCGTCATGGCCGCCGACGCCCTGCTGCTGACCTTCGCCTGCATCCTGTGCGCGGTGCTGCTTTACAAGCTGAGCGATATCCTGCATCGCCGCTTCAAACTCAAGCGCAAGCTGGCCCTCACCGCGATCGTGCTGCTCCTGCTCGCCCTCATCGGCCTGGGCGGCTGGGCCATGGCGCCGCAGATCTCGGAACAGTCGAACAAGCTGGCAAAGGAAATTCCGGCCGCGGTGGAACGCCTGCAAAGCGAAGTCGCCCAGCATCCGCTACTCAAGCGCATTGCTTCCGAACTGCCGCCGCCGGGAACGATCGTCAAGCAGCTCAGCAACCTGGTACCGAACGCGGGCCTCTTCTTCACCGGCGTGCTGGGCGCCGCCGGCAACGTGGTCATCATCCTGTTCGTCGGCATCTACTTTGCGGCGACGCCCCAGCTCTACACCAGCGGCGTGGTGCGCCTGATCCCGCAAACGCGGCGCGACCGCGCCCGCCAGGTGCTGCAGGAACTCGGCCATACCCTGGCCAGCTGGCTGCTCGGCAAGGCGGCGTCGATGCTGATCGTCGGCATCGCAACCTCGGTCGGCCTGAGCATGCTGGGCGTGCCGCTGGCGCTAATCCTCGGCATCATTGCCGGCTTCCTCGACTTCATTCCCTACCTCGGCCCGATCATGGCCGGTGTGCCGGCCGTGCTGCTGGCGCTGTCGATCAGCCCGGAACTGGCGCTGTACACGGTGTTGCTGTTCGTGGGGGTCCAGCTGGTCGAAGGCTATCTGCTGCAGCCACTGATCGAGGCGCGCGCGGTCGACCTGCCGCCGGCCCTGGTGATCGTGATGCAGCTGATCTTCGGCACCCTGTTCGGCTTTGCCGGGGTGGCGCTGGCGACGCCGCTGGCGGCGGGCCTGGCGGTGCTGGTGAGAATGCTCTACATCGAAGACGTGCTGGGCGACCGGACGCCGGCCCGCAACGGCTCCGGATGAACAATAAAAAAGCCGCGCACTGCGCGGCTTGTTTTTTGTGGAATCGCGGGAATCAGCGGTTGCCCTTGACGATGTCTTTCACGTCGCCCACTTTTTCCTGGACCTTGCCTTCGGCCTGGTTCGACAGGCCCTCGCGCTGCTGCTGGCGGCTGCCGACGGCTTCGCCGACTTTCTGCTGGATCTTGCCGCCAATGTTTTTGGCCTGGCCTTTGATTTGGTCGTCGTTCATGGTGGTCACCTCATGCTGGTATGAATCGAAGTTTCACCTTAGGCGTGATTGCCGAGCCATTCTGTACGTCAGTTAACATTCAAGGCTTGCGCCAGACGCTGGCCAGCCAGGGTTGCTGTTCGCGCGGCAATCCTGCTGGCCGGTAATAGTGGTGCAGCGGCGTAAAGCCGGCGGCAGTAAGGTAACGCTCCCAGGTAGCGTAGTCGTAATAGCTGCCGTAGCGCGGGCCATTCCAGCCTTCTTCATTGTGGCCGCGCGGGTTGGAGCTGAACAGCACGCCGCCGGGCTTGAGGGCGCCGAACAAGTGTTCCAGCACTTCCGGGAGATTGGCGCTGGGCACGTGAAACAGGGCGGCATTGGCGAAGATGCCGTCGAACATGCCTGGCGGCAGGTCGAGGTGCAGGAAATCCTGGCGCCAGACTTCGCAGCCGCTGTAGGCGCGGGCCATCTCGGCGAATTTCTCGCTGCCGTCCAGGCCGATGGCCTGGTGGCCGAGGGCGGTGAAGGTCTTCAGGTCGCGGCCCGGGCCGCAGCCGAGGTCCAGGATCGTGTACGGGGCCGGGGCGGTGATGGCGGACAGCAGCGCGTCGATGTTCTGGCTGACGTCGTGGTCGATCGTGCCGGCGAAGAAGGCCTCGGCGCTGCGGTTGTAGTGGTCGAGGGTGCGGCGGGTGATGTCGTCGGGGGTCATGGGGTGCATCGTAGCGCGTTGCCAGCCATGTGGCGAGCGCTCGTGCAGTCACTGCTCGTCGGAATTGGGTCCCCGCCTCCGCGGGGATGACGGATTTGCGGATACGGATCAGAGGACACGTCACCTTGGATCGTGCTTGTAAACTTCATCCCCGCGAAGGCGGGGATCCAAGTTTGCACGCACACCACTAGCTCACGATGTGCCCGCAAGCACTTACCAAACCCGCACCCGCTCCTGCGGCGCCAGGTACAGCTTCTGCCCCGGCTTCACCCCAAACGCGTCATACCAGGCATCCAGGTTACGCACGGTATAGGTGCGGTACTGCGCCGGCGCATGCCCATCGGTCAGCACCGTGCGGCGCAGGCTGGCCTCGCGCATCTTGGTGCGCCACGCGCGGCCGTAGCCGGTGAAGAACTCGCGGTCGGCCTCCTGCGTCGCCGCCTTCTCGCCGCCCTTCAGCTTGTACGCATCGTAGGCCGCCGCCAGGCCCGCCAGGTCGGACAGGTTCTCGCTCAGGGTCAGCTGGCCGTTCACCGGCAGGTCCTCGAAAGGCTTGTAGGCCGAGTACTGCTCCACCAGCTTCTGCGAGGCGGCCTTGAAGTGCGCCAGGTCTTCCTTGGTCCACCAGTCGCGCAGGCGGCCCTGGGCGTCGAACTGGGCGCCCAGGTCGTCGAAGCTGTGGCTGATCTCGTGGCCGATCACCGAGCCGATCGCACCGTAGTTCGCCGCATCCGAGGCCTGCGGGTCGAAGAACGGCGGCTGCAGGATCGCGGCGGGGAAGTTCAGCGCGTTCTGCATCGGCAGGTTGACCGCATTGACCAGCTGCGGCGGCATGCACCATTCGGTGCGCTCCGGCTTGCGGTTCAGCTTGGCCAGCTGCTGCTGGTAGTGGAACTGCTGGGCCCGGATCACGTTGCCGAAGGCGTCAAGCGGCGACACCTGCAGGCCTGCATAGGACTTGAACTTGTCCGGGTAGCCGATGCCCACGTACATGGTGCGCACCTTTTCCTTGGCCTGGGCGCGGGTGGCCGGCGCCATCCAGTCGAGCTTGTCGATGCGGCGCGCGAAGGCGTCCTTGATGTTGACCACCATCTGCTGGATACGGACCTTGTTCTCCGCCGGGAAGTACTTCTCCACGTACAGCTTGCCGACCGCGTCATCCATGGCGCCATTGGTGGCCGACAGCGCGCGCTTCCAGCGCAGCGACTGCTGCGGGGTGCCGGCCAGGGCCTTGCCGTAGAAGGCGAAGCGCTGGTCCGCGAAGGCCTTCGGCAAGGTGCTGGCGTACTTGTTCGCCAGATGGAAGGCCAGGTAGTCCTTCCAGGTGTCCAGGTCGGTCGCCATCACCTGGCGCGCCGCGCCCTGCACCGCGCCCGGATGGTAGACCTGGAAGCGGTCCTGCTTGCCGAGGCCGGCGGCCGCCATGAAGGTCTTCCAGTCCATCCCCGGCGCCTTGCTGGCGAAGTCCTTGGCGGTCCAGACGTTGTTGGCCTTCTGGATGTCGGCGGATTCCTCGCGCGAGGCGTGGCTCTGCGCCAGCTCCGATTCGAGGGCGAAGATCTTCAGGGCGCGCTCCTCGGCCTTGTCGAAACCGGCCAGGGTCAGCATGGCGGCGATGTGCTGCTGGTACTTGGTGCGCAGCTCGGCCATCTTGGGATTGTTGTCGAGGTAGTAGGCGCGGTCCGGCATGCCCAGGCCGCCCTGCAGCAGCCAGGGAATGTTGCGGCCCGGTTCGTTCAGGCCCTGGTTGATCCACACGCCGAACAGGTTCTCGGTCTCGAAGTTGGTGGCGTTCAGCGGATCGACGTCGGCGCGCAGCGAGGCGCCCAGCACGCGCGCCAGGTCGGTGCGCGACTTGATCGCCTCGATCCTGGCCAGGTGCGGCTTGAGCGGCGCGGTGCCGGCGGCTTCGATCGCCGCCTCGTTCATGTAGGCGTTGTAGAAGTCGGCGACCTTGCGCGCCTCGGCGCCCGCGGCCTTGTCGGCGCCGGCGGCCTCGATCAGCTTGACGATGCGCTGGTTGGTCTCGTCGGCCAGGGCGTGCATCGAGCTCCAGGCGCCGCGGTCCGCCGGGATCTCGGTGCTGGCCAGCCACTCGCTGTTGGCCCAGGCGAAGAAGTCGTCGCCCGGCAGCATGGTGGCGGCGGCCGGCTTGCTCTGCGTGACCGCTGCGCCCTGCTCTGCGGCAAAGCCTGGCGCCATGGAGAAGCTCGCCCCGCACAGGGCCAGGGCAATAGCGGTCTTAATCGGTGTCCAACTCGGTGTCCAACGGGTCTTCATGGCTTTCCTTGTCTCCTGGTGAATGTTATTTGTTGTCATTTCAAGGCTGCGCGCACTTGCGGCAGCAGGCGGGCTTTCTGCGCGGCGCGGATGCGCACGCCGTTGCCGACGCGTTCGGCTTCGACCACGGCGTCCGGGCCGAAGTGCTTGCGCATATAGGCTTCCATCATGTCGGCATGGCGCGGATCGGCCGAGGAACCGACGATGCCGGCGAACATGGCGTAGCGCCCCAGGGCTTCCATGTTCTTCAGCAGCGCATCGCGGTTGGCGGTGGCGAAGGCCCAGGTCTGGTCGAGGTGCTCGCCGGCCACGCCGAACATCATGTAGGGCAGCAGGTCCGGCGGCGAATCGGGCGACACCAGGGCCTTCATGGTGCGCGCGGCCAGGGCCGGGTCCTGGGCGCTGGCCAGCGCCTTGCCGAAACGGTTGCGTTCCTCGCTGTTGGGTGCAGCCGCGGCGCGCGCGGCCAGCGCGTCGTAGGTAGCGGCGTCGGCGTAGCGGCCGGCGGTGCTGGTGACGAAATCGATCATCGCCGGCGACACCGAGGACGGATCCTGCAGGTAGCGGGCAAAGCGGGCCTTGCCTTCGGCGATGGCCTGCGGATCGCCGGCGCGCGCCAGCGCGGTGGCCAGCAGCGCGCGCAATTCGGCGTCCTCCACCGGCTCGCCCGGTTTCTCTTCCCAGCCCAGCTTCTCGAACCTGGGCCGCGCGAAGCCGATCAGGAAGCGCCGGATCAGCGCCTGTTCCGGTTCGCCGCGCGCCAGGGTGTCCAGGGTGCGCAGGTTGGACAGGATCGAATCCCACACGGCCAGGCGCGGCTCGTCGCGGTAGCTCTCGACCAGCTTCAGGTAGCCGTCCAGCTGCATGCGGCCGCCGGAGACCATGCTCCAGGTATCGGTCAGCAGCTTGAGGCGGGTGGAGTCGCGCAGCTGCGGCGCCTGGGCCGCCAGGGCCTGGAAGCTGGCCGGGTCGTAATGGACGCGGAAATAGCCGACGCTGTAGGGGTCGACCACCAGCGCGCCTTCGCAGCTGGCCTGGGTGAAGCTTTGGCTCGGACTGGACAGCAGCATGGTCCAGGCCTTGCCGTTGACGGTGCCGACCTGCACCGGGATGTTCCACACGCGCTTTTCCACGGCCGGCTCGTCGAGGCGGTACTGCTCCTGCGACAGGGTGACCTTGCGCTTGCCGTCCTCGCACACCTGCTCCACCTTCACCAGCGGGAAGCCCGGCTGCAGGGTCCAGTCCGAGGCGAGTTTCTCGACCGGCTTGCCGGTGGCCTTTTCCAGCGCCTGCCACAGGTCGGCCGAGGTGGTGTTCGAGTACTGGTGCCTGGCCATGTAGGCGCGGATGCCCTTGCGGAAGTGCTCCTCGCCCAGGTAGGCCTCGAGCATGCGCAGGAAGGCCTGGCCCTTGTGGTAGGTGATGGCGTCGAAGGCGGCGGCGGCCTGCTCTTCGTTCTCGACCCTGGTCTGGATCGGGTGGGTGGTCTTGCGCGCGTCCAGGTTGAGCACGTACTCGCGCTCGGCGATGCCGCTCAGGTAGGGGCGCCATTCGGGGTGGAAGTGCTGGGTCGCCTTGGCCGCCATCCAGGAAGCGAAGCCTTCGTTGAGCCACAGGTTGTCCCACCAGGCCATGGTGACCAGGTTGCCGAACCACTGGTGGGCCAGCTCGTGCGCGTTGATGTTGAAGGACAGCTTCTTGACCCGCTCCGGGCTGCGCTTCGGGTCATACAGCAGGGTCGGCTCGTTGTAGACGACCGCGCCCCAGTTTTCCATAGCGCCGTTGAAGCCGCCCGGAATGGCGATCTGGTCCAGCTTGGGCAGCGGGTACGGCACGCCGAAGTAGTCATTGAAGTAATGCAGCAGGTCGCGCGAGGCCGCCAGCGGGAACGTCGCCGAGCCCAGCTTGCCCTCGGTCGTGACGATGCCGATGTCGACGCCGTCCTGCTTGCCGGCCAGGCGCTCCATCTCGCCCGCCACCAGCACCACCAGGTAGCTCGGCATCTTCGGCGTGTTGCCGAAGGAAATGCGCTGCATGCCGCCGCCGAGGGGCTCCTGCTTCTCGATGGGGGTGGTGGAATAGGCCTTGAAGTTGCCCGGCACATCGACGGTCAGCTTGAAGCGGGCGCGGAAGGCCGGCTCGTCCCAGGTCGGCAGCACGCGGCGCGCATCGGTGGGCGCCATGGTGGTGGCGATCAGCTTCTTGTCCGCCCCGCCCACCTTGTAGTTCACGTAGAACATGCCGCGCGCCTCGCGCGTGATCGCGCCGCGGAACTGCAGCGCCAGCTGGTATTTACCCGGGGCCAGCGGCTGCGCCAGTTCGAAGCGCAGGGTCTGCTGTTTGCGGTCCAGGACCGGCGTCAGCTTCAGCGGCGCCATGCCCTTGCCCGACAGGCTGGCGCTGTCGATCTCCATGTTGTCGGCGTTCAGCATGATGGCCGAGGTGGCTTTCAGGACCTCGATCTCGACCGTCTGGCTGCCGCGGAAGGTGTTGCCGGCGACGTCGGCCACCAGGTGGGCATCGTACTGGATCGGCACCACGTCCTTGGGCAGCTTGCCCGGGGTGGCGGCAAACGAATATGGCGCTTCTGCCTGGGCAGTGGCCGCCGTAAAAGCTAGTGCAAGGGCGGCCGCGCCGCGCATGACCGGCAAATGTTTCATGGGTGTCTCTCTCGTTTTGTTCAGGCGTCCGGACTCCTGCCGGACTGCGCAACTACTCAGGCTGCACTCTAAGCAAGCGGCCGGCCGGCTGCCTCGCGAAAGCGACAGACTGCAAAACTCGGGGCCAAACTGCCAAATAGGCGGAATCGCGCGTATTGCCGGGCACGCCGACTGTAACAGACCGGTGCGCTTGACCATGCACGAATGGCAACTACTCTTCCCTTTAAAAAATTTTTCAAAATTTTTTAAAAAAACCCTAAAGTTCCCAAAAGTGCTTCCGATAACGGTGTAGACAACCGGCAATCCGGCCGGAGTTTTCAGACCTGGTGCTCTCATGACCGCGAACGAAGTCCTCTCGATGTACGAAAACCTGGCCACCGTGACCGGTCAGATGGCGAGCGCGGCCCAGGCTGGAGACTGGAAGCATTTCGACCAGCTCGGCAGCGAAGCCAAGGTGGAAGCCCGTGCCGCCGCCACCGGCGTACCTGCCCTTGACGGCGCCAAGCGCCTGCGCAAGATCGACCTGCTCAAGCAGCTGATGGCCAACGACCGCGCGATTCGCGACGTGACCGATCCGTGGATGGGCCAGCTGGACCGTGCGATGCAGGCCCACTGATCAGAAAATTGCAAGAATGACAAAGGCGCCTCGGGCGCCTTTTTTGTTTCCTTCCCTTCAGCAAGCTTATAAGTCCGGAAATGAAAAAAGCGCCCTCAGGCGCTTTTGGTGCCACCAAGCCATTGGCTCAGCCGCGGAATATGGAGAGCGAGCACCAGGTATCTCCTGGCGTCGCCTCTTGCCGGTTGCTTCCGGCGTCCACCGCCGCTGCAGGCTAGTGGACTGCTTCCGGACACAGGCGTTTCTTCAACGTTCGTCTGCTTGTCGCGCCACGCTATCGGTGGTGGCTGCGCCAGACCCTGCGCCGTCTGTGATCTCGTCGACCACGGAATGAGTATAACGCAAATTTTACGCTTGTGTAGACGTGTCGTGCGCATCCTCTTCCAGTACCGGCTCGGTCGCTTTCTTCTGAGCGTTCTTGCGAGCAAAACGCTGGCGCAGGCGGGCCAGCAGCGGCACTGTCGGCGCGGCGGCGGCACGCGGCCTGGCCGTCTTCTTGCGCCGCCTCGCCACGACGATCCCGCCCAACAGCGCCAGCACGCCGGCGATCCCGCCGGCGATCCAGCCCCAGGGCGTCTCGTCCACCGGCTCCGGCGCCGGCTTCTTGCGCGGCTTGTGCGGCTTCGCCTTCGCAGGCTTGGGCGCGGCGACCGCCGCCGGGCTCGCGCCCATCGCCACTTGCAGCACTTTCACCTTCTCTTCCAGGTGGCCGATCTGCTCGCGCAGCTGGGCATTCTTGTAGTCGAGCGCCGCGCACACCTTGGGTGGCGCGCTCTGCGGCGCCGGTGCGCATGTGTCGGGCGCCGGGACGGGCGGCGGCAGCGCAATCGCCGGCGCGGCTTTCTCCACCTTCGGCGCCGGCTTGACCGGCGGCTTCGGCGCAGGCTTGGCCGCGGCTACAGGGGCAGGTTCGGGGGCTTTCGCCGGTGCTGAAACGGGCTCAGGTGCGGGCTTGGGTGCGGGCTTGGGTGCGGGCTTGGGTGCTGAAACAGGCGCCGCAACAGGCGGCGGCACGGGCACCGGCGCCGGGGCGGCCACCGGCGCCGGCAGCGGCGCCGGATTCGGATCCGGCGTCAGCCACAGGGTCGCCAGGCGCACGCTGCGCTGGCCGCCGTCGGTCAGTTCGACGTACAAATGCAGATGGCTTGATTCAACCGGAGCGCGCGAGGTGACGTGCAGGAACTGGCGGCCATCGCGCTGCATCACAGACATGTTCAGCGTCGACAGCACATGCGGCATGCCGATATTGGCGCCGCGGTAGACGTTCGGATGGGCGAGGCGCACCTCGACCCTGGCGGCCGGGTGCTCGATCAGCGTCAGTTCGATATCGGCCACCAGCGGCTGGCCCATGTAGGAACCGACACGCTGGTCGCCCAGTTCGGCAGCGCCGGCTGCGCTCGCCAAGAGCGCGCAGGAGAATAACAGTGGAAGGCGACTGGCCATAGGGAAGACGAAAAGAGGTACCTGAACGTAAATAACGGACATTGCGCTAAACTCTTTAATCCCAGCGGTGCATTAAAGAAGTTGACCAGGACTCATAGAACAGGACTTCATATGGAAAACAGGATTGAGAAGGACAGTTTCGGCCCGATCGAGGTGCCGGCGGACCATCTGTGGGGCGCCCAGACCCAGCGCTCGCTCCACCACTTCCATATCTCCACCGAGCGCATGTCCCCGGAGCTGGTGGCGGCGCTGGCCCAGGTCAAGCGCGCCGCGGCGGCGGTCAACCGCTCGCTCGGCAAGCTGCCGGCCGACAAGGCCAACGCCATCATCCAGGCCGCCGACGAAGTCCTGGAAGGACGCCATCCGGACGAATTCCCGCTCGCGGTCTGGCAGACCGGTTCCGGCACCCAGAGCAACATGAACATGAACGAGGTGCTGGCCAACCGCGGCTCCGAACTGATGGGCGGCGAGCGCGGCGAGGCGCGCCTGCTGCACCCGAACGACCATGTCAACATGGGCCAGTCCTCGAACGACATCTTCCCGACCGCGATGCACGTGGCGGCCGCGATCGCGGTCGCCAAGGACGTGCTCCCGGCGCTGGCCAGGCTGCGCCAGACCCTGGAGATCAAGTCGCGCGACTTCGCCGACATCGTCAAGATCGGCCGCACCCACCTGCAGGACGCCACCCCGCTGACCCTGGGCCAGGAATTCTCGGGCTACGTCGCCCAGCTCGAGTATTCGGAACAGGCGATCAAGGCGTCCCTGCCCGGCCTGCTGCTGCTGGCCGCCGGCGGCACCGCCGTGGGCACGGGACTGAACGCCCACCCGGATTTCGCGCCGCGCATCGCCGCCGAACTGGGCTCGCGCACCGGCCTCGCGTTCAAGAGCGCGCCGAACAAGTTCATGGCCCTGGCCGGCCACGACGCCATGGTCGCCGCCCACGGCGCCTTCAAGACCCTGGCCACCGCCCTGATGAAGATCGCCAACGACGTGCGCTGGATGGCTTCCGGCCCGCGCTCGGGCCTGGGCGAGATCACGATCCCCGAGAACGAGCCGGGCAGCTCGATCATGCCGGGCAAGGTCAATCCGACCCAGTGCGAGGCCCTGACCATGCTGTGCTGCCAGGTGTTCGGCAACGACGTGGCGATCACGGTCGGCGGCTCGCAGGGCAACTTCGAGCTGAACGTGTTCAAGCCCATGATTGCGCACAATTTCCTGCAAAGCGCACGAATGCTGGCCGACGGCATGCGCTCCTTCGACGAGCACTGCGCCAAGGGCATTCAACCCAACCACGCCCGCATCGGCGAGCTGATGGAAAAATCGCTGATGCTGGTGACCGCGCTGGCGCCGCATATCGGGTATGATCGCGCCGCGCAGATCGCCAAGAAGGCATCGGCGGAAGGCCTGACCTTGCGCCAGGCCGCGCTGCAGACCGGCTTTGTCGACGAGCAACAGTTCGACCAGTGGATCGTCCCCATCGAGATGACCCGCCCGGACCGCGTCTGACACCTACAGGCGGCCTCGGCTATCGTACGCCGCCCTTACCACCCCGAGGATAGAATGCAAAAAATAGTTTTCGATTTGACATCAGAATTCGTCGAGGTCAACCAGCTGCTGAAGCTGGTCGGCCTGGTCGACAGCGGCGGCGCCGGCAAGAACATGGTCGCCAGCGGCGCGGTGTCGGTCGACGGTAAACAGGAGCTGCGCAAGACCGCCAAGATCCGCAGCGGGCAGACCGTCTCGGTCGGCGACCTGCAGATCCGCGTGCAATAACGCGCCGCGGAGCGTGCACGGACACGCTCCGGATGTGTCGGCTATGTTTGCGCGCTAACAAACAAAGCGGGGCTTCCTTGTTTATATTTTAAGACGTCATCAATCCGGCTTAAAGGTGAAGGCGATGGAAACCCCGGAACAGCATCAGCAGTCGCAGGAGCAGCTGATCGGCGACCTGCGGCTCGTGATCGAGAACGCGGAAGAACTGCTCAAGAATACCGACCACTACACCAGTACGCTATACCAGAACGCGCGCGCGAAGCTGGCGCTGGCGCTGGAAGCGGCCAACGAGGAACTGGCGCGCTTCGAGGACGCCCAGCTGGAACGCATGATGGCCGCCACCCGCGCCGCCAACGAGCGCTTCCGCGACCGCACCGGCGAAGACCGCATCCTGCGCGCCTTCCACTGAGCACCGCCCTCCCCTAGCCCCCGATCCGGACGCCGTCCACCGCAATCGCGGCCACGGCGCCCAGGTCGAACCAGCGGCGCAGCATCGCACCCACATCCGGCAACTCCTCGCCACGCTCCTCCGCATCGGCCAGCGCCGCGTCCAGCGCGCCGGCGAGGCTGTCTCCGGCCGCCAGGCGCCCCAGGGCCAGCCAGTCGGCCCGGCCGATTTCCGTCACCTGCCCTTTCCAGCCCGCGCGGGTGACCAGCGCCCAGCCGGGTGCGTCCAGCTGCTCCGGAAAGGTCGGGCCGCCGTCCTGGTGCGCCAGCCACAGGCGCGCCAACGCCCAGCGGCTGGCGAGCAGCGCGCAGGCGGGGTGCAGCGCCAGGCGGGCGCCGGCCAGCCGCGCCGGATCGAGGCCGGCCAGCGCCGCGGCGGGCAACGGGGCCAGGTCGGGCGCCTGCCAGGCCAGGTGCAGCGCCCATTCCAGGCGCGCCATGTCGCCCAGCCAGGGCAGGTCGGCGGCAGGGGCGAAACCCTCCAGGAAGGCCGCGAACTGCGCGCCGAAGCGGTTCAGGTCCGGGTCTTGCGAAGGATGCGCCTTGCCGTAGGCGTGCGCCAGGCCGCCGAAGAATTCATCGCCGACCAGTTGCTCGACGACGGGATAGGCGTTGGCCAGGGCCCGGCGCCAGTTGCCGGCCAGGTTGGCGCGGTAGACGGCCAGCCGCGCGGCATCGCCGCGCAGGTCAGGCGCCTGCGCCCCGGGATCGGCCAGCGCCTGGCCGAAGCCTTCCTGCAGGCCGGCCAGGGCTTGGGTACCGGCCTCCCCGCCGGTTACGGCGGTGACGGGGCCGGCCGCCTGTCCGGCGGGGTGGAACTGCTGGGCGATGGCGCGCGCCTTGCCCGCCTCTTCCAGCAGCACGTCCAGCGCAGGCACGTCGGTATCCCACTCGACCAGGGACGGCACCCGTCCGAAGCGCTCCAGCGCCGCGCGGTACAGCGCCCACACCGGCGGCGCGATGGCGGCGCCGTGGTGGTCGATCACCGCCACCGCTGTCTCGAGGTGGCCGCCCAGGTGGATCTCGCCCACGCTCCCCACGGGCAAGGCGGCGATCGCCGCCAGTGCGTCTTCCCCATGGTTGCGCTGGTTGACGTAGAGGTTGTTCACGTCGAGCAGGATGCCGCAGCCGGTGCGGCGCGCCAGTTCGGCCAGGAAGTCGGCCTCGCTCATCGTGTCTCCCCGGAAGCGCACGTAGCTCGAGACGTTTTCGACCAGGATGCGGCGGCGCAACAGGTCCTGCACCCGCTGGACCCGGGCGCACAGCAGGTCCAGGACGGCGGCGTCGAGCTGCAAGGGCAGCAGGTCGTTCAGCTGGCGGCCGGCCAGCGCGCCCCAGCACAGATGTTCGGATACCAGGAAGGGGTCGACCGCCTCCACCAGTTCGCGTACCCGCGCCAGATGGGCTTCGGAAAAACCGCGCGCCGAGCCGAGACCCAGGCCGACACCGTGCAGGCTGAGCGGATAGTCCTCGCGCAGGCGGCGCAGGACGTGCCAGTCCCAGCCCGCGCGGGCGAGATAATTTTCGGAATGGACCTCGAGCCAGCCGACCGGCTGGCGCCCTTCGAGGAAGGCGCGGACATGCGGCGGGCGCAGCCCGACGCCGACGCCCGCCTGCGCCAGGGTCACGCTTACTTGGTGACGGGGGCCGGCTCGGCCGGCTGGTCGGCCTTGCCCGGCTTGAGCGAACCGCCCAGCTTGGCGCAGGTGCCCTTGGCGACGAACTTCCATTCGGCCGGATCGTTGTCGGCGGCGGCGGCGCCCATGCAGCCGTGGGTGGCGGTGCCGCAGTCGTTCTGGCCGGCCTTGGCCACGCCGTAGCACATTTCCTGGTCGGCCTTGGGTGTGCCCATCTCCTCCTGGCCGGCGGCCTGGGCAGAGGTGGCAGAGGCGGCGCAAACGCCGGCCAGGGCGGCGGCGATCAGGGCGTGGCGGTGCGACATGACAAACTCCAGTGGATGAGGCAAAACAGCAGTGTCGCCCCGCGGCGCGGGAAAGGCAAGCTGTGCCAACCGGCGCGGGTCTTCAGGCGGTGGTGTTGATCTTGTTGCCCAGGTGGGGCGGCAGGTTGGCGCTGGAGGTCGCCTGCACCGCCTCGATCAGCTGGGTAGCCGACGACATCTCGATCTGCTGCGCACGCTTGAGCACGGCAAGCGCGACTTCCTGGCGGTTGCCGGTTTCGGCGATGCTGCTTGCCAGTTTGGCAATTCCGGTGACATCCATGATGCTCTCCTAGTCAGCCCTATGAGGCGTATCAGCCGTTAACGGCAGCCTGGACCGGAACTTGAGGGCTGGCGCGCAGCCAGTCGCGCAACCACGCCAGGACTTGATCCGGCGCATTCAGGTCCAGCCAGGCGACGCCCTGCCCCGCATCCGGCGCACGGGGCGCGTCGGACACGACCACGGCGATGTCTTCATCCTGCGGATACAGCGCCGGCCTGCCCAGCGCCGGGCGGAACACCTCCAGCTTGGGGAGCGCTTCCCATTTATAACCTTCGACCAGGGTCAGGTCGGCCGGCGCCAGGCGCGCCAGGTGCTCGGCCAGCGGCGGCTCTTCGGCCCCGCGCAGTTCGCGCAGGATCGCCACCCGGTAGGGCGAAGCGATCATGACCTCGGCAGCGCCGGCCATGCGCAGGCGGGCGCTGTCCTTGCGCGGCGGTTCGAGTTCGATGTCGTGGTGGCTGTGCTTGACCACGTTCACGCGCAGGCCCTCGCCGGCCAGGCGGCCGACCAGGAATTCCAGCAAGGTGGTCTTGCCGCTGCCGGACCAGCCGACCACGGCCAGCACCCTGCCGCGGCCCTCAGTAGCCGACACGGTAGCGGTTGCCACGGTAGTTCATCACGGCCGCCTTGGGCAGGATGCGCTCCAGCACCAGGCCCGGCGCGACCTCCTCGCCTTCGCGGCGCAGCATCTTGTCGACCAGCAGCAGGCGCTCGGCCGCGTTGGGCGAATAGATATAGCCGCCGAAGGCCACCTTCGGGATCTCGCGCTGCAGCGCTTCCGGCAGCTCCTGCAGGCTGCGGACCCTGTCTTCGGGCGCCGGGGCGGCGGCCACCCGGACCGGCTCGGGCTGAGGTGGAGCCACAACCGGTTCCGGCACGGGCGCCGGCGCGGCCTTGGGCGGCGGCGCGGGTTCACGTACCGGTTTTGCCTTCGCACGCGGCTCCGGTACGGCCGGCGGGGGCGCGATTACCGGCTGCGGAACGGTCACGGGCGCCGCGGCGGGTGGCGCAGCCGGTGACCCAACAGTGGGGGCCGGCTGGGCCGGCGCCGGCGCAGCCGCCAGCTTGACCGGCTGTTCGCCCGGCGCCCGCAGCCACAGGACGGCGGCCGCCGCGACGACGGCGCCCGCGCCCAGTCCGATCAGGAGGGTGCGCTGCCTGCCGCCCGCGGGACCGGCCGGCGCCGCATAGCTCGGGGCCGGCGCATGGATGGTCGGCGCGTTGCCGATCTGGCGCTCGGCCTGGGCTTTCTTGAGGGCTTCGAGGATGTAGGACATATCAGGGGGTCTTCCCGGCGGCGGCAAGCAGCTGCGGTTCCGCCACGCCGGACAGCTGGTTGAGACGCATGTAGGTGCGCGGACCGGCCACGCCGTCCGCCTTCAGGTTCTGCGCCGCCTGGAAGGCGCGCAGCCACTCCTTGGTGCGCGCGTCGAAGGGCTGGCCGGCGCCGGGAGCGGCGGCCTTGTTCAGGATGGCGAGGCTGGAGGCGATCCAGTCGACGTCCGGCCCGCTTTCGCCCTCCACCACTTCGTCGCGGAAGGCGCGCGGCATGCGCCAGAAGGTCGTGAATTCTCCGCCGAAGCGGGCCACGAAGGTGGCCAGGTCGACCCGCTCGCGTCGTCCGCCCGCATCCAGTGTGACGCTGGCGGCGTCCATCCCGACCAGCACCGCGTAGCCGGTGCGCGGCCCGTCGTGCAGGGTGACCACGGCCGGCCGGTCGAGCAGGCGCAGCTCGTACAGGCCTGCCTTGCCCTGGTGGCAGCGCAGGTTCAGGCGCAGCGCGGCTTCGCAGGGCTGGCCGGCTGCGAGCGGCTGTCCCCACAACGTGGCCAGGGCGCGCAAGGCATCGTGCTCGCTGGCCTGGACCGGCACGGTGACGGCGGCAGGGGCCGCGGTCTTCACCGGAACGGCGCGCGCCGGCGCCGCAGCCGCCATGGTCGGCTTCACTGCGGGCTTCAAGGCGGGCTTCACGGCGGGCTGCGGCAGCATCTGCCAGGCCGCGGCCGCGCTGAGGGCGGCGCCGGCCAGCACCCCGCCCGCCAGCATCGGCCAGCGCGCGGCCGGGCGCGCAGCCGGCGCTTCGCCGGCAAATACTTCCTGCGCCGACTTGTCCAGGATGCGGCGCGTGACCTGGGGGCTGTTCTCGACATAGGCGCCCAGCAGCGCGCGGTCGCACAGCAGGTTGATCCGGCGCGGCACACCCTGCGCCAGGCGGTGGATCCGGGGCGTGAGCGAGGACGGAATCGGCGCTCCCGTGGCGCCGGCCACCGCCAGGCGGTGGGCGACGTAGGCGCCGGTTTCCTGCTCCGACAGCGGGCCCAGGTGGTAGCGCGCGATCACGCGCTGGGCCAGCTGCTCGAGTTCCGGACGCGCCAGCATGCCGCGCAGCTCCGGCTGGCCGATCAGGATGATTTGCAGCAGCTTGCGCTCGCTCGTTTCCAGGTTGGTCAGCAGGCGCAGCTGCTCCAGCACCTCGGGCGACAGGTTCTGGGCCTCGTCGATCACCAGCACGTTGTTCAGGCCCTGGGCGTGGGCGTCCAGCAGGTAGCGGTTGATGGCGTCGACATAGCCCTTCACGCCGAAGGGCGAGGGCCCGGCCGGCGGCAGCGCGATGTGGAACTCGTCGCACACCGTCAGCAGCAGCTCTTCCACCGTCAGCTTGGGATTGAAGATATAGGCCAGGCGGCAGTTCCCGGGGATCTGCTCGATGAAGCAGCGGCACACCGTGGTCTTGCCGGCGCCGATCTCGCCGGTGAGCAATACGAAGCCGCCGCCGCTGCCGATGCCGTACAGCAGGTGGGCCAGCGCCTCGCGGTGGCGCTCGCTCATGAACAGGTAGCGCGGGTCGGGCGCGATCGAGAACGGGTCCTGCTTCAGCTGGAAGAAATGTTGGTACATGCGTCGCTAGCGTCCTGGCGGCTGCGGTTTGAACTTCGCGCAGTATATTTTGCTTTTGTCATTCATGTACGCGATCGTGCTGCCGGGATTGGACTTACGCAAGGGAAAAGTGGAACCGTCCTGGGCGCGGAAAGGTACGCCGGCGTGGGCGCGCACCGATTTTTCCAGCGCTTCCGGCGTGCTGTCGGTGACGGCGCCGACGAACACGATCTCGCTGCTATCGTCGCTGACCATCACTTCGCGCACCCTGGCGCCCCACAGGGTGGCGTCGGTGCGGAACCAGTACGCCCCGCCTTCGCGCTTGTAGGACGGGCCGAAGGCCTGGGTCAGCCAGGAATGGAAATAGGCGCTGTCCAGCTGGCTGCGGCACAGCAGCGCGCTGCCGATCACGGGGCCGAAGGTCGAGGGCGCCGCCTGCGCGTGTGCGCACGCCAGCCCGAGGGCGGCGCATGCAAGATGCTTGATGACTGCTCTGACCTGGTGACGGATCACGGAAGGGGCTCGTTCGACAATGCTCCCATTATGGGCCAAGCGGGGCGCGATGGCGACAGGCGGGCCTCGACAGCCCGGCAGCTCATCGCGCAATTTTGCGTTTTACACCACGTTTTCGTAGGTCTGTCGTTTTATGCGCGCAGCGCGGCCCGCCCTGCCCTATCGTTCAGTCTCCCCCGATCCTGTCGCCCAGAACACGATGAACACCGCCCTCAAGCACTCCCTCCTGGCCGCCGCCGTCGGCGCCGGCTTCCTTGCCACCCAGGCCAGCCATGCCGAACCGCCGGCCGGCACGGTGACCGAACAGCGCACGGTCGGCGCCTTCAGCGCGATCGAACTGTCCGGCCCCTACCACGTGGTGGTGAATGCCCAGGGCCGCCCGGGCATCGAGCTGAGCGGCGAGCGCAAGCAGCTCGAGGAGGTCGAGACCGTCCTGCGCGGCAATACCCTGGTGGTGCGCCCTGTCGAGCGCAACGGCTTCAATTTCAGCTTCGGCAAGCGCCGCGACAGCGTCGTCATCCACATCACCGCCGCCCAGCTCGGCAGCCTCAAGATGTCCGGCAGCGGCGACGTCGAGCTCGACCACGTGAGCGGCGACCGCTTCGCCCTCAGCATCGACGGCCCCGGCGACCTGGAAGCCTCGGGCGCGGTGCGCGAGCTGAGCGTGCGCGTGAGCGGCAGCGGCGACGCCGACTTGCACCGGATCAAGGCGGCCAACGTCGAACTGAGCATGTCCGGTCCCGGCGACGTGCACTTGTCCGGCGTGGGCAACGAACTGGTGGCCAACCTGAGCGGCTCGGGCGACCTCGAAGGCGACGACCTGCGCCTGGCGCGCCTGCACGCCCGCCTGAGCGGCCCGGGCGGCATGAAGCTGAACGGCAGCAGCCGCGAAGTGCGCGCCGAAGTCAGCGGTTCGGGCGACTTCCAGGCCTGCTCGCTGGCGGCGGAAACCGTGAGCACGGTGCAGCACGGCCCGGGCAATGCCTGCGTGGGCGGCGCCATCCGCAAGCTCGACGCCCTGATTACCGGCTCGGGCGAACTGAATGCGGCCGGCCTGCAGGCGAAAACGGCCGTGGTGCGCATGGACGGGCCGGGCAACGCCACCCTCAGCGGCACGGTGGGCGAGCTGAATGCGATCCTCACCGGCTCGGGCGACCTGGACGCCGAAGAATTGAAGGTCAGGAAGGCCGTCGTCAAGAGCCAGGGGCCTGGCACGGTGGAGCTGGCCCAGGTGGAAGACACCCTGGACGGCGAGCTGCGCGGCTCGGGCGACCTGACCGCGACCATGTCCGGCAAGCGCCTGCTGCTCAAGATGAGCGGACCGGGCAGCGCCCACATCGACGGCAAGGTCGATCTGGTGCGCGCCCAGTGCAGCGGTTCGGGCAGCCTGGAAGGCCGCAAGCTGACGGCCGGGCGCGCCGACATCGCGGTGCGTGGGCCGGGCACGGCCGCCGTCAACGTCGCCGGCCGCGAGCGCCGCCAGGGCGCCCAACTGCTGGTGGTCGACCGCAGCGGCAGCCGGCAGTCGGCGCAGTACGCGCCGCAGTAAGAGACGTATTTCCGCCGCCGATTCGCCTCAGGCGGCGGCGGCCTCCGCCAGCACCGCCTGTACCTCGGCCGGCTGCGCCGGCTTGAGCAGGTGATGATCGAAGCCGGCCGCGCGCGAGCGCGCCCGGTCCTCGGCCGCGCCCCATCCGGTCAGCGCGGCCAGCAGCACTCCCTCCATTCCCGGCAGTTCGCGCATGCGGCGCGCCGCTTCGTAGCCGTCCATGCGCGGCATGCCGATGTCCAGGAACACCAGCTCCGGCTGGAAACCGGCCGCCACCTCGAGCGCGTTGACGCCGTCGTAGGCGGTGCGGGTCTCGTGCCCGGCCATCTGCAGCAGCGCACAAAGCGAGTCGGCCGCATCCAGGTTGTCGTCCGCCACCAGCACGCGCAGGCGCCGGCCCGCGCCTGCGGTCTGCGGCTGTTCGCTGCGATGGCCGGAATCGGCCGCCGGCGCCGCCAGCGGCAGGCGCACCGTGAAGCGGCTGCCCTGCCCCGGCCCCGCGCTGGCCGCCGTCGCCGAGCCGCCATGCAGCTCCACCAGGCGGCGCACCAGCGACAGCCCGATGCCCAGGCCGCCGGCCGAGCGGTCGATGCTGCGCGCCACCTGCGAGAACATGTCGAATACCGCCCCCAGCGATTCCGGCGCGATGCCGATGCCGTTGTCCGCCACCTCCACCTCGGCGGCGCCGTCCACCGCGCGCGCCGTGACGGCGATGTGCCCGCCGGCCGGCGTGTACTTGGCCGCGTTCGACAGCAGGTTGCTGAGCACCTGGCTGATGCGCACCGCATCGGCCTCGATCGGCAGCGGCGCCTCCGGCAGTTCCAGGTCCAGGGTGTGGCCGGCGCCGTCGATCAGCGGCTGGCTGGTCTCGACCGCGGTGCCGATCACCTCGCGCAGGTCGACCAGGCTCTGTTGCAGCACCAGCTTGCCGCTCGAGACGCGCGCGATGTCGAGGAGGTCGTTGATCAGGTGGACCATATGGTTCACCTGGCGCTCCATCATCTCGCGCACGCGCAGGGTCACGGCCGGGCTGGCGCTCATGCGCAGGATCTCCAGGCCGTTCCTCACCGGCGCCAGCGGATTGCGCAGCTCGTGCGCGAGCGTGGCCAGGAATTCCGACTTGCGCCGGTCGGCGTCGCGCAGGGCTTCGGTCGAACGCACCCGCTCTATGTGGGCCCAGCAGCGCTCGACCACCGCCTCGACCAGCGCGATCTCGCCCGCGCTCCAGGCGCGCGGCCGGTCCTGGTGCACGGCCATCATGGCCACCAGCTTGCCGCCCTTCACCAGGGGGCAGCAAATGATGGCCTTGATGCCGATCTGGTTGAACATCTCGAAGCCGTCGCCCGAGGCCAGCTCGGCGTCGACATCGCCGATCAGGAGCGTGCGCCCGGTGCGCAGCTTGTCGCGGGCGCGCGAGCCGAACAGGTCGAGCGAGTACACGCCGGCGGTCGAGACCGCGCCCGGCACGGTCCAGTCGTGGCGGATGGTGAAGCGGTCGTTGTCCGGCTCCAGGTCGGCATAGGCCACGCGCGTGACGCCCAG
The DNA here is from genome assembly GCA_966210615.1 of uncultured Massilia sp. Classification (GTDB taxonomy): domain Bacteria; phylum Pseudomonadota; class Gammaproteobacteria; order Burkholderiales; family Burkholderiaceae_D; genus Telluria. The sequence continues at coordinate 24,090 of CBIHLT010000014.1, forward strand.
GTGCTCGCCCAGCAGCCGCGTGGCTTCCTCCATGATGGCTTTCGGCTCGGCCGCGATGCGGGTCGCCTCGCCGATGGCGTCCAGCAGGCGCAGGCGCTCCTCGACCTGGCGCCGTTCGGTGATGTCGGCGCCGGTGGCGGCCACCGAGAGCAGCTCGCCGCGCGCGCCGGTCACCGGCGTGAACACGACATCGGTCCAGCGCCGGCTGCCGTCGGCGATGAAATACGGCAGTTCGTGGCGCACGGTTTCCCCTTGGGCGGCGCTGGCCATGCTCGCGCGGACGGTGTCCATCAGCGGCGCCGAGCGGTTCCACCAGCCGCATTCCCAGAACGGCCGGCCCAGCACATCGTCGCGCCGGTAGCCGCAGGCATCCAGGGCGACCTGGTTGACTGCCAGCACCCGGCCGTCGAGCGACATCAGGGCCGCGTAATGGGTGCCCTGCTCGAAGAAGGTGCGGAACAGCGCATTGGCCTCGGCCGTGACCAGCGCGGCGTCGCGCTCCTGCAGCGACACCATCTTGTTGGTGGTTTCGGCGCACACGCAGAACACGCCCGCCACGCTGCCATCCTCGCCGCGCAAGGGCGTGGCCGAATACGAGGCGTACATCTCCTCCGCATAGCCGTTGCGGCGCAGGACGAACAGGCGGTCTTCGCCATGGGCCGGCTGGCCCGCCATGGCGCTTGCCAGCATCGGACCGACCTGCTCCCAGACGTCGTGCCAGACCTCGGCGAAGGGCCGGCCCAGCACCTGCCCGGGATGCGCGGCGCGGGCGCCGAGGATGTCGCGGTAGCCGTCGTTGAACAGCAGCTGCAGTCCGGCGCCCCAGGCGATGTACATCGGCTGGGTGGAGCCCAGCATGATGCCGACCGCGGTGCGCAGCGGCTGCGGCCAGTGCGCCATGGGGCCGAGCGGGGAGGCGCTCCAGTCCGTGGCGCGCAGCAGCGCGCCCATGGCGCCGCCGCCGGCGGCAAAGTCGAGGCGCGGATCGCGATCGCTCGCGGACGGGGGATGCTGCATCGTGTTCTGGTTCCGTTAATCAATGCCTGCCGGGTAGCGCAGACGCCCGGAACGATAACACTTTCACCAGAAACGCGTTGCCGCCCTGCCCTCCCGCGCCCTTATGTCGCCTGGCGCTGGAACCAGTGGCGGCTGGCCTCGTCCGCCGGGAAGAAGGTTTCCAGGCGCAGCTCGTGCACGGTGACGTCGTGCGGCGTGCCGAGCGTGGTGATGGCCGTGAACAGGTTCAGCTCCACCCCGTCCTTGCGCAGGCTGAGCGGCAGGAAAGGCAGCGCCAGCCGGTCCAGGTTGGGCTGCGCGGCCGCTTCGGCGATGCCGGGCAGTGCCGTCAGCTCGTCCAGCAGCCGGGCCGCCTCGCTGCCCGGGCCGTCGCCCATGGCTTCGCGCTGCACCCAGTGCAGCAGGTCGGCGCAGACCAGCTGCCAGTTGACCAGCGCGGGCCGCAGGCCATGCGGGTCGAGCGTCGCCCGCAGCACGTTGATCGACCCGTCGCGCGGGATCGGCGCGTGCTCCGGCATGCCGAGGAAGAAGCGCAGCATGCGCGCCGCGGGGTCGTTGAGCATGACCAGGTTCCACAGGCGGTCGACCACCAGGGCCGGATACGGCGCCTGCTGCTGCAGCATGAAGTCGAGGGCTTGCTTGACCGCGGCCAGGTCCGGGTCCGACAGGCTGCGCTCGCGGTAGGCCGGCGCGAAGCCGGCCGCCAGCAGCATCGCGTTGCGCTGGCGCAGCGGGATGTCCAGCACCAGCCCGAGCTTGAGGATCAGGTCCTTGCCGGGCTGGGCACGGCCGGTTTCGAGGAAGCTCAGGTGGCGCTGCGAGATGCCGCTGTCCGCCGACAGGCGCAGCTGGCTGATGCCGCGCTTGCCGCGCCAGTAGCGCAGGGCCGCTGCGAAATCGCTGAAGTACTGCGCGCTTCCCGGGCTGACGGCGGTGTCCATGCTTTCTCCTTTTACTGATCCAGCCGATTGTGGCTGATCGATGCGATGAACTCAAGCAGGTCGGCATTGACCCGGTCGCGGTGGGTCAGGAACATGCCGTGCGGCGCGTCCTCGTACAGCTTGAGGGTGGCGTCCGGCAGCAGGCGCGCGGTCGGGTGCGCGGTCAGGCCGGGCGGCGCGCTGGCGTCGCGGCCGCCGGCGACCAGGAGCACCGGCACACCGACCCGCGCCAGGTCCGGGCGGAAGTCCTCCTGCGCCAGCGCGCGGTTGCATTCGCACAGCGCGTGCAGCGAAGCGCTCATGGCCATGGTGCGCAGCCAGGCCCTGGTGCTCTCGCCGGCTCCCGGCACGAAGGGCTCCATGTTCTCGTCGATCCAGCCGGCGAAGTCGTGCACCAGCTGGCGCCGCACTGCCGCGCACAGTTCGCCGGCCATGCCGTCCGGGTTGTCCGGGGTCTGCAGGAGGTAGGGCGTCATCGGCGCCAGCAGGGCCGCGCCACGGATGCGCGCGCCGCCATGGCGGCTGAGGTAGCGCACGATCTCGCCGCAGGCCATCGAGTGGCCGACCAGGGTCACGCCCGCGAGGTCCAGGGCGTCGATCACGGCCGCGATGTCGTCGGCCAGGGTGTCGAAGTCGTAGCCGCGCCCCGGGTCGGACGAGCGGCCATGGCCGCGGCGGTCGAAGGCGATCACGCGGTAGCCCGCCTCCAGCAGGGCCATCATCTGGATATTCCACGAATCCGAAGGCAGCGCCCAGCTGGCCACGAACAGCACCGGCTTGCCCGTCCCCCAGTCGCGGTAGAACAGGTCGGCGCCCGACTTGGTGCGCACGGTATTCGGGGTGCCGCACAGGGCGCCGTAAGGAACTAGCGGGGTCATGGCGTTCTCCTTCAGGCGACGTGATCGAGGAAGCCGGTGACGGTCGCCAGGCGGCCGTCGCTGCTCAGGGTGGCGACATCGAGGCCACGCGCCGCGACCTTCCCGTCGGGGCCGCTCAGGGTCCAGGAAAAGCGCACCACGTCGTTGTGGCCGTCCGGCGTGCCGCTCAGTTCGAAACGGTGGCCCGGGAAGTGCTGCTGGGCGCCGGCGATCAGGCCGTCGATGCCGTCGTGGCCGGCGCCCTGCATCATGGGATCGAGGTAGCGTGCGTGGGGAGCGAACAGTGCGGCCACCAGGGCGCGGCGGGCGGCGGCGTCGCGTTCGTTCCAGGCGCTGAGGTAGTGCTGGGCGATCGAGTGTGCGTGTTCCATGGTCTTCTCCGGTTGGTTGAGGGGTGTGTTCCAGTGCTTCCCATTCTCGGCAAACCGGTTCGCGCGGGCGATTACCTCCCAGGTAATCGAGGGCGTCGACAATACCAAAAACAATACCAATTATTTTCCCTGAAAAATCAATCATTTATGCACATAACCTAGGGCTATCGAGGCATATCTGCAAAGGAAATGTGCATACCAGTTAAATACCTGTTGACATCGCAGCAGGGCCTGCCTATAGTGCGACCACCTCCCCCGGCTCTCTTTACACCATGATCGACTATCTCATCGGCGTCGATGGCGGCGGCACCGGCACGCGCGTGCGGCTGGCCCGCGCCGACGGTACGGAACTCGCCCAAGGCGCCAGCGGTCCCTCGGGCCTGCGCAACGGCACGGCCACTGCCTGGAACGCGGTCAACGCGGCCGTCGCGCAAGCCTTCGCCGCGATCGGCATCGACACCATTCCCCTGCACTCCTGCGCCATCGGCCTGGGCCTGGCCGGGGTGCACAACAAGGAATGGGCGGCGGCGTTCGGCGCGGCCAATCCTGGCTACGCCGCCTTCGTGCTCGACACCGACGGTTTCTCGACCCTGATGGGCGCCCACCAGGGCCGTCCCGGCGCCATCGTGGCGATCGGCACCGGCAGCGTGGGCGAGGCGCTGCGCGCCGATGGCCGGCGGGTGGAGGTGGGCGGCTGGGGCTTCCCGGCCGGGGACGAGGCCAGCGGCGCCTGGATGGGCCTGCGCGCGCTGAACCACATCGAACAGGTCATCGACGGCCGCGCCGAGGGCGGCGAGCTGGCGCGCGACGTGAGCGCGGCCTGCGGGGGAAGCCGCGACGCGGTCCAGGTCTGGCTCGGCAAGGCCACCCAGGCCGACTATGCCGGCCTGGCGCGCTTCGTGGTCGCGCACGGCACCGCCGACCCGGTGGCGCTCTCCATCCTCGAACACGCCGGCCGCGAAGTGGCCAGCATCGCGCGCGCCCTCGACCCGAGCGGCAGCCTGCCCCTGTCGCTGTGCGGCGGGCTGGGCGAACCGCTGCGCACCTACCTGCCGGCCGACACCCTGGCGCGTTGCAGCCCGCCGCACGGCGACTCCGCCGCCGGCGCGCTGCGCATGATCGAACTGCACCTCAAGGAAACCCACACATGAAGGGCAACATCCTCACTCCCGACGGCTGGATCCATGGCGAACTGCGCTACGGCGTGCTGGTCGACGCCGTCGACGGCACCCCCGTCAATCCGGACACCAACGGCGACGACTACATCCTGCCGGGTTTCATCGACGTGCACGTGCACGGCGGCGCCGGGCGCGACATGATGGAAGGCGGCGACGCCCCGCACGTGATCGCCGCCCTGCATGCGAAGCACGGCACCACCAGCCTGCTGGCCACCACCATGACCGCGCCGCTGGAAGACATCCGCCAGGCCCTGGACGCCATCGGCGCGGCCTGCCGCACGCGCGGCAAGAAGGAAGCGCGCATCCTCGGCGTGCACCTGGAAGGCCCCTACATCAATGCCGGCAAGCTGGGGGCCCAGCCGCCCTTCGCGCGCGAAGCCACGCTAGCCGAAGTGAAAAGCTTCGACGACCAGGCGCCGATGCGCCTGATCACCGTGGCGCCCGAGATCGACGGCCACATGGACCTGGTGCGCCAGCTGGCCAACGCCGGCATCCGCGTGCAGATCGGCCACACCAACGGCAATTACGAAGTGGGCGTGCAGGCGCTGGAACATGGCGCGGCCGGCTTCACCCACCTGTTCAACGCCATGCCCGGCCTGCACCACCGCGACCCCGGCATGGTGGGCGCCGCGCTGGCGCATGCCGAATACGCCGAGATCATCCCCGACCTGCTGCACGTGCATCCGGGCGCGATCAAGACCGCGCTGCGCTGCATCCCCAAGCTGTTCTGCGTGACCGACTCCACCGCCGCCGCCGGCATGCCCGACGGCGAGTACATGCTGGGCCGCCAGGTGGTCCACAAGTGCATGGGCGGCGTGCGCCTGGCCGACGGCACCCTGGCCGGCAGCACGCTGACCATGGACCAGGCGCTGCGCAACCTGGTCAAGATCGGCCTGCCGCTCGAGGAAGCCTGCCTGCGCGTGTCCACCAATGCCGCCGACTACCTCGGCGAAACCCGGCGCGGGCGCCTGGCGCCGGGCTGCCACGCCGACTTCGTGGTGCTCGACCGCGAACTGAATATCAAAGCCGTCTACATTGAAGGAGAAGCGCTGTGACCGCATCCACCACTTCCTTGATGCTCCAGGAAGCCCTGTCCGCCAGCGAATGCGTGGCCCTGCAACTGTCGCAGGACCAGGAGCGCTACGCCGCGCTGGGCCGCACGCTGCGCTCGACCAGCTTCCACAGCGCCGTCACGGTCGCACGCGGCAGCTCGGACCACGCCTCGAACTACCTGGCCTACCTGATCATGGCGCGCATGGGCCGTCTGGTGACCTCGCTGCCGATGTCGCTGGTCACGCTGTACAAGTCGCCCCTGATCACGCGCGACACCCTGGCCGTATCGATCTCGCAGTCGGGCCAGAGCCCCGACGTGGTCGAGCCGATCCGCTATTTCCGCGACGGCGGCGCCACCACGGTGGCCCTGGTCAACGACGCGTCCTCGCCGCTGGCGCATGCCGCCGAATGGGCCATGCCCCTGCACGCGGGGAAGGAGCAAAGCGTCGCCGCGACCAAGAGCTTCATCACCAGCCTGGTGGCCGGCGCGCGCCTGGTGGCCGAATGGCAGAACGATCCGGAGCTGAAGGACGGCATCGCCGCCCTGCCCGAGTCGCTGGCCAAGGCCGCCCGGCTTGATTGGTCGCCCGCGCTCGAGGTGCTGGCCCCGGCCCGCAACATCATGGTGGTCGGCCGCGGCATCAGCTTCCCCATTGCCCTGGAATCGGCCCTCAAGTTCAAGGAAACCTCGGCCCTGCAGGCCGAAGCCTTCTCCGGCGCCGAGATCAAGCACGGCCCCATGGCCCTGATCGAGGAAGGCTATCCGCTGCTGATCTTCGCCACCCGCGGCCCGGCCCAGGCCGGCCTGGTGGCCCTGGCCGACGAGATGCGCGGCCGCGGCGCGCGGGTGCTGCTCGCCGCGCCCGAGGACATCGCCAGCCGCGACCTGACCCTGCCGACGGCGGCCATCCCCGACCTCGATCCGATCGCGGCGATCCAGGCCTTCTACGTGATGGCGGCGAACCTGTCGAAGGCGCGCGGCCTCGATCCGGACCGCCCACGCCACCTGAGCAAGGTCACCAGGACCAACTGATATGACTAATTACCTCGAGCTGGCCGGCCAGCTGATGATGGTGCGGCTGTTCGGCACCGAACTCGACGCCGACACGGACGCCTTCCTGCGCGCGCACAAGGTGCGCGGCGCCTGCCTGTTCCGCCAGAACATGACGGACGCAACCCAGCTGGCCCGCTTCACCGGCGCGCTGCGCGGGGCGATGGGCCCGGAGGCCCTGATCGCCCTCGACCAGGAAGGCGGCGCCGTGGTGCGCTCGACCTGGGTGCCGGCGCCGCCGTCGGCGATGGCGCTGGGCGCGGCCAACGACCCGCAGCTGGCGCGCGACGTCGGCGCGGCGGTGGCGCGCGCGGTGCGCGCCCTCGGCTTCAACTGGAACTTCGCGCCGGTGCTGGACCTGAACAACAACCCGCACAACCCGGTGATCGCCGAGCGCTCCTTCGGCGCCGATCCCGAGCAGGCGACCCGCATCGCCCTGGCCTGGATGGAAGGCAGCGAATCGGAAGGGGTGGCCTGCTGCGTCAAGCACTTCCCCGGCCACGGCGACACCCACGTCGACTCGCACCGCGACCTGCCGACGGTGGACAAGCCCTTGGCGGAACTGGAGCGCTTCGAGTTCGCGCCCTTCCGCATCGCCTCCCGGGCAGCAACCCCGGCCCCCGCCGTCATGACCGCGCACATCGTCTACCCGGCGCTCGATCCGGTGAACCCGGCCACGATGTCGCACGCGATCCTGACCGGCATCCTGCGCGAGCAGTTCGGCTACCAGGGCGTGATCATCACCGACGGCATGGACATGCACGCGATAGCGCACCGCTATGGCGCCGGCCAGGCGGCCGTCAACGCGCTGGTCGCGGGCGCGGACATGGTGATGGCGATCGGCTCGCGCGAGACGCAAGAGGAAACCGTGCAGGCCATCGCCCAGGCGATCCGCGAGGGCGTGCTGCCGCTGGCGGACGTCGAGGCGCGCCTGGCCCGCCTGTCGGCCCTGGCCCAGGCCCATCCGGCCGGCCCGGCCGCTTACCTGCGCGAGCAGGACGACCGCGAACTGATGGCGCGCGCCTGGCGCGCGGGCCTGACCGCGCTCGGCCAGCCGCAGCGCCCTGCACACGGCAGCAAGCTGCGCCTGGTGGCACGCCAGGACGTGGTCAGCGACGGCGTCTCGGAAGCGGGCGTGCCGGCCGCACACATCGCGGCCGCGCTGGGCCGCCTGTACGAGGTCGAGCTGGTGACCTTCGCCGATGCGGAAAGCTTCGACTGGAGCGCCCTGCCGCAGGACGGCCGCTTCACGGTCCTGGCCTCGACCTCGCGCCGCCGCTATGGCCCACACGCGCGTGCGACCTGGCTGCCGGACCTGCACATTGCGTTGTGGAATCCCTACCAGGCGCTGGACTTCGACGCCCCCGCCCTGATGACCTATGGCTTCGCGCCGCCCGCGCTGGAGGCGGTGGTCGCCTGGCTGGCCGGCGAGGCCGATGCACCGGGGATCTGTCCGGTGCCGGGCTTCGGCGGCGGACCGGTTGCGGAGTCCGCGATGCAGTAAAGAAAGAGGCGCTCCGGCGCCTCTTTTTTCATTGGCGGATCAACCAATCCGCATACTCGGGCGTTAGAGGACAAGCGCGTAGCAGCGTCCGCATGACATTTGAGGTAACGCTATGTAACCGTACAGGTGCACAGGCGCTCAGTCGGGCACAATTGCCGAGCCTGAAAATGGCAGTTTTATGGGACAATGCACGCTTTGTCCGAGATTGGCATTTTCGCTATATTGGCGAAAGCGCACTTGCTCATTTTTTGTCTTGATTGAAGGATACTCCATGTCCCAATTCCGTCTTGCCCGCCTCTGCCTGATGCTGGCCGCCGTTGGCCTGTCCTCCCCGGCCCTGATGACCAGCGCCCACGCCCAGCAAAAGACCGATGCGCCGGCCGCCGCCGCTGCGCCCGCGGACACGGTCCGCCCCGAGCTGTTCAAGCTGCTCGACCCGGCCCAGATCAAGCCGCTGATGGAAGCCAAGAATTACACGGAAATCCAGAACCGCATCACCCAGGCGGAAGCGATCGCGAACCGTACCCCGTACGAAGACTACGTGCTCAACCGCATGAAGATTTCGCTGGGTTCGGCGACCAGCAACAATGCGATGATGCTGCCGGCACTGGAAGGCGTGATCAACTCGGGCCGCCTGAAAGGCAACGAGCAGGCCGACTTCATCCAGGCCGTGGCCAACACCCACTACAACGCCAAGGACTACGCCAAGGCGATCGAGTGGTTCAAGCGCTACCAGAAGGAAAGCTCGACCCCGGAAAAAGTGACCCCGGCGCTGATCCGTTCCTACTACCTGAGCGGCGACTACGCGACCGCGAAGACCGAGATGCTGCCGCTGATCGAGGCCATGGAAAAGTCCGGCAAGACCCCGTCCGAGGAAGACCTGCGCCTGCTGGCGTCGGCCGCCAACAAGGCCAAGGATGACGCGGGCTACCTGGCCGGCCTGGAAAAGCTGGTCGCCTACTACCCGAACGACGACTTCTGGACCGACCTGCTGAACCGCGGCGTGGCGCGCCAGAAGGGCTTCGACGCCCAGACCAACATGATCAACGTGTACCGCCTGGAATTCGCGGCCGTGAAGCAGATGGCGCCGGAAGAGTACGTCGACCTGGCCGAACTGTCGCTGCGCGACGGCTTCCCGACCGAAGCCAAGAAGGTGATGGACGCCGGCTTCGCCAATGGCGTGCTGGGCAAGGGCGCCAACGCCAAGACCCACACCGCGCTGCGCGACAAGGCCGCCAAGGGCGCTGCCGACGACGCCAAGAACATCGCCGCCGGCGAAGCCTCGGCAGCCAAGGCCAAGACCGGCGCCGGCCTGGTCAACCTGGGCTGGGCCTATGCCACCATGGACCAGGGCGACAAGGGCGTCGGCTTCATCCAGCAGGGCATCGCCAAGGGCGGCCTGAAGAATCCGGAAGAAGCCAAGCTGCGCCTGGGCATGGCGCAGGTGCGCGCGGGCAAGAGCGCGGATGCGATCAAGACCTTCGAGTCCGTCAAGGGCGGCGGCGGTGCGGGCGACCTGGCCAAGTACTGGATCGTGCTGCTGAACCAGCAGCAGCGTGGCGGTGCGAAGACTGCGGCGCAGTAATCCTCTCGCTGCAACGGGAAGCCGGGCTTGATGCCCGGCTTTTTGTTTTTGGCCTGTGCGTACGCACTTGGGTCCCCGCCTTGGCGGGGATCCAAGTTTGCACGCTCACCACGATCTCTTTTCACCCACCAACGTGCGCCCCCGTACATAGCCCCGGCCCAGCCCGTCGCATAATCCCTCCGTTCACACGGAGGCGTCATGACAAGCGTACGCAAAGGCCAGGCTCCCGCCAAACTGGGACGCGACGAATTCCACCTGCATTTCCGCCGCGCCTACTACGACCCCGCCTACGACAAGGTAGCGGACGCGCTGGACGCGATCGAGGAAGTCGCCTGGGACGCCTACACCAAGGGCCGCAAGGCCCCGCGCACCGTCAAGGCCGGTCCCGGCTTCGCCGACCCGGACTACGACCTGTCGATCGAGTGGAAGGAAGCCCGCGACCGCCTGCTCGCCGCCGAAGCGCGCCAGAAAGACCCGGCCACGAAGGACCGCATCCTGCTCGTCAACGGCGCCGCGCGCAACGACGGCAGCTGCCCGGGCGAGGTCTCGAAGTCCTGGCGCCTGACCATGCTCGCGCGCGACACGCTGCAGGCGCAAGGCGTCGAGGCCGACGTGCTCGACCTGAGCCTGCTCATCTCCGACTACGACCGCCACATCCACCCCTGCAAGGGCTGCGTCTCGACCGCCATGCCGCTGTGCCACTGGCCCTGCAGCTGCTACCCGAACCACGCCGAGCGCCAGACCGGCGACTGGATGAACGAGATCTACGAGCGCTGGGTGCTGGCGCATGGCGTGATCATCGTCACGCCGGTCTACTGGTACCAGACCCCGGCCGTGCTCAAGCTGATGATCGACCGCCTGGTATGCGCCGACGGCGGCAATCCCGATCCCACTTCGACCCAGGGCAAGAAGCCCGAGATCGCCAAGGACATCGAGCGCGCCGGCTGGGACTATCCCAAGCACCTGGCGGGCCGCGCCTTCGGCCTGGTGGTGCACGGCGACGTGGCCGGCATCGAGGGCACGCGGCGCGCGCTGTCGGACTGGCTCAACTGGATGGGCCTGGTCGACTCGGGCAGCTTCGGCCTGCTCGACCGCTTCGTGGGCTATTACGAATCCTATGCCGACAGCCACGAGGCGCTCGACCGCGACACCGCCATGCAGGAAGAGGTGCGCAACGTGGCGCGCGCGGTGGCCGAAGCGGTGCGCGAAGTGCGCGCGGGGCGCGTGCAGGTGGTCTGCCATGGCTTGAGGGACCCGCGGCCCAAATAAGACGCTATCATGCGCGGCATGACTCCCCTCGCCCAACTGATGTACAACATTGCCGGCACCGCCAAGCTGCCGCTCTACGAGCAGCTCCAGCGCGCGCTGCGCCAGGCGATCGACGAAGGCGCCTTCGGCCCGGCGGCCGCGCTGCCGGCCGAGCGCCAGCTGGCGGCGGAACTGGGCATCTCGCGCATCACGGTGCGCAAGGCCATCGACGGGCTGGTCGAGGAAGGCCTGCTGGTGCGGCGGCCGGGTTCGGGCAACTTCATCAACACCCGCATCGAGAAGAACTTCGCCAAGCTCACCTCGTTTTCCGAGGACATGCGGGCGCGCGGGCGGGCGCCGCGCAGCGAATGGCTCAAGCGTTCGGAAGGCCTGGTGACGCCCGAGGAGGCGCTGCGCCTGCGGCTGTCGCCGGGGACGCCGGTGTACCGCTTCAACCGCATCCGCTTTGCCGACGAGGTGCCGATGTGCCTGGAGTACGCGACCATCGCGGCCTTCGCCCTGCCCTCGCTGGATGCGGTGCAGGAATCGATGTACGAGGCGCTGGAGGCGGCGGGGAACCGGCCGGTGCGGGCACTGCAGCGGCTGACGGCCTTGTTACTGGGGGCGGAGCAGGCGCGCTTGCTGCAGGCCAGCCAGGGCGATGCCGGCTTGTGCGTGGAGAGGCTGGGGTTCCTGCGCGATGGGCGGGCGGTGGAGCTGTGCAGGTCGTACTTCAGGGGGGATATGTATGATTTTGTGGCGGAACTGAATGCGGGTTGAGCAAGCGGTGTGCTAGCAAACTTGGGTCCCCGCCTGCGCGGGGACCCAAGTTCAGCAAAGCTCAAACAGCGGTAAATCCGCCATCCACCACCAGCTCGTGCCCATTGACGTACGACGCCTGGTCCGAACACAGCCACAATGCCGCATTCGCGATCTCCGCGGCTTCGGCATACCGTCCCAGCGGCTGCGCCGCCTTCAGCTTCTTCTCGAAGCCCGGATCGCGCTCGATCGCACGCGCCAGCATCGGCGTCTTGACGGCGCCCGGGCACAGCGCATTCACGCGGATACCTTCACGCGCATACTCCGCCGCCGCGCTCCGGGTCAGCCCGACCACCGCATGCTTGGAGGCGCCATAGATCGCGCGGCTGGGCGAACCCACCAGGCCCGACACCGAGGCCATGTTGACGATCGCCCCGCCGCCCTGCTTGAGCATCTGGCGCAGCTGGTACTTCATGCACAGCCACACGCCCTTCACGTTGACGCCCATGATGCGGTCGAACTGCTCGTCGTCGACTTCCGCCAGCGACTGGCGTTCCTCGTCGACCGCGGCGTTGTTGACCGCGTAGTCCAGGCGGCCGTAGTAATTGATGGTCTTCTCGACCAGCGCCTCGACTTCGTGCGCGCGGGTGACGTTACTTTGTACGAACAAGGCCTTGCCGCCCGATTCGACGATCATCGCGGCGGTCGCGTGGCCGCCTTCGATCGAGGTGTCCGCGACCACCACACTGGCCCCGGCCCGGCCGAAAGCCAGCGCGATCGCCCGTCCGATCCCGCTTGCCGCACCGGTGACGAGAACGACCTTGCCGGAAAACGAAATGCCCGCCTCCGGCTGCTGCTTGCTGATGCCCTTCATGATGCTCCCAGATGAAACTGCACAACGCGTGCTGCCCAAAAGCAACATTCTAACGCAAGCGCGTTTTCTCTGTCACAAATTGGTCCGCCGGAGCGGCACGAATTTGCTCATCTGTTGCGAGCTTGACTAGAGGCAACACTCTAGCGCGGCCTGGCCTTGCCCTGGTCGCCCGCGATGAACACCGACAGCTTGGCCGGATCGATGGCCTTGCGGAAGGCGGCGTTCAGCTCGGGCACGGTGACCGCCATCAGCTTGCGCTCCAGCTCGGCCGACCATTCGTAGGTCTTGTCCCGGTACAGGAAGGCCGTCCAGCCCGCCGCGAGCACCCCGTCGTCCGAGCGGTTCTGCAGGCGCTGCTGCATCATGCCCGACTTGGCGCCGGCCAGTTCCGCCGCCGTGAAGCCCTCCTTCAGCGCACGCGCCAGCTCGGCGCGCACGGCGGCGTCCAGCCTGGCAAGATTCTGCGGCGCGGCGATGGCGCTGATCGTGAAGCTGCCGGCGCGGTCCAGGCTGCCCGCCGACAGGTCCGAGCCGCCGCCGTAGGACAAGCCGTCCTTCTGGCGGATGCGGTCCATCAGGCGCGACTTCAGGCCGCCTTCGCCGAAGATGTAATTGGCCAGCATCAGCGCCGGATAATCCGGGTCGTCGACGTTCAGGTCCAGGTTCATGCCGGCGATGTAGAAGCCGTTCTCCTTGTCCGGCGTATCGATCGTCTGCGTGGTGGGCGCCACCTCCACGTGGCGGCGCAGGATCGGCGCCGCGTTGGCGGGCGCCTTCCATCCGCCGAACAGCTGGTCCACCAGCGGCGTGATTTCCTTGGGATCGAAGTCGCCCACGATCGCCATCTCGGCCGGATGGGCGCCGTGGTAGTCGCGGTGGAAGGCCTTCAGGTCCTCCAGGCGCGCGGCCTTGATGTCCTCGATGTCTTCTTCCAGCGAATTCGCATGGCGCACATCGCCGCGCGGATAGGGGTCGCCATGCCGCGCCAGCGCGCGCGCGGCCACGCTTTCCGGTTCGGCGCGGCTGGCTTCCAGGCCCACCAGCGACTGCCGGCGCAGCTGCTCGAATTCGGCTTCCGGGAAGCTCGGCTCCTTCAGCACATGGGCGGCCAGCTTCAGGGCTTCGGGCAGGTTGGCGCGCGTGGTCTGGAAATGGTTGGGGCTGCCCGTCATCTTGAGCTTGTCGAAGGCGTCGGCCAGCTGGGCGCGGGTGTAGCGCGTGGTCCCGCGCAGCAGCATCGCGGACGTCAGCGCCGGCACCGCGCCCTTGCCGGTCATGTTCTTCTCGTCGCCAAAGTGCTGGCGCAGATCGACCGTCACGGTCTCGCCGCGGTTCTTCTTCGGCAGCAGGGCCAGCTTCACGCCGCCCGCCGTGGTGAGCGTGGTGCGCTTCATGATGTTCCGCTGGCTGGGATCGAAGTCCTCCGATACCAGGCTGGAGGCGGCCGGCTTGAAGTCCTTCATCACCGCCTCGACCGTGGGCGCGGCCGGCACCGTGGCGCGCTGCGGCGCCTCCTCCGGGATGAAGGTGCCGGTCACGCGGTTGCTGCGCATGAAGTAGTTGCGCGACGCGGCCGCCACCTGCTCCGCGCTGACCTGCTGGATGCGCTCGCGGCTCAGGAAGTACAGGCGCCAGTCGCCCAGCGCGATCACCTCGGACAGGGCCACGCCGACGGCCTGCGGGTCGTTCAGGCTGCGCTCGATGGTGTTCAGGTAGGAGCGGCGCACCCGCTCCATCTCTTCCGCGGTCGGCGGCCTGGCGGCGAATTCCTCGACCGCCTGGGTGAGCGCTTCGCGCACGGGCTCGACCGGTTCTCCCTTCTTCACCACCGCGCCGAAGAACTGCAGGCCGGGCGCATAGCCGGTCTGGCCGAAGCTGAACACCTGGCTGGCCTTGCCGGTCTCCACCAGCAGCTTGTGCAGGCGGCCGTTGGGCACGTCGCCCAGGATCTCGTTGGCGAAGCCCAATGCATCGCTCTCCGGATGCAGGTCGGACGGGATCTTGTAGCCCACCGCGACGATCTGCACGTCGCCCTGGCGGCGCACCGCGAAGCTGCGCTCGCCGTCCTGGGTCGGCTCGACGGTCCAGAACCGGGGCAGCGTGCGCTTGGGCTTGGGGATCGCGCCGAACAGGCGGCTGATGCTGGCCAGGGTCGAGGCAGGGTCGAACTTGCCGGCCACCAGCAGCACCGCATTGTCGGGCTGGTACCAGGTCTTGTAGAAGGCGCGCAGGTTGGCGATCCTGACGTTCTCGATATCGCTGCGGTTGCCGATGGTCGAGCGGCCGTAGGAATGCCAGTCGTAGGCCACGCTCTGCATGCGCTTGAACAGCACGCCGCCCGGCGAGTTCTCGCCGCTCTCGTACTCGTTGCGCACCACGGTCATCTCGGACGCCAGGTCCTTCTGCGCGATGAAGGAATTGACCATGCGGTCGGCTTCCATCTGCAGCGCCCAGTCGAGGTTGGCCCTGGACGCCTGGAACACCTCATAGTAATTGGTGCGGTCGAGCGAGGTGGTGCCGTTGAACTGCATGCCGCGGTCGGCGAACTGCCGGGTGATGTCGCGGTTGTTCTTCGCGCCCTTGAACAGCAGGTGCTCGAGCAGGTGGGCCATGCCGGTCTCGCCATAGTTCTCGTGGCGCGAGCCGACCAGGTAGGTGACGTTCACCGTGATCGTGGGACGCGAGGCGTCCGGGAACAGCAGCACCTTGAGGCCGTTGGCCAGGCGGTACTCGGTGATACCTTCGACCGAGGGGCCGAGCGTCACGCCCTTCGGCAGCTGGGCGCCCCAGGCGGCCCCGGCCATGACGAAGGCGGCCGCACCGACCCATACCTGCGCGGCGACGCCGCGCTTGAAACTCATCCAATCCATACCACCCCTTCATGAGAACGGACGGGCGGGCTTGCCGCCTGTCCCGGTTCCCGCGATGGTAACAGAGGGATGTGGCCGCCTGAAGCTGGCAGCCTTGCTGTTAAGTTTGCCTTAATGAGCAGTCTTAATGCCGCGCGCGCCGCTCGTGCGCCTGCTGCCACGAGCTGATGCGCGAAAGCTCGCCCATTTCCTCGGCCAGGAATTCGAGCAGGTCGTCGGCGCACACGACGCCGCTCAGCTTGCCCGCCGCATCGACCACCGGCACGCGGCGGATGCCGCGCAGGCGCATGCGCTCGATCAGTTCGTAGACGTCGTCGGTTTCGGTGGCCGTCAGCAGGTCCTCGCTCATGATGTCGCCGACCAGGATGCTGGCGGGGTCGAGCCCGGGCGCGATGACGGACACGACGATGTCGCGGTCGGTGACGATGCCGACCGGTGTATTGCTGTCGTCGGCCGCGTCGACGACGATCACGTCGCCGACATGGTGCCGGCGCATCAGCAGCGCCGCACCCTGCACGGTTTCGTCGCGGGTGCAGCTGATGGTCTCGCTGGTGCAGATTTCGCCGATGTGCATGATTGCCTCCCCTCTCGCTCTCGCGAATACGCCAGGCCGAAACGAAACTGGCGCTGTGATTTTCATCATAGCGCCAGTTGGGAAGATGGGAAGGCCGGTCAGGCCGCGCCGGGTTTCTTTTCGCCCGGCAGGGGCACGAAGCAGGCGTCGACCACTTGCAGGTCGTTATCCTTGGCGAAGTTGATGACGAAATGGTAAGCCATCGGCTCGACCTTCTGCAGCTGGTGGTTCACGACCACGGCCTTGGTGCCGTTCACGACCGTCGGGTGGACGTAGGGGGAAAACTTCAGGTGGGCGTCGCGGCCGGATGAGCCGGGGCAAAAGCAGGCCATGACCCCGCACAGGCGCTCTGCCCAGTCGCTCGGGCGAAATTGCCTGCCTTTGTTCGTGATGCCCAAGATGAAAAACTCGCCAGTGAGTTCCTTATCCGTGGTGTGCGATGACTCGGCCATAGTGCTGCTTGCTCAAACAGAAAGTACTGCGTGGATGAGAAGAACCTCAGCTCACTATTATATCTTATAGAAGACTTGGGCACGAGGGCCGCGCGGCACTATCGTTCAGCCGAGCCACACCACGCTGGAAGTGAGGAGCAGGAGGATCATCCATAATATCAGGGCGCGCCACACCAGGCCTACCGTGCTTTGGAGGGCCCTGATGTTCGGCTCCTCTCCCGGCAGCACCTCCGCCTCGGCGTCCGTCAGGTCCACCGTGGCGGCGTCGGCCGGCAGCAGCTGGGGCGCGTTCTCGTTCGGCGTGCCCAGGCGCACGCCCATGGCGCCGCCGCCCGCGGCCAGGATGATGCCCTTGGCTTCGTCGGCCCAGCGGTTGGCGAAATTGCGCCAGGCATAGATGGCGTCTTCGAAATTGCCGACCACGGCAAAGGCGACCGCGGTCAGGCGCACCGGAATCCAGTCGATCCAGTAGAAGGCCTTGGCGGCGAACTGGCCGAAGGCTTCGTTGCGCATGTGGTCGGGCTCGTTCCAGGCGCGGGCCAGGTATTCGGAGACGCGGTACATGACGGCGCCGGCCGGGCCGAGCGGCATCAGGAACCAGAAGAACACGCCGAACACGTTGCGGTGGGTGGTGATCAAGGCATTTTCCACCGCCACGCGGGTGATCTCGGTGCTGTCCATGCCGACCGTGTCCAGGCGGGTCCATTCCGCCAGCAGGGTGCGCGCGGTGGCTTCGTCACCCGTGTTCAGCGCCAGCTGGATATTGGTGAAATAGTGGCTGTAGTGGCGGAAACCCAGGGTCAGGTAGACGATCAGGACATTCCAGGCGAAGGCCAGGAACACCAGGTTGTAGCGCATGCACAGCCAGTACACCAGGTAGATCGGCAGCATCAGGGCCGCCATCATCAGGATCCAGCCCATGCGGCCGTTGCGCTGCTCGCCCGCATTGAACCAGCTCTCGATGCGCATGGCCAGGCCTTTGATGCCACCGTAGATCTGGTTATCCGCGCGCAGCGGTTTCAGCTGCTCGATCAGCAGCGCGCACAGGATGGAAAAGAATGTCATTCAGGAACCCTTTTTCGTTATTGCAATACAACTGCCCGCTACGATAACGGAGAAGGCCGCTGGAATCAAATCCGGTCCTGTAAGAAAGTTTTACGCGCGGAGATAGTGGAACAGGTTGCGCAGCATTGCCGCCGTTGCGCCCCAGATGAAATATTGCTCATATGGCATGGCATAGAAGCTGCGGCGCCCTTGGGTTTGCGGCAGGTCCAGGGTACGGCGCTGGTGGTTCAGGCCGTCCATCAGGAAGGCCAGCGGGACCTCGAACACGTCGGCCACCTCGTTCGGATCGGCGCTGATCTCGAAAGGCGGCTCGACCAGGGCCACGACCGGCGTGACGCGGTAGGCGCTGATGGTGGTGTGGTCCGGCAGCACGCCGATGATCTCGACGTGGCGGCGGTGCAGGCCGATCTCCTCTTCCGTCTCGCGCAGGGCGGTTTCGATGGGCGAGGAGTCGAGCTCTTCCGCTCCGCCGCCGGGGAAGCTGATCTGGCCGGCGTGGCTGGACAGGTGATCGGTGCGGCGCGTGAACAGCACCGTCACGCCTTCGGGACGCATCACGAGCGGCACCAGGACCGCGGCGCGGCGCAGGACCTGTCCGCGCACGGCCAGGGACTCTTCGGAAAACTCCGGGTCCCACGGCAGGGTTTGCAGGAAGCGGGCGCGCAAGGCCTCGGGCGTCAGGCGCGCCGGTGCGACGGGCGCTTCGCCGGCGACGCCGCCGAGCGGCATCTGGGTGGGGTCGAATACGAGCTTGACCAAAACGGACATCCTCCTCGGTTGGCAGGCAAGATAGCCAACTTCATATCTTGCGCCGAAAAAGAAAAAGGCATCCTTGCGGATGCCTTTTTCAGAACACAGGCGCTATTACTCAGCAGCAGCAGCGGTTGCAGCTGCTTTACGCTGCGGCAGCTTTTCCTTGATACGTGCCGACTTGCCCGAACGCTCACGCAGGTAGTACAGCTTGGCGCGGCGCACGTCACCACGACGCTTCACTTCGATCGAAGCGATCAGCGGCGAGTACAGCTGGAAGGTACGCTCGACGCCTTCGCCCGACGAGATCTTGCGAACGATGAAGTTCGAGTTCAGGCCGCGGTTACGACGCGAGATGACGACGCCTTCGTATGCCTGGGCGCGCTTGCGGTTGCCTTCGACGACGTTGACGCTGACGACCACGGTGTCGCCCGGTGCGAAATCAGGGATGTTGCGGCCGAGGCGCGCAATCTCTTCTTGCTCGAGTTGCTGGATCAGATCCATTTTTATCACTCCAAAAACCATCTTGCTGGCGCTGCGCTGTTCTTACAAGCTTTGCCCAGTAGAGGATGGGGTTGAACAGACGGGCAACATGCCCGCCGTACCATGCACACAAAGATGCATTCTTACTCGGCAGGTTGATTCAAACCTGCCAGAAACTGTTCGTCGGCCTTGCTCAACCGGCCGGCGGCACGCGCCTGGTCCAGCAATTCGGGCCGTTTCTTCGCGGTCGCCTCCAGCATGCGCTGGCGGCGCCACTTCATGATCTCGGCGTGGTTACCACCCATCAGCACCGGGGGTACCGCTTCGCCTTCGTACACTTCCGGCCGCGTGTAATGCGGCGAATCGAGCAGGCCGTTGACGAAGCTGTCTTCGACCGCCGAGGCATCGTCGCCCAGCACGCCGGGGATGAACCTCACGACCGCATCCATCAGGGCCATCGCCGGCAGTTCGCCGCCGGACAGCACGAAGTCGCCGAGGGAGATCTCCTCGTCGACGCAGCGGTCCAGCAGGCGCTGGTCCACCGCTTCGTAGCGGCCGCACAGGATGACGAGACCGGGCTCGTCCTTCAGTGCCATCACGCGTTCGTGGGTCAGCGGTTTGCCTTGCGGCGACATGAAGACCACACGCGGCGCCGGCAGGCCCATGTCGACCTGCCTTTGCTTGGCCGCATTGATCGCGGCTTCGAGCGGCTTCGCCAGCATCACCATGCCGGGGCCGCCCCCATAGGGGCGGTCATCCACGGTGCGGTGACGGTCCTGCGTGAAATCGCGCGGATTCCAGATCTTCAGGGCCCAGCGTTGCTGCTCGAAGGCGCGGCGGGTGACTCCCGACTGCGTCAATGCGGCGAACATTTCTGGGAACAAGCTCACGACGTCAAACTGCATCGGATCTCGCTCCGGTTGGATGAGCCTTAATAATCCAGGCCCCAGTCCAGGGTAATCAGCTTGCCCTCGATGTCGACGGTCTTGACGAACTGGCCCACGAACGGCACGAGGCGATCCTCTACTTTCGCAGCAGGATCACCTTCTTTAACCGCAGCAGCGGCTGCCGGCGTGATGCGCAAAATCGATTGCGCGCCGTTGTGCATCATGTCGGTCACCTTGCCCAGGGCTTCGCCCTGCAGGTTGACCACATCCAGACCGATCAGGTCGGTCCAGTAATACTCGTCTTCTTCGAGCGCAGGAAAGTCCTTGCGCGACACCTGAATCGTGGCGCCCTTGAGCGCCTCGGCTTCATTGCGGTCACGCAGGCCGACCAGCGTGGCAACCACGTCGCCACTATGGTACTTCGCGGTCCGCACGGAAACGGGCCGCAGGGTCGGCTTGTCGAGCCACCAGGTTTTGACGTTCAGCAGCGCATCTGCATCCACCGAGTGCGGGGTGATGCGGATTCCGCCTACCAGCCCGTACGCGCCGGACACATAGCCGACCTGGATCAGGTCGTCGGGGACTTGCACCCCGGATGCTGCCGAATCGGTCAAACCTTCAAACCTTGCTTGCTTTAATTAAGCAGCCGGCTTCTGCTGGGCGACCAGGCGAGCAACGGTCGGCGACAGTTGTGCGCCAACGCCTTGCCAGTGAGCCAGACGGTCAGCAG
>CBIHLT010000015.1:0-42566 GCA_966210615.1 uncultured Massilia sp.
GGTGGTGTGCGTGCGAACCTGGGTCCCGGCTTTCGCCGGGGATGACGTTTTACAGTACGTGGCCGAAGTCGATATGCCGATTATTCGCCCGTTTTATCAACGTCATCCCCGCGAAGGCGGGGACCCAAGTCTGCATGAACAGCCGTAAACCTTATTTCGATTTAGGGAAGGCCACCACTTCCTGCTGCTGCTCCCCCAGCCCGGCAATCCCCAGGCGCAGCTTGTCGCCCTTTTTCAGGAAGCGCTGCGGCGAACGCCCCATCCCTACGCCCGGCGGCGTCCCGGTGGTAATCACATCCCCCGGTTCCAGGGTCATGAAGCGCGACACATAGCTGACGATCTGCGCCACCGAGAAAATCATGTTCGAGGTATTCCCCGTCTGCATGCGCTTGCCGTTGAGTTCCAGGTACAGATCCAGGTCCTGCACGTCGAACACTTCGTCGCGCGTCACCAGGAAGGGGCCCACCGGCCCGAAGGTATCGCAGCCCTTGCCCTTGTCCCACTGCGAGCCCATCTCGAACTGGAAGGCCCGCTCCGAGACGTCATTGACCACGCAATAACCCGCCACATACTTGAGCGCCTCGTCTTCCGCCACATACTGCGCGCGCGTGCCGATCACCACGCCCAGCTCGACTTCCCAGTCGGTCTTCTTCGAGCCCTTCGGCAGCTGGACCGGATCGTCCGGGCCCGACAGGCTGCTGATCGCCTTGGTGAAGAACACCGGCTCCTTCGGCACCGTGGAACCCGTTTCAAGCGCGTGGTCCGCGTAGTTCATGCCGATGCCGATGAACTTGCCGATACCCTTGACCGGCACGCCCAGGCGCGGGTTGCCGCGCACCAGCGGCAAGCTCTTCCAGTCGACCTTGGCCAGCTTGCGCAGCGCCTTGTCCGACAGGCTCGCTCCGTCGATGTCGTCGATGATCCCGGACAGGTCGCGCAGGCGCCCGTCTTCGTCGAACAGGCCCGGCTTCTCTTTGCCCGGGCGGCCATAGCGCACCAATCTCATGCTGTGTTTCCCTGTGATGAATCGAGGGGCGATGATACCAAGGATCGCTACTGGCTGAGCAGATAGGCGCTGATGTCGAGGGCGTCGCGCTCGGTCACGCCCATCGCGGGCATCGCGGTCTCGGGATCGATCGCCTGCGGATCGCGGATCCAGCGCGCCAGGTTGGCCTGGGTCAGCGGCAGCTGCCCCGCGATGTACTTGCGCTTGGCCAGTCCCTCGAGCGGACGGCCGACATACACCTCGGACCCGGCGATGCCCGGAATCACATGGCAGGCGTGGCAAGCGTACTGGGTCAGGATCCTGCGGCCGCGCTCCGCATCGCCCTGCACGCCGGGCGCCGGCGCGTCCTTGCCCTTGCATCCCGCCAGCAGCACGGCAGCCAGCAGCATGGCGCAGCGGATCGCAGTCATGGCTTCTCCTCCTGCAGCGCGGTCATGCGCCGGTAGTCGCGCGCCGACATGCCCGGCATGGCCGACACGAAGGCCACCACCGCCCACAGCTCGCTCTCGTTCAGGTGCACTTCCCAGGCCGGCATGCCGCTCATCTTCACGCCATGGCGCGTGATCCAGTACAGCTCGCGGGTCTCCCAGCGCGCCGTGGCGTCCGACAAGGGCCCCGGCACCGGCTGCATGCTCATGCCGATGTGCGCCTGGGCCACGCCCGGCCCGCCATGGCATTGCGCGCAGTTGTCCCGGTAGAGGGCGGCGCCGCGCTGCAGCTGCTGGGGCGCTCCCAGCGCCGGCACGGCGATGTCCTGCGCATGATGCTGGACCGAGTAGCGCATGCCCTGCTCCAGCACCGCATGCACCATGGGGAAATGCTGCCTGGTCGCGCCGATGTTGTACCAGCCGCCGAACAGGACCATGAGCCCCAGCGCGCCGCCCGCCAGCGCGCCGCCCAGCACCGTGAACAGGATGGTCTTGAAAACGAGTCGCGCGCGATTCGATAGCATGCAGATGCCCGCTCTGTTGAAAAAATTACATCACATTTTGGGTATTATAAAAGCCACAGGTAAATTGCGAGATTCGATACGTGCGCTACCTTTCCTTCCCCGTTGCTGTCATTGGCCTGCCCTTGCGGGCGGCCTGCGCCCTTCTGCTGGCGCTGTCGGCATCCGGTTGCGCCAAGGAGGAAACGCCGCGGCAGGTGACGGGCGGCGACGCCGACCGCGGCCTGCACCTCGTGCGCCAGTACCAGTGCGGCGCCTGCCACGCCATCCCCGGCGTACCGGGCGCGGGCGGCGATGCCGGCCCCTCGCTCGCCCACACGGGACGCCTCGGCTACATCGCCGGGCGCATCCCCAACCAGCCCGCCAACCTGGTGCGCTGGCTGCAGGATCCGCCCGCGCTCAAGCCCGACACCGCGATGCCCGCGCTGGGCGTGTCGGAAGAAGAAGCGCGCCACATGGCCGCCTACCTGTACACGCTACGATGAGCGCACCCCTGCAATCCGTCCTCCACCCCGCCGGCGCCGACGCCGCCGTCATCAGCCAGTTCGCCTGGGTGCTGTTCGGCATCGGGGCGCTGATCTTCGTGGCGGTGATGGTCCTGGTCCTGCTGAGCGTGCGGCGCCAGGAGCGGCCGGTGCGCCCGGCCCTGTGGATCGCCGGCGCCGGCGTGGCCTTTCCGGTGGTGGTGCTGACCGCCCTGCTGGCCTGGAGCACCTGGCGCAGCGCCCAGCTGGTGCCGCAGTCCTCGCACAAGGCCATGACCATTTCCGTCACGGCCAAGATGTGGTGGTGGGAGGTGCGCTACCGCGATCCGCGCACCGGGCGCGAGATCGTCACCGCCAACGAAATCCACATCCCGGTCGGCACCCCGGTCTACCTCGGCCTGAACGCGGCCGACGTGATCCACAGCCTGTGGGTGCCGAACCTGGCCGGCAAGCGCGACATGATTCCCGGCCGCGTGACCGGCCTGACCCTGCGCGCGGACAAGCCCGGCGTCTACCGCGGCCAGTGCGCCGAATACTGCGGCGCCCAGCATGCGAAGATGGCCCTGCACGTGGTCGCATCGAGCCCCGAGGAATTCGACGCCTGGCTGGCGCGCCAGGCGCTGCCGGCGAAGGCCGCGGACACGCCGGAACTGGCCATGGGCCGCGCCGCCTTCCTGGAACAGCGCTGCCAGGCCTGCCACACCATCCGCGGCGTGGCCGACGGCTCGCGCCTGGGCCCGGACCTGACCCACGTGGGCAGCCGCCTGCAGATCGGCGCCGGCACCCTGCGCACCCACCGCGGCGCGCTGGCCGGCTGGATCGCCGACCCGCAGGCCATCAAGCCGGGCGTGTTCATGCCGGCCTCGCAAGACCTCGACGGCGCATCGCTGCGCGCCCTGGCCGCCTACCTCGAACACCTGAAATGACCCGCGACAGCATCGTGCCTGATTCCCTGCCCAATTCCGTGCCCCGCCCCGGCGGCGAGCTCGCCCGCCTCGAAGACGTGTGGCGCACGCCCTCCGGCTGGCGCTTCTTCAAGTCGGTCAACAACACCAACATCGGCCTGCTCTACATCGGCACCGCCCTGCTGTTCTTCATCCTGGCCGGCATCCTGGCCCTCCTGATGCGGGTGCAGCTGGCGGTGCCGGAGAACACCTTCCTGAGCGCGTCCACCTACAACCAGGTGTTCACGATGCACGGCACCGTGATGATGTTCCTGTTCGCGATTCCCGTGGTCGAGGCCATCGCGGTCTACCTGCTGCCCAACATGCTGGGCGCGCGCGACCTGCCCTTCCCGCGCCTGTCCGCCTACGCCTACTGGGCCTACGCGTTCGGCGGCCTGGCCTTCTTCTGCACCCTGTTCGTCGGCCTGGCGCCGGACGGCGGCTGGTTCATGTATCCGCCGCTCACCGGCATGAAGTACTCGCCCGGCCTGAACGCCGACTTCTGGCTGCTGGGGATCGGCTTCATCGAGATCTCGGCCATCGCCGGCGCCATCGAGCTGATCGTCGGCATCCTGTTCACGCGCGCGCCGGGCATGACCCTCGCGCGCATGCCGGTCTATGCCTGGGCCATGCTGGTGGTGGGTGTGATGATCGTGTTCGCCTTCCCCGCGGTGATCGCCGGCACCGCCCTGCTGGAGCTGGAGCGCGCCTTCGACTGGCCGCTGTTCAATGCCGAGCGCGGCGGCGATCCGCTGCTGTGGCAGCACCTGTTCTGGTTCTTCGGCCACCCGGAGGTCTACATCATCTTCCTGCCCGCCGCCGGCATGGTCTCGACCATGATTCCGACCATCGCGCAAAGCCCGCTGGTGGGACGGCGCGCCATCATCGTGGCGCTGGTGGGCGTGGGCTTCTTCAGCTTCGGGCTGTGGGCCCACCACATGTTCACCGCCGGGCTGGGCATCCTGGAGATGAGCTTCGTCTCGGCCGCCAGCATGGCGGTCGCGGTGCCGACCGCGATCCAGGTGTTCGGCTGGATCGCCACGCTGTGGCGCGGCAGGGTCCGCATGCACGCGCCCACCCTGTTCCTGCTCGGCTTCATGTTCATCTTCGTGCTGGGCGGCCTGACCGGGGTGATGGTGGCCGTGATTCCCTTCGACTGGCAGGTGCACGACACCTATTTCATCGTCGCCCACCTGCACTACGTGCTGATCGGCGGCATGGTGTTCCCGGTGTTCGCGGCCATCTATTACTGGCTGCCCCTCATCAACGGCAACCGGATGTCGGAACAGCTGGCGCGCTGGGTATTCTGGCTGATGTTCGGCGGCTTCAATATCGCCTTCTTCCCGATGCACATCACGGGCTTGTACGGCATGCCGCGCCGGGTCTATACCTATCTGCCGGAGATGGGCTGGGACCTGCTCAACCTGGTCTCCACCGTCGGCGCCTTCCTGTTCGCGGCCGGGGTGCTGCTGTTTGCCATCGACATCGCGCGCACCCTGCGCCGGCCCGGGCGCGAGGTCGGCAACCCGTGGAACGCGTCCACGCTCGAGTGGCTGCCGTCGGAAGACTACGGCAACCGCAGCATCGCGCGGGTCCACTCCGCCAATCCGCTGTGGGACGACCCGGGCTTGTCGAAGGAAGTCGAGGAAGGCCGGCACTACCTGCCGAACACCGCCACCGGCCTGCGCGAGACCATCGCCACCAGCCCGGTCGGCGCCGAGCCGCGCTACCTGATGATCCTGCCGGGCGACAGCTGGCTGACGGTGCTGGCGGCGCTCGGCACGGCCGGCTTCTTCCTGCTGCTGACGGTGAAGCTGGTCTGGCTGGCCTGGGCCTTCGGCATCGTCGCGGTGGCGGCGACCATCGGCTGGCTGTGGCAATCGGACCGCCCGCCACCGATGCAGGAGGCGCGGGTGTCGCGCGACCTGGTCCTGCCCATCAATGCGCGCGGCACCGCCTCGCAATCGTGGTGGGGCACCGTGATCATGCTGATCGTGGACGCCAGCATCTTCGCCTCCTTCGCGTTCGCCTACGTGCACATCTCGATGCGGCTGGAGATCTGCCCGCCGCCGGGCGCTTCCTTGCCGGACGCGCTGTGGCCGATGCTGTCCGCCGGCTTGCTGGCGGCCGGTTCCGCGCTGCTGTGGCTGGGCGGACGCTTCGACCGCAAGTTCCTGCCCTGGCTGACCCTGGCGGCGCTGGGCTGCGCGATCGCCTCCTTCCTGTTCGAGTGGCACGGCTGGCAGCTGGTGCGCCTGGACGGCACGGCCAACGCCTGGAGCGCGGCCATCGCCACCCTGGTCGGCTACCAGGGCCTGCACATCGTGCTGCTGGCCATCCTCGCGCCCTACCTGTGCCTGCGCGTCTGGCGCGGGCATCTCACCAGGACCAGCATGGCGACGCTCGACAACATCGTCCTGATCTGGCATTACACCACCCTGCAGGGCATCGCCGCCATCGCGGTGATCCGCGGCCTGCCCTGGCTGATGGACTGAGCATGCACGACCACTTCTTTGTGCGCCTGGCGCGCGGCAGCGCTTCCTTCGTGATCTGGGCCCTGCACTTCACGCTGTGCTACGGCCTGGCGGCGGCCCAGTGCACGCCGGGCGGCATGCGCGCGGGCGGGCCGGACCGCGGGCTGCTGGGCGTGGCGACGGTGGTGGCACTGGGCGCCTGCCTGTGGCTGGGCTGGCGCGCCCGGGGGCGCCTGCGGGAGCCGGACGTGGGCCTGACCGACTGGGCGGCCGTGGCCGGCGCGGTACTGGGGATGGTCGGCATTGCCTGGAACGGCATTGCTCTGCTGTTGGCGGGAGGGTGCGCGTGAATGCTTGCCGGTGAAGGTGGCCGGAGGCGGTCGACAGTCTGCCGGGGCACAACATGATGGAATAATTGCAGCTATAATTTCCTAATCGCAACACCCTACGCTGAGAACACTGACCAATGCGCAGCACGAAAGACCATCTGGGAAAGCAGCTCGGCTACGTCGGCATCATTTCAGTGGCGTTCGTCGCGCTGAACGGGCTCAACGAGTTCATCTTTATTCAATTCGAATACGGTCAAGGCGTGAATTGGGTATTCCTTCCCGCCGGAATCCGTCTTCTTGCAACGCTGCTTTTTGGATTCACCGGCTTTGTCGGCCTGTTCCTGGCGAGCCTCTACCTGAACTTCCAGCATTTTGCCTTCAACGACGATGTGCGCGCGTTGAGTGGTGCGCTGGCGGGTGCTGGCGGGCCTTACCTGGCTTATCTGTTCGCGAAACACTGGTTCGACCTGGGCCCGCGCCTCAAGAACCTGACAGCACGCCGGCTCCTGTTTACCGGGGTGCTGTGTGGACTCATGAGTCCCATTTTCCATCATGCGTTCATGTGGGTTCAGACTGGCCTTGTAGACTGGACTGCCGTCATTGCAATGATCACGGGCGACATCGTCGGCATTCTCACTATTCTCTATCTCGCAAAAGGCGTGATCGTACTCACGGATCCTCGCGATGTGGATGATCATCTGGCCTGAGGGAGCGGCAGCGGAAGTGGGAATTGCATCACTTCTTCCCAATGGACGCTGCGAGGCGCCGGGCCGCTTGCACAGGCGGCGTATCGCCCAGCGGCAGCAGCATGGCGCCTCTCGCCAGCGCGCGCACCACTCCCGCTTCGCCCGGGCGCAGTCCTCGTCCGCGTAACTGCGGAAACGACCTTACCGGTTCGGGGGTGATCTCAACGGCGGCGCGCACCAGCAGCCGCTGGAGCGGCCGCAAGGGCGCGGGCACGATCGGCGCCTCGTCCATCAGGCGCAGGAATTCGGCAAGGATGCTTGAACCCTCCAGCTTGGGGGCGGTGGCCGCAAGCAAGGCTTCCCATGCAACCCATGATGCAGGTGCGCCAGTTGCGCCGTACAGCCGGGCGGCCGGCTCGCCCTCGGCGAAGGCGGCGTCCTTCCCCGCCGGCGACAAGGGCACGGCGTAGCGGTGATAAGCCTCGATGAATCCGAATGCGGCGGTCGCATGGACCCAGTCGAGCAGCCGCGGATCGTTGGCGCGGTAGGCTAGTCCGTCGGGCGTCGTGCCCTGCACACGCTCATGCATCCGCACCACGCGCGCGATGAGCTGCTCGGCCGCCGAACGCGGCCCGTAGACGGTCATCATGGCCGCGAAGCCGGTGCGCCGCAGCCGCATGACCGGGTCATGCCGGAAACCGCTGTGCTCCCACACGCCCGAGCGCACCGATGGTTCCGCCAGCTCCAGCAGCACCGCCGCCACCCCGCCGACGAACAGGGAAACCGGATTGGCGAACACCCGCCAGGACACGCCGCCCGCCGGCGTCAGGGCGGGCTCTCCCGCCGGCCGGCTGAAGTCGAAGGCCATGCCCGCCGGCGGGCGCATCAGGTCACGCAAGCCATCCAGCATCGGAAGCCTGGCAGCCGGCGTGTCAACGCGCCGGCGCCACCCGCCAGATCACGTTGCCGACATCGTCCGCCACCAGCACGGCCCCTTCCTTGTCCACCGCCACGCCGACCGGACGCCCCATGGCGTCGCCGTTCTTGTCGACGAAGCCGGTCAGGATGTCCGTGGGCTTCCCGGTCGGCATGCCGTCGCGGAAGGGCACGAACACCACCTTGTATCCCGACAGCGGGGTGCGGTTCCAGGAACCGTGCTCGCCGATGATGGCGCCTCCCGCGAACTGCGGCAGCAGCGCAGCTTCATAAAAGGCCAGCCCAAGCGCCGCCACGTGCGCTCCCAGCGCGTAATCGGGCACGATCGCCTTCTCCACCAGCTCCGGCCGCGGCGGCTTGACGCGCGCATCGACGTGCTTGCCGTAGTAGCTGTAGGGCCAGCCGTAGAAGCCGCCGTCCTTGACCGAGGTCAGGTAGTCCGGCACCAGGTCGCTGCCCAGTTCGTCGCGTTCGTTCACCACGGTCCACAAGGCCCCGGTCGTCGGATTCCAGGCCAGGCCGTTCGGATTGCGCAGGCCCGAGGCGAACAGGCGGCTCTTGCCGGTGGCGAGGTCCACCTCGAGGATGGCGGCGCGGTCGACTTCCTTGTCCATGCCGTTCTCGGCCACGTTGCTGTTCGATCCGGAGGTGGCATACAGCTTGGTGCCGTCCTTGCTGGCGATGATGTTCTTGGTCCAGTGGTGGTTCAGCGGCCCGCCCGGCAGCGGCGCCACCGGCTGGGGCGCGGCGGTGATCTCGGTCATGCCTTCCTTGTAGGCGAAGCGCACGATGCCGTCGGTATTGGCCACGTAGAAGGTGTCGCCCACCAGCGCCATGCCGAAGGGCGAATTCAGGTTCTTGATGAAGACGCGCTTGAGCTCCGCCACGCCGTCGCCGTCGGCATCGCGCAGCAGGCTGATGCGGTTGGCGCTGGGCACGGCGGCGCCCGCTTTCTTCATCACCTTCTTCATGATCCAGCCCTTGATGCCCTTGTACTCCTCCGGACGCTCGGGGGCATTGGTCTCGGCCACCAGCACGTCGCCGTTGGGCAGCACGTACAGCCAGCGCGGGTGGTCGAGGGCGGTGGCGAAGGCGTTCACCGCCAGGCCGGCGGCCGGCGCCGGCCCGCTTCCCGACGGCCAGCCCTTGGCGGGCGCGATGTCCACGGTCGGGATGGTCGTCTTGACCGGTTCCTTGATGACCGGTTGGAGACCGACGTCGGAACCGGAAGGCAGGATCGATTTCTCGCCGCAGGCGGCAAGCAGCAGCAGCGAAGCGCCTGCGAGCAGGCGCCCGGGAAGGGTGCGCATGATAGTCCTCCTCCAGTATGAAGGATGACATTTTATATAGACAAAAAATTACGCATCGTACGTTACCGCCGAGAAAGCGGGCCCGCTCACGCTGCCGTCCCGGCCTCCCTGCGGCGCCGCGCGAACTTCCACAGGCCGGGCAGCTGGACCAGCAGCAGCAGGGCGAAAGCGGTCTGGTAGGCGATGGGCGGCGGCCGGCCGGACAGTTCCGGCTTCCACAGCCCGACCACCAGGCCGAACCCGGCCTGCACCAGGAAGGCCCCGATGAAGATCAGGAGGTTGAGGCAAGTCGCGGCTCTCCCGGTCAGCTCGCGCGGCATCGACTGCGCCACGATCGCGTATTCGATGCCGGTGATGGTGCCCACCAGCGTGAACAGCACCGACAGCAGCTGGAAGCTGGGCTGGTAGCCGATGACGAAGCCCGCCTGCACCAGCACGAACACGGTCACGCCGGCCGCCGCGACGTCCAGCGGCGGCATGCCGCGCCGCCCTGCCCACTCGGTGACCATGCCCACCGCGATCGCACCGAAGATGACGGCCGCCATGCCCAGGTACAGCAGGTAGGCCACCGCCGCCTCGGGAAAGCGCGCCACGTCCGACAGCCAGCGCCCGATCCACAAGCCCTGCACGCCGAAAAACACCGCGTGCGGCGCCAGCACCAGCGAGATCGCGCTGCGAAAGCCGGGGGTGCGCCACACCTCGCGCAGCGCCTGCGGCAGCGGCCCGCGCCTGGCCGCCGGGCTGTCCGTGCGCGGAGTCAGCAGCGCGATCAAGAGGCCGGTGCAGGCCACCAGGCCGCCGAAGATCACGAACAGGCCGCGCCAGTCGGTGTATTCGAGCGCCGCACGCACCGGCGTGGTGGCGGTGGCCGCGCCCAGGCCGCCGACCGCGATCAGGTAGCCGTGCACGGACGGCAGCCGGCTGGGCGCGACCCAGGTGGACACCGCCTTCACCGCGGCCATGAAGCAGCCGCCCAGGCCGCAGCCCATCACGGCCCGCGCCACCAGCAGCTGGGCGAAGCCCGTGCCGCGCGCGAACAGCAGCGCCCCGCAAGCGGCCAGCAGCAGCATCGCCAGCTGCACCCGGCGCGGGCCGTGGCGGTCGAGCACGATCCCCACCGGCAGCTGCACCAGCGCGAAGGCGAGGAAAAAGGCGCTGGTGAGCAGGCCGAGCTGGCCGGGCGTGAGCGCCAGTTCGCCCACCAGGTGCGAGGCCAGCACCGCGTTCACGTTGCGCAGCAGCGAGGACAGGTAATGGCCGAGCGCGAAAGGCAGGAACACGTAGAGGAACACCGCCACGCCGGACAAGCGCGGCGCGGCGGCCGCCGCCAGGGAAGGCTGCATCAGGCGGCGTCCGGATGCTGTTCGGAGCCGCGCTGGCCATGCGGCACCAGCGGGATCACACGCCCGCCCGGGCCGCGCAGGGCGCCGCCATTATCCGTCTCGAAGAAGAAGCGGTCGCGCCCGAAGGCCGGCTTCAGGTGGTCGAGCCAGGTGGCCTCGGGATCGTAGCGGGCGAAGAAGGGCCGGCGCACCCACTCCGGATTGCGGGCCTGCAGGAACTGCAGCGCGAACAGCTTTTCGCCGTTGATGGTGACCACGCCGTCGATCACGACCTTGCCGGGGAAGGCGCTCATCGACGGGCCGCGCACGGTGCGCGACAGGCCGGACACCATCGAATAGGCTTCCTGGAAGATCTCGTGCGCCCGCGCCAGCGGCAGCGCGAAGTAGTCGCGCGGGCCGGTGTCGCGCTCGACGAACATGTAATACGGAATGGCGCCCAGGCGCACGCCGGTGGTCCACAGCTCGGCCCAGCTCTTCGGGTCTTCGTTGATGTGGCGGATCAGGGGGCCCTGCATGCGCAGGGTGGCGCCGGTCCCGACGATGCGCTTGACGGCCTGCTGCGCGATCGGGTGGCGCAGCTCCACCGCGTGGTTGTAGTGGCCCATGATGGCCAGGTTCTTGCCGGCCCGGACCACCTTCTCGAACAGGCGCATCAGCTCGTCGCTGTCTTTGTCGGACACGTAGCGCTGCGGCCAGTAGGCCACCGACTTGGTGCCGATGCGGATGTTCTGGATGTGGGCCAGCTCCGGCGCCAGCAGCGGCTCCAGGAATTCGCCCAGGGAGCGCGTGTTCATGATCATCGGGTCGCCGCCGGTGAGCAGCACGTCGGTCACGTCCAGGTGGTTCTTCAGGTAGGCCACCAGCTCGGTGCATTCGCGCGCGTCGAACTTCATGTCGTCCATGCCGACGAACTGCGGCCAGCGGAAGCAGAAGGTGCAGTAGGCGTGGCAGGTCTGGCCGGCGCTGGGGAAGAACAGCACCGTTTCCTTGTACTTGTGCTGCAGGCCCTTGAGCGGCGCATCGTTCACGCGCGGCACGTTGTGCGTCATCTGCCCCGCCGGGTGCGGGTTCATGCGCATGCGGATGCGGTGCACCAGCTGGGCGATGGCGGCATCGTCCTTCTTGTGCAGGACCAGGTCGCGCAGCTGCTCGTACTCGGCGGCGGGCAGCATGTCGCGGTGCGGGAAGGTCAGGCGGTAGATCGGATCGTCCGGCACCTTGTCCCAGTCGATCAGCTCTTCCAGCACATAGGCATTGGTCCGGAACGGCAGCACGTGCGATACCACCTGCACCGCTTCCTGCAGCTCGGGAGTGAGCCACTCCCACTGGCGCGCGGCGACGATGCTCTGGCGCGTATAGGGCTTGAACTTGGCGGGCGTCGATTCTAGCGTGGTCACGGGAATTCTCCAGGAGAAAGGATGAAGAAGCGGGGATGCCGCGAAGAATCATGGTAGGACCGCTAAAGCAAAAGAAATTGCCATCCATCAATCGGACTGTTCCTAACAACCTACCTGGAACAAAGGGTGTGCAAGTAGGAGAAAACCGCAGGCAGTCCACTCGGCGCAGGGACTGCGCGCGGTGCGCTTGAGCGAGCGCAATCCACGGTGGAGTCTGCTCGGTACATTTGTGTGTGCACCCCAGAAATATTTCATGCGTACATCACGAAAGGAAGCCTCATGAAACTGACCGCCACTGCCGCGCTGACCCTGGGCCTGAGCTTGGGCTTCGCATCGCCCGCCGTCCTGGCCAACGAACCGACCGAGAAGGACGCCATCGCGATGTGCGAGCGTGGCGCCGCCCTCATCAAGAGCAAGGGCAAGGAAGAGATGATGAAGCGCATCAATGCCAAGGATCCGGACTTCGTCCAGGGCGCGCTGTACATCGATATCCGCGACATCAAGACCGGCATCGTGCTGGCCCATCCCTACAACCCCTCGATCGTCGGCAAGGACCTGACAGACGTGCCGGATGCGAACGGCAAGAAGTACCGCCGCGAGATCATCGAGCTGGCCGCCGCCAAGGGCAAGGGCTGGGTCGATTACCAGTACAAGAATCCGACCTCGGGGAAGATCGAGCCGAAGACGACCTACATCCTGCGGGTGGACGATGTGGTGCTGGAGGCGGGGATTTATAAGAAATAAGAGCCCGGGTGTGCGAGCAAACTTGGTCCCCCGCCAAGGGGGACGCCGAGTCCGGGGATGACGGTGGTGAGCGGAGGTGAGCGATGCTGAACAAACTGCGGATCGGGCAGAAGCTGTTGCTGGCGCCAGGGCTGGTGCTGGTGTTGCTGACCCTGCTGTCGGCGGCCGCCTATTACGGCATGGTGCGCCAGAACGCCTCGCTCGAGCACATGGTGCAGGTGCGCGCGGCGCGCCTGCAGGCGGTGGCCGACGTGGCGGGCGAGGCGCGCTTCGCGCATGCGAACATCTACCAGCTGCTGGCCTGGGTCAACGGCAGCTTCGCCAGGAACCGCCTCGACGCCCTCACCGCCGACATCCACCGCAAGCATGGCGCCATCAAGGACAAGCTGGACCAGCTCGGCAAGCTGGCCGAGGCCGGCGAGCGCGCGCCGATCGATGCCTCCCTGGGCGCGCTGGCCGCCTACCGCAAGGCGGTGCTGGAGACCATCGAGCTGGCCCAGGTCGACCAGTCGATCGCGACCAACGCGATGCAGAAGGCCGAGAAGCAGTTCGGCGCGCTCGACGCCGAACTGGGACGCCTGGCAGGCCTGGAAAAGCAGCTCAGCGAAGACGCCTACACCGCCGCCAAGGCGGAGTTCCGCTCGCTCGGCCTGAGCATGGCGGGGCTGGTGCTGCTGTCCATCGCGCTGTCGCTGGTGGTGACGATGCTGGTGCGGCGCTCGATGCTGGCCGGGATCCGCGCCATCGCGCGCGCGGTCGGCGACCTGGCCGAGGGCCGGCTCGACGCGCCGCCCGGCGCCAGCCTTGGTCGCGACGAGATCGCCGACACCGCGCGCGCCCTCGACCACAGCTTCGCGCGCCTGAACGTGGCCCTGCACAGCATCCACACGGCGGTGCGCTCGATCGACACGGCCTCGAAGGAGATCGCCAGCGGCAACCTCGACCTGTCCACCCGCACCGAGATGCAGGCCGGCTCCCTGGAGCAGACCGCCAGCGCCATGGAAGCCCTGACCACGGCGGTGAAGGACAACGCCGACAACGCCCGCCTGGCGTCCGGGCTGGCGGCCGAGGCCTCGCAGCTGGCGGCCAGCGGCGGCCAGGCCGTCGAACGCGCGGTGGCGACCATGGAATCGATCAAGGCCAGCTCGCGCAAGATCGTCGAGATCATCGGCGTCATCGACGGCATCTCCTTCCAGACCAACCTGCTGGCGCTGAACGCGGCGGTGGAGGCGGCGCGCGCCGGCGAGCAGGGACGCGGCTTCGCGGTGGTGGCGGCCGAAGTGCGCACCCTGGCGCAGCGCTCGGCCGCCGCCGCCAGGGAAATCAAGGCGCTGATCGCCGACTCGGTCCAGATCATCGAAGGCGGCAACGCCTCGGTCGGCGAAGCCGGCGCCAGCATGGGCGACATCGTGGCGTCGGTGCGGCAGGTGAACGACATCATCGGCCGCATCAGCGTGGCCAGCACCGAGCAGGCCGAAGGCATCGCCGACGTCAACCGCGCGGTCGGGCAGATGGACGGCATGACGCAGCAGAATGCGGCGCTGGTGGAACAGGCCGCGGCGGCGGCCGAAAGCCTGCACGAGCAGACCGTCAACCTGGCCAGGGCGGTATCGATCTTCAAGATCTCACAGGAGCCAGGCGCGGACGCGCATGGCGCCGAAACGCCTGCCGCGCAGGCGGAGGAAGAGGACGGCGAATTCCGGGGCGTGGACGAGCGCCGTGCGCCGAACAGCCCGATGCGGCCGACAGGCGTGCGCGCGCTGACGGCGCAGCGCCGTTCCTCCTAGGCCCGGCCTTCTACCGGAACGGCCTGCTCACGAAGCGCGACCCGGCCAGCCCGAAGCGCCACGGCACATCGACCGCCTTCGAGATCCCGATGCGCGGCCCCGCCACCACCGGCAGTTCGCGCGGCGCCGGCAGCAGCTCGAAAGGCGGCGCCGACAAGGGCATGCCGTTGAGCGCCCGTGTGACGCCCAGCGCCTGGCACAGCTTGCCGGGCCCGGAACACAGCAGCCACTCGTCGTCCGCGTCGCGCCGCACGCGCATCGCGTCCAGCCCCGCCACCGGTTCCAGCGCCCGGATCAAGACCCCTGCCCCATGTCCCGCCTCGCGGCATACGAAGTTGAGGCACCAGTGGATGCCATAGGAGCGGTAGACATAGGCATGGGCCGGCGGCCCGAACATCGAGGCATTGCGCTCGGTGGGGCCGGAATAGGCGTGCGAGGCCGGGTCCTCGCGGTCGTAAGCCTCGGTCTCGACGATGCGCCCGCCGACCCCGTCGACCAGCACGGTGACGCCGATCAGCTGGCGCGCCACCAACTCCGCCGGCGCCGAAAAATCAATTCCCGCAATGATCGAAATAGCCATGCTGCGATTCTATCCCGGCTCAGTTTGACCCGGCGTTTTGGTGAAATTGACACACAAATCGCATTGCTTTGCTGCAAGTCATGTCGCACTGGGGTATAGTGACAACTGTTGTTGCCTTTCCTAGAAGCACCATTTCTTCCCCCATGAACACCGTTGCCGACCCTATTCCGCAGGTCGATCAGGTCGATGCCCTGATCAAGTCGATCCGCATTCCGCCGCGTCCCAGCCTGCTGGCCGACATGCAGCGCGAGCTGGCGTCGGAAGATCCCTCCCCCGAGGCCATCGGCAAGATCGTGGCGAGCGATGTCGGCATGTCCGGCGCGCTGCTCAAGCTGGCCAATTCCTCGATCTATGGCGGGCGCCGCAAGGCCAAGTCGGTCGAGCAGGCCATCCTGTTCCTGGGCATCAACCAGGTGGCGGCCCTGATGACCGGGCTGCTGGCGCGCCAGGCGATTCCCGCCAACAGTGCCGAACTGGCAAGCTTCTGGGACATTTCCTCGCGCCGCGCGCAGGCCATGGTGTTCCTGTCGCGCCGCCTGCGCATCGGCGAGCCGGACGTGGCCCACACCTTCGGCCTGTTCTGCGACACCGGCGTGCCCTTGCTGATGGACCGTTT
Organism: uncultured Massilia sp.; assembly: GCA_966210615.1. Lineage (GTDB taxonomy): Bacteria > Pseudomonadota > Gammaproteobacteria > Burkholderiales > Burkholderiaceae_D > Telluria. The sequence continues at coordinate 15,587 of CBIHLT010000015.1, forward strand.
CCCCGACTACGCCGCCACCTACGCCGCCGCTTCGCTGGAAGCGCTGCGTCCGTTCACGGCGCTGGAGGACGAGCGCCACAACACCAGCCACGCGGCGATCGGCTGCCTGCTGGCGCGCAACTGGGGCCTGTCGGGCGACGTCGGCTGGGCCATCCTGCACCACCACGACTTCAGCGTGCTGGACGACGCCTCGACCGCCCCGGCCGTGCGCTCGCTGGTGGCGCTGTCGGTGCTGGCGGAAAGCGCCCTGTGCAGCTACCAGGGACAGCCCGAATCGCTGGAATGGGGCAAGGCCGGCGCCGCCGCCTGCGCCTACCTCGGCCTTTCCCCCGAGGAAACGGCCGAAGTGCTCGACGAATTGCTCGACGCTTTCCACGAAGAGTAAATACATACTTTTGACTTCCTCTTCCTTCAGGCAGATACTCGTAAAAAAGTAGCTGCGCAGGAGGAGACATGAAGCGCCTGATCATTTTGCTGCTGTCGGCAGCACTCGCCGGATGCGCCAGTGTCATGCCGGCGCCCGCCCCCACCGCCTTGTTCGCCGATGCCGGCTTCGCGCCGCCGTCCGAACCCGTGAGCGCCGACGGGCTGTTCAAGCTCAGCCCGGCCATGCGGAGCTATCTCAACAGCCCAGCCTTCCACCAGCTGCTGCGCAACCGCGGCGCGCGCCACGGCCTGGTCGAGGCGCTGTACAGCAAGACCGACCTCAAGCTCGAATACGAATCGAAGATCACGCGCACCGCGGCCGAGACCTACGAGGCGCGCTCGGGCAACTGCCTGTCGCTGGTGATCATGACGGCGGCCTTCGCGAAGGCGCTGGGCATGCCGGTGCATTTCCAGAGCATCCACACGGACGACCTGTGGAGCCGCGCCGGCGGGCTTTACCTGGCCAGCAACCATGTCAACATCACCCTCGGCGAACGGCCTGCCGACATCCAGCGCGGCTACGACCCGGAGCGCCACCTGGTGGTCGACTTCATTCCGCGCGACGAGGCGGCCAGGCTGCGCAGCCGCCAGCTGGAAGAAGAGGACATCGTCGCGCTCTACCTGAACAACCGCGCCGCCGAATCGCTGGTGCAGCAGCGCGTGAACGACGCCTACTGGTGGGCCAAGGCGGCGGTGTCTGCCCGTCCCGGCGCGGCATCGCCGCTCAACACCCTCGGCGTCGTCTACCAGCGCCATGGCGACCTGGCGCTGGCCGAGCAGACCTTCCGCGCCGCGCTGCTGCGCGAGCCGGAGAACCTGGCCGTGCTGCGCAACCTGCAACCGCTGCTGGTGACCCTGGGCCGCCCGCTCGAAGCGCAGGAGCTGGCCAAGCGGATCGCCGGCATCGAGCCCTATCCGCCCTACCACTTCTTCGACCAGGGCATGGTGGCGCTCAAGGCCGGCGACTTCGGCGAGGCCAGGCAGCTGTTCGAACGCGAGGTCAAGCGCGCGCCCTACAACGACGAGTTCCGCTTCTGGCTCGGCATCGCCCACCTGCGCCTGGGCCACCTGAGCGATGCGCGCGAGCACATCGCGCTGGCGGTGAACAACAGCACCAGCAGCGACATGCGGCAGGTGTATTCGAACAAGCTGCACTACCTGCGCACCTTGGGGCAGACGGGAACGCGGATCCGCTGATACGATGGCGGTTTGACCGCAACCGTCGAGGAGTGAATGCGCTGTAAATCTGTTTTGCTGGCCCTTGCGCTGGAACTGGCCGCCGGCAGCGGCATCGCGCAGGAAGCCTGCGCCCTGCCGGCCAGCGTCGAGGCGCCCTCGCCGCGCCGCGCCGATTACGTCAACGACGCGCTTCCGGTCGACTACCACGCGCTGGTGCTGTCCTGGTCGCCCGAGTACTGCGAGAGCCGGCGCAGCCAGCGCCGCGGCGCGAACAGGGACGCGTTCCAGTGCGCGTCGGCCAACCGCTTCGAATGGGTGGTGCACGGCCTGTGGCCGCAAAACGGGCGCGCTTCCTCGGGCAGGGACCATCCGCGCCACTGCAAGGCTTCCGGCGCGCTGCCGCCCGCGCTGCTCAAGCGCCACCTGTGCATGATGCCGAGCGCGGACCTGATGCAGAACGAATGGCAGGCCCACGGCACCTGCGGCTGGTCCACGCCGGACCGCTATTTCGCCGATATCGACAAGGTCTATTCCCGGCTGCGCCGGCCTACCAGCGCCGACATGCTGGCCGCCGCCGCCCCCGCCGATGCCGGGCCGAACCGGCTGGCCGAGACGACCGCGGGCGATATCAAGCAAGCCTTCCTGAAGCTCAATCCTGCGCTGCCGAAAGACAGCCTGCGCGTGAGCGTCGCCTCCGGCAGCCGCCTGAAAGAGGTCTGGGTCTGCCTCGACAAGGGGCTGCAGCCGATGGCCTGCCCGCGCGGCGGCGCCCACGACAGGCAACGCGTCAGGATCAGGACACCGCAGCCCTGAGCACTTCCGGACATGCCCGCCTCGGCGTTTGACAAGCCGGGCGGATTGCGCGACACTGCGGCCATTCGATTAACAAATTAGTTAATTAAGCAATGAACTCAAACCTGGACAAGACCTTCGAGGCCCTCGCCTCCCTCCCCCGGCGCAAGATCCTGGCCCTGCTCTCGCACGTGGAGCTGACCACGTCCGAGCTCGCGGAAAAGCTCGGGATCAGCGCCCCCGGCACCTCGCGGCACCTGTCGGTGCTCGAGAATGCCGGCCTGGTCCTGAGCGAACGGCGCGGCCAGTTCGTGTACTACCGGCTCAATGCCGACAGCCTGGTCAATCACCTGTCCGGGTTCATGTTCGATCTTTGTCCCACCGCCGCGCCCCTGAAGCGCGCCTCGAAAGCCCTCGCCAAAAAACGCAACCCGGCCTGACGCCGGCATGGAGGCCATCATGCAGCACCGCAGCAACGGCAACGTCGTGAATGGAGCAGTCAGGTGGTCCCCCGTCAAATCGCTGTGGTGGTCGGGCATGGCCGGCGCCGCCGTTATCGGCGGCGCCATGGCCTTTACCTGGGCCGCCTTCGCCCTCTTCATCGTGCTCACCGCGGCGGTCCTGCTGCTCGGCCATTCGCTGGGCAGCCACCGCAAGCTGATCCACGACAGTTTCGCCTGCCCGCGCTGGCTGGAGTACTTCCTGGTCTACATGGGCGTGCAGGTCGGGCTGTCCGGTCCGCTGGGCCTGCTCGCCCAGCACGACCTGCGCGACCATGCCCAGCGCCAGCCGGACTGCCACGACTACCTGCGCCATGGCCGCCCTTTCCTGGCCGACGGTTGGTGGCAGCTGCACTGCGAACTGGCGCTGGACGCGCCGCCGGTCCTGCCCGTGCGTGCGCAGGTCGCGCAGGACCGCTTCTACCGCTTCCTGGAACGCACCTGGATGCTCCAGCAATTGCCTCCCGCCCTGCTGCTCTATCTGGCGGGCGGCTGGTCCTTCGTCGTCTGGGGCGTATGCGCGCGCATCGCCGCCGGCGTCACCGGCCACTGGCTGATCGGCTGGTTTGCCCACAACCGCGGCGGCATGCACCACGCCGTCGATGGCGCCGCCGTCCAGGGACACAACGTCAGGTTCGCCGCCCTGCTGACGATGGGAGAATCCTGGCATAACAACCATCACGCCTACCCCGGCTCGGCGCGCCTTGGCCTGTATCCCGGCGAGTGGGACCCGGGCTGGTGGGTGCTGATGGCCTTCAAGCGCGCCGGGCTCGCATGGAACTTCCGCCTTCCCGAGGCCTGTGCGCCGCGTCCCGAATTGCGGCTGCTGGACGACGCGCCGCAGGCTGCCCCGGCGCCGGCGCCGCTGGCCGGCGGAGCGCTGGTCCATGCGGTATGGTCCGCCAGCCGCGCACTGCTCGCGCGCGGAAATCCTCTCGACCTGCACGGTCCCGGCGTGACGCTCTCGCAGCGTCACTTGCGTCTCGTGGCGGGAGAGCGAGTGCGGCTGGTCCGCTCGCCGGCCCTGTGGCGGCTGTCCCTGCACCACCAAGGCCTCGCCATCGCGGGACTGCCCGCGCTCCTGATCGCCATCGGATCGCGCAACCTGGGCACGGCCATCGTCGCCGCACTGCTGCTACCGTCCGCCACGGCCTGCGAACTGCTGCGCAGCCGGATGCAGGCCTGCTGCCGCTGATCCTCAGAACAGGGGAGCTTGTACCGGCCGCGGATCGGCGCCCGCGTCCCCGCTCAGCCGCCGCCAGGCCGCGAGCTTCTGCTCGAAGGACATGGCCATGTGCGCCGGAGAACTCGAGGGCAGCAGCACGGTGCGGTAGCCGTGGGCCGCGAACTGCGGCGCGAACTTGCCCGATGCCTGGCCGTTGAAGCCCACCGTCTCCAGCCGCGGGCACAGCGCGCGCAGGCGCTCGAAGTCGTTGGCGGCCGGCTTGCGGATCGCGGAATCCAGGCTGCCCTCGCGCTCGCACGCGGCAAGCACGTCCCACAACCCCACGCCATGCGCCAGCAGGCGCGGCAGACGCTCGGCGTAAGGCAGAGAGGCCAGCTCCTCGCCGACCAGGGCGGACATCAGGCGCCAGAACTGGTTGCGCGGGTGGGCGTAATACTGCTGCGCGGCGAGCGAGGCGGCGCCGGGAAAGCTGCCGAGGACGAGGATGCGGATACCGGTATCGATCACCGGGGCCAGGCCGGTGAGCGTCGGGGAGCTTGGGATGTCGGTGGAATTCGGCATGGAGGCATTGTAGCCCCCATGCCGCCGGGCCCGGATCAGTTATGGATGTACTTGCTGAACACGTCGGCGAAGTCGCGCTTGGTGTGCGTCTCCAGCATCGCCGCGTTCACGGCGGCCAGCAGTTCACCGAACTGCCCCGCCACGCCGCCGGCCGGCACCGCGTTCAGCTTGTGCATCGAAGCGGTGGCGTCCAGCGCGCGCAGGGCATTGTCGCGGCCGACCGCGTCGCGGTGCTGCTGCCTGCCGATCGAGATCAGGGCCTTGTAGATGTCCTTGACCTGTTCGATGTGGGATTTCTTCACATCGATGCTGAACGTCGTGTCGCCGGCGCTGAACTTGAGCTCGACGTCCATGTCCAGGGTGCCGGCGGTTTCGATGCTCACATTGGCGATGTGGGTGGAGGCGTAATCGTAGCGCTTGATCGAGCGCTTCGAGGACACGGCCGAGTCGCCGTCCACGTGGATCAGGGCCAGGTTGGTGAAGCAGTACTCGTCCTTCTTGCTCTTGATGAGGAAGAAGATCTGCTCCCCGTCTTCCGAGAACAGGTAGTCGTCGGCGTCGACCTTGTCGTAATCCTTGGGCGACACGATGACGCCGATATCGCTGATGCCGAGGGCCTCTGCGGCCAGCTTCTTGAACATGTCCAGACCTCCATCGCTGTGAAAGATAAAGATTTATACATGGAATGGTGCGTGCTGCGCCAGCGTCGAATGCAGGGGAAGGCCCCATTCATGCCGACGCAATATGTTGCTTGCCAACAACGCAAGAGTGACTTTTATGTCATTACATTTGTCAATTCACGGAGGCTTGGTCAAACTGCAAGTTTCGCTCATCCTGTCCATACAAACAGGCGCCGGGCGCATGACGCGTCCCGCCGGCAGCGAGTGACTTCTCTTCTAGGATTGGACACCGACTATGGATCAACGATTCAAGCACTCCCTGCTCGCCCTGGCCGTCGCCAGCGCCTTTCCCCTGCAGTACGCCGCCGCACAGGAAACCCCGCCCGCCGACGAAGCGCGCAAGCCCGGCCAGCTGGAAACCGTGATCGTGACCGCGCAGCGCCGCGCCGAGAACATCAAGGACGTGCCGATGTCCGTCGCCACCGTGAAGGGCGAGAAGCTGGACGTGCTGACTTCCGGCGGCCAGGACATCCGCTTCCTGAGCGGCCGTTCGCCGTCGGTGTCGGTGGAATCGGACTATGGCCGCACCTTCCCGCGTTTCTACATCCGCGGCCTGGGCAACACCGACTTCGACCTGAACGCGTCCCAGCCGGTCGGCCTGGTGATGGACGACATCGTCCAGGAAAACCCGATGCTCAAGGGCTTCCCGGTATTCGACGTGGACCAGATCGAAGTGCTGCGCGGCCCGCAGGGCACCCTGTTCGGCCGTAACTCGCCGGCCGGCGTGATCAAGTTCGACTCGGCCAAGCCGGTGTTCCGCAAGGAAGGCTATGTCAACGTCGGCTTCGGCAAGGACCGCGTGCGCAACATCGAAGGCGCCATCAACCTGCCGGCCAACGATGTCTTCGCCACCCGCATCTCGGTGCAGTCCCAGCACCGCGGCAACCGCGTGCACAACGACCGCCCGAACGCGCCGACCCGCGACTTCGAAGGCTACAAGGACAATGCCGGCCGCATCCAGTTCCTGCTCAAGCCGACCAAGGACTTCAGCGCGCTGCTCAACCTGCACGCCCGCGACATGGACGGCAACGCCACCCTGTTCCGCGCGAATATCCTCAAGAAGGGTACCAACGAGCTGGTCGACAACTTCGACTACGATTCCTACCCGACCGACGGCCTCAATACGCAAAGCCTGAAGAACAAGGGCGCCAGCCTGCGCCTGCGCTGGGATACGCCGGGCCTGAGCTTCCACTCGATCACCGGCTACGAGAAGCTGGAGTTCTTCAGCCGCGCCGACGTCGACGGCGGCTTCGGCGCCGTGTATGCGCCGCCGATGGGCCCGGGCTTCATCCCCTTCGTGGTGGAGACCGCCGACCTGGTGCCCGACCATAAGCAGCTGACCCAGGAATTCCGCGTCGAGTCCAACAACCAGGGCCCGCTGCAGTGGATCGCCGGCCTGTTCTACTTCGACGAACAGATCCAGATCGATTCGATCTCCTTCGACTCCCTGGCGCCGGGCAATCCGCAGAATTTCAACTACGCGACCCAGCAGCAGGACGCCAGGTCGTGGGCGGTGTTCGGCACCGTCAACTACACCGTCACGGACGCGTTCAAGCTGCGCGCCGGCCTGCGCTACACCAAGGACAAGAAGGACTTCGTGGCGCGCCGTATCGAGACCGGCGGTTCGACCAACCTGCCGCTGCACGATTCGTCGAGCAACGTGAGCTGGGACCTGAGCGGCACCTACACGCTGAACAAGGACACCAACCTGTTCGGCCGCATCGCGACCGGCTACCGCGCGGCATCGATGCAGGGCCGCCTGTTCGACCTGACCTCCCTGCCCTCGCAGGCCGACGCCGAGAAGATCGTGTCGGTGGAATTCGGCGTCAAGCAGGACCTGTTCGACCGCCGTGCGCGCATGTCGGCCACCGTGTTCGACTACCGCATGAAGGACAAGCAGCTGACCGCCGGTTCGGGCACCGTCAACATGAACCAGCTGGTCAACGCCGACAAGGTCACCGGCCGCGGCGTGGAACTGGACTTCCAGGCCAACCTGAGCGACGCCTGGAGCATGACCTTCGGCACCAGCTACAACGACACCGAGATCAAGGACCCGAACCTGTTCGTGCAGTCCTGCGGCAGCGGCTGCACCACCCTGGACCCGCGCCGCAATTTCACGGATGCGAACGGCAATGTGATCGGTTCCGCGGCCATCATCGACGGCAACCCGCTGCCGCGCGCACCGAAGTGGCAGCACAACTTCACCCTGCGCTTCAGCCAGCCGCTGGGCAATGGCGAGATCTACGCTTTCACCGACTGGGCTTACCGCACCTCGTACAACTTCTTCCTGTATGAAGCGAGCGAGTACAAGGCGAAGGAACTGCTGGAAGGCGGCCTGCGCGTGGGCTACCGCTGGAATGAGGGCAAGTATGAAGTGGCGGCGTATGGCCGCAACATCACCGACCGTGTCCAGGCGCTGGGGGCGATCGACTTCAACAACCTGACCGGTATCGTCAACGAACCGCGCACGTATGGTGTGCAGTTCAAGGCGAGCTTCTAAGCATCCGTAGCAGCTAGCTTCAAAACCGTCGTTCCAGCCTGCGCCGGAACGACGGTTTTTCTTTTAACTTAAAAAATTACGCATAGCGGCTTACTTCATCCACACCGCGTAATTCGTCCCCGACGTCTGCAAGGTCCACCCCGCCCCCGGGCTCCAGCTGTTCGGCCCGATCTTCATCGCCAGCTGGCGCGTGCTGCCCGTGATAATGGCCGCATACAGCCCCTGCGTCGCCTGCTGGATCGCCACCGCCGAGGTCGAATGCACCCCGGCCGCCTTGCGCGCCGCCATCAGCGCGGCAATCGGCGTCTTCAGTCCCCAGTTGTAGATGTGCGGGTAGTACACGGTCGGAATGCCGGGATGGCTGAGGATGTAGGCATAGCCCTGCATCACCGCGCCGCACGGCACCGGCCAGTGGTTCTGTCCGCTGCCGCAGCTTTCCGACGGCCCGGTGTCGTGGTTGTCCACGAAGGTCACCGACATCGCCGGCCACCAGCCCAGCGCGCCTTGCGGCTTGCCCTGCGCATCCTTCAGGCGCCAGTAGTTGCCGTTCGCGAGCGCGTCGTTCAGCAGCCCCTTGGTGGTGAAGTCGAAGGCGCCGCAGCTGTTGTTGGTGCCGTTAATCCAGTTCATGATCGCCTGGCGGTGCGGATTGACGTCGTTCAGGTTCAGGTCCGTCCACAGTTCGCCCACGCAGAACTCGGCGCCGAAGGCGTTCGCGTACTGCCCGGCATAGCTGGCGCCGAAGCCCTTCACATAGTCGAAGCGCAGGCCGCTGAAACCCACCGGCTTGATCGTGGAGTTGAGCCAGGTGGTGATGCCGTTCTGGACCTCGCCCACGTTGCGGTGGTCGAGGTCGCGCGCGGCGCCGAAGCCGTCGCCGCTGTCGGCGTTGCCCAGGCCGCAGTTGCATTCGTCGTTGTTGACGATGGCCCAGGTGGTCCAGTTGGGATTGGTGAGGTCGGACCAGCCGGTGGTGCCCACGCGGTGGTTGACCACGACGTCGGCCACCGCCTTGATGCCGTTGTTGGTGAAGGCGCGCACCACGTTGGTCAGCTCGGCCGAGCTGCCGTATTTCGAGTTCAGGTTGTTCAGCTGGCGCGGCATGTAGCCTTCGACCGCGCCGGAATCCGATGGCGGCGGGAACCAGACGTGGGTGATGCCCATGCCCTTGAGGTCGGATACGTTGTTGAGCAGGGTGTTGTACCAGTTCGGGTTGCTGTAGCGGGCAGAGTTCCAGTGGAAGCCCTGCAGCAGGACAGCCTGGCTGTTGCCGGATTGGGCCGGCGGGGTGGCGGCGCCGGCCTGCATGGACAGTGCCAGGATGGTCATTGCAAGCATGGCGCTGAGGCGCGTTTTTTTCTGCATGTCTCCTCCGAGAGTGGTCGTACGTTGGCGGTGATTCCTTCAAAAAATCAGAAACTACGAGTTTCTTTGTTACACGAACATTAGGTAGCTAAACTACTCGCTTGCCGTCAATACGCATCGGCTAGCAGGGCGATTCTGTCGTTTACTGATCAAGCGTGTCAAACGAATTCAACAGCTTTATGTAGTTTCGCTACTTCTGCACCAATGTCCGAATCGCTTGGCCATAAAAAAAGCGGCGGGCGCTTTCGCGCGCCGCCGCAAGGGCAAGCAATGCCAAGGGGAGAAAAATCGCGATCAGTTCCGGGCCAGGGCCTGCCCTTCCACGCCGGCGCCGTCCCAGCCGCCGCCCAGCGCGCGGATCAGGGCCACCGTCGTCACCGCCCGGTTGCCGCGCAGCTGGACCGCCGTGCGTTCGACCGCGGCCAGGTTGCGCTGGGCGTCGAGCAGCTCCAGGTAGCTCGAGCGTCCGGCGTCGTAGAGCTTTTGCGCCAGGTCCGCCGAGCGGCGCGCCGACACCAGGGCGGCGTCGATCTGCTCGCCCTGTCCCGCCAGGATGCGCAGGCCGGCCAGGTTGTCTTCCACTTCGGCGAAGGCGTTCAGGACGTTCTGGCGGTAGGTGCCCACCGACTCCTCGAGCGCGGCTTCGCTGCGGATCACGTTGTTGCGGTTGCGGCCGCCGTCGATCAGGGGCATGGCCAGCAGCGCACCGGTCACCCACGAACGGCTGCTCCACTTGAACACTTCGGAGAAGGTGCCTCCGATGCCGCCGCCGGCCGCGCTCAGGGTCAGCGCCGGGAACATGGCGCCGCGCGCCACGCCGATGCGGGCGTTCGCCGCTTCCATCGTGCGCTGGGCGGCCACGATGTCGGGACGGCGTTCCAGCAGCGAGGACGGCAGGCCGGCCGGGATCGTCGGCATCAGGGTCGAATCCAGCAGCGGGCTCGGGCCGGCCACGTAGTCGGCCGCCGGCTTGCCCAGCAGGACCGCGAGCTGGTGCTCGGTGGTGGCGCGCTGGCGCTGCAGGCCGATGGCCTCGGCGCGCGCCGTGGCCAGCTCGGTGCGGGCGCGCGACAGGTCGAACTCGCCGATGTCGCCCAGGTCGAAGCGGCGCTGGGTGACCTTGACGCTTTCCTCGCGCAGGCCGACGGTGCGGTTCACGGTCTCGAGTTCCGCGTCCAGGGCGCGCAGCCGGAAGTAGGTCTGGGCCACGTCCGCCTGCAGCGACAGGAGCACGGAACGGAAGTTGGCTTCCGACGTCGCCGCATCGCTGCGCGCCGCCGACACGCCGGCCGCCACGCGGCCGAACAGGTCGACTTCGTAGCTGGCCGTGAGGCTGGCGTTGTAGCTGGTCTGGGCCGGGGTCGGCGTGCCCTGCGGCAGGTTCGCCTCCAGCGGCGCCGGACGGGCGCGCTGGGCGCCGATGCCCACACCCACCTGCGGCAGGCGGTCGGCATTGGCGATGCCGGCGATGGCGCGCGCCTGCTTGACGCGGGCGGCCGCCACGGCCAGGTTGGCGTTGTTGGCCGTGGCTTCGTCGATCAGCGCGGTGAGCGCGGAATCGTTGAAAGCCAGCCACCACTGGCCGCGCGGCTGCTGTTCCGCCGGCTGCGCCGGCTTCCAGCGCGAGCCTTCGATGCCAGCGACTTCAGCGGCGGCCTGCGGAGTCTGCGATTCGCGGAAGGCCGTCGGGGTGGCGACCTGCGGCTGCTTGAATTCCGGGGTGGCGCAGGCCGTCAGGATCAAGGCCGCGAGCAGCGGGGCCACGCCTTTAGCAATCATGTTTTTCATCTTAATGCACTCCTTCCGTGCCATGCGCAGCCACGTGGGCATGGGCAGGTTTTTCGAAACGCTTGGCCAGCATGCGCAGCAGCACGTAGAACAGCGGGGTCAGGAACAGGCCGAAGAAGGTCACCCCCAGCATGCCCGAGAACACTGCGATACCGATGGCGTGGCGCATCTCCGCACCGGCGCCGCTCGAGAACACCAGCGGGATCACGCCGGCGATGAAGGCGATCGAGGTCATCAGGATCGGACGCAGGCGCAGGCGGGAAGCTTCCAGCGCGGCGTCGATCACGCTGCGGCCGTGGTCTTCCAGCTCGCGGGCGAACTCCACGATCAGGATCGCGTTCTTCGAGGCCAGGCCCACCAGCACGAACAGGGCGATCTGGGTGAAGACGTTGTTGTCGCCACCGGTCAGCTTCACGCCGATCAGCGCGCACAGGATCGACATCGGCACGATCAGGATCACCGACAGCGGCAGGGTCCAGCTCTCGTACTGGGCGGCCAGCACCAGGAACACCAGCAGCACGCACAGCGGGAACACGTAGATCATGGTGTTGCCGGCCAGGATGTCCTGGTAGGTCAGCTCGGTCCACTCGTAGCTGATCCCTTTCGGCAGCACTTCCGCGGCGATCTTCTCCATCGCGGCCTGGGCCTGGCCCGAGGACACGCCCGGCGCCGGTCCGCCATTCAGCTCGGCGGCGACATAGCCGTTGTAGCGCTGCACGCGGTCCGGGCCATAGGCATCCTTGATGCGCATGAGCGAGGACAGCGGGATCATCTCGCCCTTGTCGTTGCGGACCTTGAGCTGCTCGATCTGCTCGGGATGCGAGCGGAACTGCGCGTCCGCCTGCACACGCACCTGGTAGGTGCGGCCGAACTGGTTGAAGTCGTTCACGTACATCGAGCCCAGGTTGACCTGCAGGGCCTGGTTGATCTCGGCCAGCGACACGCCCAGCTGCTTGGCTTTGACGCGGTCGATGTCGGCAAACAGCTGCGGCACATTGATCTGGAAGCTGGAGAACACGCCCGCCAGTTCCGGGGTCTGCCAGGCCTTGGCCTGCAGCGCCTGCATCGCCTTGTTCAGTTCATCGTAGCCGAGGTTGCCGCGGTCTTCGATCATCATCTTGAAGCCGCCGGTGGTGCCCAGGCCGTTGACCGGCGGGGGCGACAGCACCAGCACGAAGGCGTCTTCGACGGCGCCCATGCGCTTGTTGATCTCGGCCGCGATGGCGTCGGCGCTCATCGATTTATCCTTGCGCTGGTCGAACGGCGCCAGGGTGGTGAACACGATGCCGGCGTTCGGCGCATTGGTGAAGCCGTTGATCGACAGGCCCGGGAAGGCGACCGAGGATTCCACGCCCGGGATCTCCTTGGCGATCGCGGACATCTTGCGGATCACGGCGTCGGTGCGGTCCAGCGATGCGGCGTCGGGCAGCTGGGCGAAGCCGATCAGGTAGGCCTTGTCCTGCTGCGGCACGAAGCCCGGAGGCACGGCCTTGAACATGAACACACCGGCCACGGCGAGCAGCGCGTAGACGCCCAGGGCGGCGGTCTTGCGGCGCAGGACGCCCTTCACGCCCACTTCGTACTGGTGCGACGAACGGCTGAAGAAGCGGTTGAAGGCGGCGAAGAAGCGGCCGAACACGGCGTCGATCATGCGCGTCAGGCGGTCCTTCGGCGCGTTGTGCGGCTGCAGCAGCGAGGCTGCCAGGGCCGGGGCCAGGGTCAGCGAGGCGAAGGCCGAGATCACGGTCGAGATCGCGATGGTCAGGGCGAACTGGCGGTAGAACTGGCCGGTCAGGCCCGAGACGAAGGCGATCGGGACGAACACGGCGCACAGCACCAGCGCGATCGCGATGATCGGGCCGCTGACTTCCTTCATCGCCTGGATGGTCGCGTCGCGCGGCGACAGGCCGCCCGCGATGTTGCGCTCGACGTTCTCCACCACCACGATGGCGTCGTCGACCACGATGCCGATCGCCAGCACCAGGCCGAACAGCGACAAGGTGTTGATCGAGAAGCCGAAGCCCAGCATCACGGCAAAGGTGCCCACCACCGAGACCGGCACGGCCAGCAGCGGAATGACGGAAGCGCGCCAGGTCTGCAGGAACACGATCACCACCAGGGCCACCAGCGCCACCGCTTCCAGCAGGGTATGGATGACGGAGTCGATCGATTCGCGCACGAACTGGGTCGGGTCGTAGACGATGCTGTAGGCGACGCCTTTCGGGAAGTCCTTGGACAGTTCTTCCATCTTGGCGCGCACGTCGGCGGACAACTGCAGGTCGTTCGCGCCCGGCGCGGCGAAGATCGGGACCGCGACCGCCGACTTGTTGTTCAGCAGCGAGCGCAGCGCGTACGAGCTGGAGCCCAGTTCGATGCGCGCCACGTCCTTCAGCAGGGTGGTGCCGCCGTCGGCGTTGGTCTTGAGGACGATGTTGCCGAAGTCCTCGGTCGACTGCAGGCGGCCCTGGGTATTCAGGGTCAGCTGGAAGTCGGCGTCCTTGGCCGGCCCCTGGCCGACCACGCCGGCCGCGACCTGCACGTTCTGCTCGCGGATCGCGGCGACCACGTCGCCGGCGGTCAGGTTGCGGGCGGCGACCTTCTGCGGGTCGAGCCAGACGCGCATGGCGTAGTCGCCCGAACCGAAGATCTGCACTTCGCCCATGCCCTTGATGCGGGCCAGCTGGTCCTTGACGTTCAGCACCGCGTAGTTGCGCAGGTACAGGTCGTCATAGCTGCCGTCGGGCGAGTTCAGGTGGACCACCATGGTCAGGTTGGGCGAGGCCTTCACCGTGGTGACGCCGATCTGGCGCACCTCTTCCGGCAGGCGCGGCAGCGCGCGCTGCACGCGGTTCTGCACCGCGGTCTCGGCCTGCTCGACGTCGGTGCCGATCTTGAAGGTCACGGTCAGCGCCAGCGCGCCGTCCGAGGTGTTTTGCGAGGACATGTAGAGCATGTCCTCGACGCCGTTGATCTGCTCTTCCAGCGGCGTGGCCACGGTTTCGGCGATCACTTTCGGGTTCGCGCCCGGATACTGGGCGCGCACCACCACCGATGGCGGCACCACTTCCGGATACTCCGACACCGGCAGCTTGAAGATCGAGATCAGGCCGCCGACGAAGATGATCACCGACAGCACCGCCGCGAAGATCGGCTTGTCGACAAAGAATTTAGGGAAGTTCATACATTACTCCTTGGCGCCGGCGTCCGCCATGGCCAGTTTGGTGTCCTTGATGCCGCTTGCGGTCGCGGTCATGGGAACGACTTGCGGGGCGATCGGCGCGCCCGGACGCACGCGCTGCAGTCCGTTGACGACGATCTTCTCGCCTGGCTTCAGGCCTTCGCGCACGATGCGCAGGCCGTCAATGGTCGGGCCCAGCTTGACGGCGCGGTATTCGGCCTTGTTGTCCTTGCCGACCACGAAGACGAACTTGCGGTCCTGGTCGGTGTTGACGGCGCGGTCGTTGATCAGGATCTGCGGACGCGGTTCGCCGCCGGCGATCTGCACGCGGGCGAACAGGCCGGGGGCCAGCTGGCGGTCGGCATTGGCCAGGGTGGCGCGCATGCGCACGCTGCCGCTTTGGCTGTCGAGGCGGTTGTCGACGAATTCCAGCTTGCCGCTGTGCGGGAAGCCGTCTTCGTTGGCCAGGCCGACCTTCACGTCCACCGCCTGGCCGGCGTGGGCGCGGCGGCTGACGCGCAGGTAGGTATCTTCGTCGCCGTCGAAGCTGGCGTAGATGCGGTCCAGCGACACGACCGAGGTCAGCACGGCCGAGGCGTCGACCAGGTTGCCCAGGGTGATCTCGGCCTTCGAGACGCGGCCGTCGATCGGCGACAGCACGCGGGTGTAGGCCAGGTTCAGCTTGGCGGCTTCATACTGGGCCTGGGCGGCGCGGGCGCTGGCGTCCAGTTCCTTCTGGCTGGCGGCGCGCTCGTCGAACTCGCGCTGGGCGATGGCTTTATCCGCCAGCAGGCGCTCGGCGCGCTGCAGTTCCAGGCGCGCCAGGTCGGCGCGGGCCCTGGCTGCCGCGGCGGCGGCGCCGGCGCGGTCGGCTTCGGCCTGGTAGGGGCGCGGGTCGATCACGAACAGCAGGTCGCCCTTCTTCACTTCGGCGCCCGGCTTGAAGTTCACGGCGGTGATGTAGCCCGACACGCGCGGGCGGATCTCGACCACTTCGATCGCTTCCAGGCGGCCCGAGAATTCCTGGGTCTCCAGCACCGGCTTCTCGAGCACCACCGCGGCCGAGACCGGCGGTGCGGGAGGCGCCGCCGGGGCGTCATTGCTGTTGGCATCGGCGCAGCCCGTGAGCGCGCCGCCTGCCAGGCCGGCCACCGCGAGCGCGGCGGCCATGATGCGAAGTTTGCCCGTCCATCCTTGTTGGCTATTCATGATTAACCTTTCTTATTTACGACTATAAAAAGCTTGCGCGCCCCGCCAGTGCGGAAACGCAGGCAAAAAGAGGCTCCTCCGCGCCCTCAGGCACGGCTGAACGTCATTCGGTGGATTAAGTTGGAACGCTAGCTGCTAGCGTCGACACCTTTCGGTGCATATGCGCATGTCGGTCATGGCGATCTCCCTTCATCGAATTCAATGCCTGCAAACCGCAGGTAAAGCGCTGCCCCTGCCCGACACTCGGTAAGGCATGTGCTTGTTCATCTGGATCGGGGCCTGCGCCCCTTGATGTTTGACGCGCTAGACGGGCGCGCCTCCCTGTCCCTCGAGTCCCGAGAGGAAGATGCTGATCTCGCCCATTGCATGCACCTTGCACGCGCATTCGGTGCGGCCGTTCGGGTCGGTCAGCTGAGCCGGAGGCAGGCGGCGCACCGTGGTGCGCACACCTGCGTTAATCAATTTGGCGCCGTATTGTTCAGCCTCGTCGCGCAATGGGTCGTCCTCGGCCGACAGGATCAGCGCCGGCGGCAGGTTCTTCAGCCGGCTCGACTGCAGCGGCGACGCGTACGGATGGGCGCGGTCGGCGGCGTTCGGCAGATAACCCCGGTAGGCTTCGGCGCACACGGCGGTCACTTTTTCGCGGTCCGGGCACAGGGTCATCTGGCGCATCGAGCAGGTGGTCAGGCCGGGATCGAGCATCGGCATGATCAGGAGCTGGCCGGCCAGGGCCGGGCCGCCGCGGTCGCGCGACATCAGGCCGCACACCGCCGCCAGGTTGGCGCCCGCCTCGATGCCGGACACCACCAGCTGCTTGCCGGTCCAGCCGAGCTTGGTCTTGTGCTTCCTGGCCCACAGCAGCACCGCATGCGCATCTTCCACTGCGGCCGGGAAGGGGCTCACGGTGGCCAGCGTATAGCGCGAAGCCAGCACCAGCGGCTGGTGGTCGCTCTCGGCCAGCATGCGCAGGAACTCGTCCGCATCGTCCATGTCGTCGGCGATGAAGCCGCCGCCGTGGAAGAACACCACCAGCGTGTCGCGCTTGGAGGCGGGCCCCGCCACATAGAGGCGCGCGCCGAGCGGACCGGTGGCGCCGCCGACTTCGAGTTCGCGCACCTTCAGGGCCAGCTTGTCCGGCACCGCGCTCATCGGGCCGCCTCTTGTTCACCAAGTTGAACAATGTTTTGCTGTCCGGCGCATTCGCCGGCGCAGGCCATCTGCACCTGGGCGGTCAGCGCATGCAGGCCACGGGCTTCCAGGCCGGCGGCGCGCGAGTAGGCGTCGGTGCCCAGCAGGCCCGCCAGCGCGATGCCGCTGACAGCGACTGCGACCGTGGTGAAGATTCCGTCCCGAATGCTCATGACCAGCTCCGTAAAAGACTGCATATTTATTTGTTGCGATGCACACATAATAGACATCATCTACAATCGGATAAAGATGGCAATCCCGAATTGATTGTTCGGATTGTTGAACAATGACACCGTTCTGTCATCCGGAGGACGAGAATGAACAAGTTACAGGCCATGGAAGTCTTCGTGCAGGTGGTCGACTGCGGCAGCTTCACCAAGGCCGCCGATGCCCTGCAGCTGCCCAAGGCGACCGTCTCGACCCTGGTGCAGTCGCTCGAGACCACGCTCTCGGCCAAGCTGCTGCACCGCACGACCCGCCAGGTGACGGTGACGTCGGACGGCGCAGCCTATTATGAACGCTGCGTGCGCATCCTGTCGGACGTGCGCGACGCCGAGGAATCGCTGTCGCGCCACCGTCTCAGCCCGAGCGGACGGCTGCGGGTCGATGCGCCCACCGGCCTGTCCTCCGAGATCCTGGTGCCCGCCCTGCCCGATTTCTTCGCGCGCTACCCCGACATCACCATCGAACTGGGCAGCAGCGACCGTCCGGTCGACCTGGTCGAGGAAGGCGTGGACTGCGCCGTGCGCGGCGGCGAGCTGGTGGACCTGAGCCTGATCGCGCGCCGGGTCGGCGTGGTGAACTTCGTCACCTGCGCGGCGCCCTCCTACATCGAGCGCTTCGGCATGCCGCAACATCCGCGCGACCTGGAACGCCACCGCTGCGTGAACTACTTCTCGGCCAAGACCGGCAAGATCTACAACTGGGACTTCACCCGCGACGGCGAACGCATCGAGCTGGCGCTGCCGGGCGTGATCGCGCTGAACGACTCCAACGCCTACATCGAGGCCGGGCTGTCGGGCCTGGGCATCATCTTCATGGCCGACTACCTGCTGACCGGGCACCTGGCCACGGGCCGCGCGGTGCGCCTGCTGCCGGAATGGCGTTCCGACCCGCTGCCGGTCCACATCGTGTATCCGCAGAACCGCCACCTGTCGGCCAAGGTGCGGGTGTTCGTGGAATGGGTGTCCGAGCTGTTCGCCAACAATCCGCACCTGCGCGTGCAGCCGGCCGACAGCGCGCTGACTCCGCCGGCCCTGCCGCCGGATGCTTTCCGGCTGGGGCAGTCGGTGTAGAATCGGCGCATAACAACACGCATCACAACCGATTCCGGAGACACCATGGAACATGCCTCGCAACCGCGCCAGATCGACATCCTGCTGGCGAAGTATGCGGAAAGCCACCAGAACCCGACCAACGAGCTGATTCACTTCGTCTGCATCCCGGCGATCGTCTTCAGCCTGCTGGGCATCCTGTGGGCGATCCATCCGGTGGCGGCCCTGGCCGTGGTGCTGGGGTCGATGGTCTACTACCTCAAGCTGTCGCGCCCCTTCGCCATGGGCATGGGTGCGATGAGCCTCCTCATGCTGGCGCTGCTGGCGCTGCTGCCCGGGATGACCGTGCTGCCGGTGTCGATCGCGGTCTTCGTCGTGGCCTGGATCGGGCAGTTCATCGGCCACAAGATCGAAGGGAAGAAGCCCTCGTTCTTCGATGACCTGCGCTTCCTGCTCATCGGACCGCTGTTCGTCCTGGGCTTCCTGTATCGCCGCATGCACCTGGCCTACTGAAGCATCCGCGCCACACCTCGCCGGTAGCGGTGTTGCCGCCCCAACGAGGTGCATGCGAGAAAGCCGCGGAGCACGTATACTTCCGCGAATGCCTTCTTCCGTCCTGTTCACCGTCGCCTGCCTGATCTGGGGCTCCACCTTCTGGGCCATCACCTTGCAGCTGGGGCACGTCGCTCCGTCCGTCTCGGTCGCCTACCGGTTCTTCCTTGCCGCCGCCGCGCTGTTCGCCGTCTGCATCGTGCGCCGCGACCGCCTGCTGCTGCCCTGGCGCACCCAGGGCTGGATGGCGCTGCAGGGCTTCCTGACCTTCGGCATTTCCTACGTCTGTACTTACGAATCCGAGCTGCACGTGGTCTCCGGCCTGGTGGCCGTGATGTTCGCGCTGATGGTGTTCTGGACGCCGATGTGGAGCCGCATCTTCTTCGGCACCGGCATCGGCCGCCGCACCCTGGCCTGCGGCCTGGCCGCGACCGCGGGCGTGGCCTTGCTGTTCTATCGTTCGATCGCCGACGCCTGGCGCGACCTGCAATCCGGCGGCGGCGGCGAATTCCTGGCCGGCGTGATCCTGGCCCTGGCCGCCACCCTGGCCAGTTCGGCCGGCAGCATCGTGGTCGGCAAGGTCAAGGAACAGTGCGCGAACCTGCCGCTGTCCATGGCCTGGTCCATGCTGTGGGGCGCGTCGATGGTCGCCGTCTGGTGCGTCGTCAACGGCGACGCCTTCGTGCTGCCCACCGCGCCCAGCTACTGGATGGGCCTCGTCTACCTGTCCCTCTTCGGCTCGGTGATCGCCTTCTTCGCCTACTTCACCCTGATCGGCCGCATCGGGCCGCAAAAGACCGTGTACATCGGCGTGGTCACGCCGGTGCTGTCGGTGCTGCTCTCGATCCAGCTCGAAGGCTACCGTCCCGGCCCGGTCGAATTCCTCGGCATGATCGTCTGCCTGGCCAGCGTGGCCTGGGCCCTGCGCGCACCCGCAGCCAAACCGGTGCAATCCGCTAACCTGAACAACGCAATCGAAACCCCATGAGCATTGATACCGTCTTTTCCATCCGCCCCGCCCAGCCTTCGGACGTCGCCCACATCCACGGCATGATCGTGGAGCTGGCCGTGTTCGAGAAACTCGAGCACCTGGTGGTCGCCACCGAAGCCATGCTGCACGACGGCCTGTTCGGCGCGCGTCCGTCCTGCGAGGCCATCATCGGCGAAGAGAACGGGAAAGTGGTGGCCTTCGCGCTGTTCTTCCATAACTTCTCGACCTTCCTGACCAGGAAGGGCCTGTACCTGGAAGACCTGTACGTGCTCCAGTCGCACCGCGGCAAGGGCTACGGCACGCAGATGCTCAAGCGCCTGGCGCAAATCGCCGTGGAGCGCAACTGCGGCCGCTTCGAATGGTCGGTGCTGGACTGGAACGAACCTGCGATCCAGTTCTACCAGGCGATGGGCGCCGACATCCTGCCGGACTGGCGCATCTGCCGCGTCACCGGCGACACCCTCACCGCCCTGGCCGAGCGCCGCTAAACGCATAGCCAGGAATAAACGCGACAAAGAAAAACCCACGGGGCCGTCGGCGCCGTGGGCGAACCCATTTTTGGCAAAATGGGGAGGGGAGATGGGGATCACTGAATACACTATAGGCGTGCATCCTTAACGATCCATTAAGCTTTACATTTGCTTACCGCTGTATTGACCGTTTAGGTAATCATTACCCAGGCGGAAATGCCTGCCTTGAGCGTGATCAAGCAAGCATTCTTAAAAATGGGGAATGTGATGCGGGGTGGACGGAAATCGTCCACCCGGGTCTTAGCAACGCAGGGCGCCGGCCTTGCAGACTGCCTTGCAGGGATTGAATCCGATCGCATAGGCCAGGTCGGCGGGACGTGCGATATCCCACAGGGCCAGGTCGGCCTGCTTGCCGACTTCCAGCGTGCCGATCTCGTTCTGCAATCCGAGCGCACGGGCCGCATTGGCCGTCGTGCCAAGCAGCGCTTCCTGCGGCGTCAGGCGCCACAGGGTGCACGCCATGTTCATTGCCAGCAGCAGGGAGGTCATGGGCGAGGTGCCGGGATTGCAGTCCGTCGACACCGCCATCGGCACGCCGGCTTCGCGCAATGCGGCCACCGGCGGCTGCACGGTCTCGCGCAGGAAGTAATACGCGCCCGGCAGCAGCACGGCCACCGTTCCCGCGTCCGCCATTGCGGCGATCCCTTCCGGCGACAGGTATTCGAGGTGGTCGGCCGACAGCCCGCCGAAGCGCGCCACCAGCGCGGCGCCCTGCTGGTCCGACAGCTGCTCGGCATGCAATTTCACCGGCAGGCCGAGCTTGCGCGCGGCCGCGAAAATCCGCCCGGTCTGCGCATTGCTGAAGCCGATCCGCTCGCAGAAGGCGTCCACCGCATCGACCAGGCCTTGTTCGGCCAGCCGGGGCAGCATGCGCTCGCAGACTTCCGTCACGTAATCGTCCGCGCGGCCCGCGAATTCCGGCGGCAGCGCGTGCGCGCCCAGGAAGGTGGTCGCCACCCGCACCGGGAGCAGCTCGCCGATGCGGCGCGCGGCTTGCAGCATGCGCGCTTCGGATTCCAGCTCCAGGCCGTAGCCGGACTTGATCTCCAGCGTGGTCACGCCCTCGCGCAGCATGGCTTCCACGCGCGGCAGGCTGGCCGCCACCAGCGCGTCGACATCGGCCTCGCGCGTGGCGCGCACCGTGGACATGATGCCCCCGCCCTGGCGCGCGATGTCTTCGTAGGTGGCGCCGTTCAGGCGCGCTTCCCATTCGTTGCTGCGGTTGCCGGCATGGACGATGTGGGTGTGGCAGTCGACCAGCCCCGGCGTCATCCAGGCGCCGCCGCAGTCGTGCTCCCGCGTCGCCTGGGGCGCCTGGGCGCGCGGCCCGATCCAGGCGATGCGCCCGTCCTTCACCGCCAGCGCGGCATCGGGCTGTTCTCCGTAGCCGCCCACCATCGTCGCCAGGCTGACGTTGGTGAACAGCAGGTCCATCTTATTCATACCGCTCCTCGTCGTCCTCGTCGGAGTGGTAATACACGTCGACGATGAAGATGGTCGCCTGCCCCGCTTCCAGGTTCCAGGTCTTGTCCGGGTCCAGCACCACGGCGTCGTAGCGCACCAGGCCGATGCGCTCGTCGTCGTTGGACAACTCCAGGCTGTCGCCCTCGGCCAGGAACAGCACGGTCACGTCGGCGCGCGTCACGAAGCGCGAATCGCCGCTCAGGCGGCGGCGTCCGAACTGGTGGTAGCAACGCTCGCTGCGCGTCATGACGTTGAAGTCCGTCGTCACGCCGCGGCTGAGCTTGGCGAAGACCTCGGAGCTGCCGTCGAACTGGGCCACCGGCTCGGCTTCGCAGATCAGGGTCGGCTCGCCGTCGATCTGCAGGGTCATGCCGTGGCCCTCGACCAGGGCCAGGGTGCGGTCCACGCCGGGGAACTGCGAAAACGCGCCGTCTTCGGCGATGGTCGCCAGGCTGACGCGCCAGTCGAAGTTCTCGAAGCCCGCATCCGGCGGCCCGATCGCGATCTCGATGGTGCTGCCGCCGCCGTTCTTCCACGGCACCGGCGACAGCCCTGCAAACGGAATCAAGACGGTCATTGGCTCCCCTCCCGCAACTGTTTGACAGCTAAGCGATAGCGCTGCGCGATCGCATCCTGCGCCATGTGGCGCCCGCCCTGCACCACCCAGCGCCCGCCGCACAGCACGTCGCGCACCAGGTTGTCGTTACCGCAGAACAGGAAGCGCCCGAGTACGTCCGCATCCTGCACGCCGTCCAGGTTCGGATGGCTGCCGTCGAGCACGAGCAGGTCGGCGCGCCTGCCCTCTTCCAGGGCGCCCACGCGCCGTCCGGCTGCCTTGGCGCCGCCCTGCAATGCAGCTTGCCACAGGAATTCGCCCACGTCGCGCTGCTGTTGGGTGACGGCGACGTTGCGGCGCTGGTGCACCAGGCGCTGGCCGTATTCCAGCCAGCGCAGTTCTTCCACCGGGCTTTGCGACACGTGGCTGTCGCTGCCCACGCCAAAACGCCCGCCGGCCGCGATGAAGGGCGCCAGCGGGAACAGGCCGTCGCCCAGGTTCGCCTCGGTGGTCGGGCACAGGCCGGCGATGGCGCCGCTGCGCGCCAGGGCCTGCACCTCGCCGTCGTTCAGGTGGGTGGCGTGCACCAGGCACCAGCGCGCGTCGAGCGCGACCTGGTCCATCAGGTATTCGACCGGGCGCTTGCCCGCATAAGCCAGGCATTGCTCCACCTCGCCCTGCTGCTCGGCGATGTGGATATGCAGCGGACGGTCCTTGGGCAGCGCCGCCGCCAGTTCGCGCACCTGGGCGATGGAAGCCGCGCGCAGCGAATGCGGCGCGGCGCCGACTTCGACCTGGCCGTTGCGCAGCGGCTCCAGCGCGTCGACGATGCCGAGCACGTCGTCCACGCCGGTGCGGAAGCGTCCCTGGGCAGGCGCCAGGGGCTTCTCGCCGAAGCCGGCATGGCTGTACAGAACCGGCAGCAAGGTCAATCCCATGCCCGAGGCCTGGGCGCCCGCGGCGACGCGCTCGGCGGTCTCCGCCACGCGCGCGTAGGATTGGCCGTCCGGGGCCCGCTGAAGGTAGTGGAATTCGCACACCGAGGTGTAGCCGTGGCGCAGGCATTCGACGAAGAGCTGGGCGGCGATGGCCTCGATCTGCTCCGGCGTGATGCTGGCGGCGAAGCGGTACATCAGGTCGCGCCAGGTCCAGAAGCTGTCAGGGCCGTCGCCGGCGCGCTCGGTCAGCCCGCCCAGCGCGCGCTGGAAGGCGTGCGAGTGCAGGTTGACCATCCCCGGCAGCACGTAGTCGGCGCGGGCCACGCCCAGGGGCGCGGGCGAGTCGGGATTGACTCGCGTCAGGTCGCCGTGGATGTCCCACTCGACCAGCACGTCGCGCCGCCAGCCTTCGGGCAGCAGCGCGTGGCGGGCAAATAGCGCTCTCATTGCTTCACCCAGTCCACCGCGCCCTGGATCATGGCGCGCAGCAGGGGCTGCACCTCGCCCGCCACGTCCGGGCGGTATGCGAAGGGCGGCGCTTCGTCCATGTACAGGCACTGGCACATTTCGAGCTGGATGGCGTGCACGTTCTCCTGCGGCTGGCCGTAGTGGCGGGTGATGTGGCCGCCCTTGAAGCGGCCGTTCACCGCGATGCTGAAGCGGTCCTGGGCGCGCGCCACGTCCACCACGGCGTCTTCCAGTCCCCTGGCGCAGGACTTGCCGTCGGCGGTGCCGAAGTTCAGGTCCGGCAGCTTGCCTTCGAAGAAGCGCGGCACCCTCGATGCGATCGAATGCGCGTCCCACAGCACCACGCCGCCGAATTCGGCCTTCAGCCGGTCCAGCTCCGCGCGCAGTTGATTGTGATACGGGCGCCAGTAGGTTTCCAGGCGCCGCCGCACTTCGGCTTCGTCGGGCTCCTGCCCTTCCCGGTAGAGCTTTTCGTCGCCGAAGGTGTCGACCGGGCACAGGCCGGTGGTGCTCATGCCCGGATACAGGTTGGTGTTTTCCGGAGGCCGGTTCAGGTCGATCAGGTAGCGCGACCAGCGCGCCGACAGCACCGACACGCCCATCTCCTCGAGGAAGCCGTACAGCTCCGGCAAATGCCAGTCGGTGTCGGCGCGCGCCTGCGCGCAGGGCGCGAGCCGCGCCGCGACCTCGTCGGGGATGTCGGTGCCCACGTGGGGCATCGACACCAGCATGGGGACCCTACCTGCCTTGAACCGGAACTCCATTACGACTCCTGTTGTTGTGGATTACGGGTGCAGCACCGTAAACAGCTCCTTGCACGACGCCGACAGCTCGCCGCTGACGACCATCTTGCGCGCGGCCTCGATGTCCGGCGCGAAGAAGCGGTCGGCATCGTAGGGCGCCACGCGCTGGCGCAGCGCGGCGTGGACCTGCTCCAGGATGGCGGAGCTGGCCAGCGGACGGTGGAATTCAATGCCCTGGGCCGCCGCCAGCAGTTCGATCGCCACGATAACAGACGTATTGTGCGCCATCTGGTCGAGACGGCGCGCCGCGAATGTCGCCATGCTGACGTGGTCTTCCTGGTTGGCCGACGTCGGCAGGCTGTCGACGCTGGCCGGGTGGGCGTGCGACTTGTTTTCGGAGGCCAGCGCGGCTGCCGTCACGTGGGCGATCATGAAGCCCGAGTTCAGGCCCGGCTCGCGCACCAGGAAGGCCGGCAGGCCGGACAGGTTGGCGTCGATCAGCAGCGCGATGCGGCGCTCTGCCAGCGCGCCGATCTCGGCGATCGCCAGCGCCAGGGTGTCGGCGGCGAAGGCCACCGGCTCGGCGTGGAAATTCCCGCCGGAAATAATTTCGCCACCTTCGAACAGCAGCGGGTTGTCGGTGACGGCGTTGGCCTCGATCAGCAGGGTGCGGCCGGCGTTGGCGATCAGGTCCATCACGGCGCCCATCACCTGCGGCTGGCAGCGCAGGCTGTACGGGTCCTGCACGCGCTCGTCGCCCACCAGGTGCGAGGCGCGGATGGCGCTGCCCGCCACCAGCTGGCGGTAGATGTTGGCGGCCGCGATCTGGCCCGGCTGGCCGCGCACCGCGTGGATGCGCGGGTCGAAGGGCGCGTCCGAACCGCGGGCGGCGTCCACCGACAGCGCGCCGGTGACCATGCCCGCTTCCAGCAGGCGCTCGGCCATGAACAGGCCATGCAGGGCCAGCGCGGTCGAGACCTGGGTGCCGTTGATCAGGGCCAGGCCCTCCTTCGCTTCCAGTTCGATCTGTTCGATGCCGGCGGCGCGCAAAGCGTCGCTGGCGTCGACCAGCTCCCCTTTCACGCGCACCTGGCCCACGCCCAGCATCGGCAGGGTCATGTGGGCCAGCGGCGCCAGGTCGCCCGAGGCGCCGACCGAACCCTGGGAAGGAATCGCCGGCATGATGCCCGCGTTGTACATGGCGATCAGGGTTTCGATGATCACCGGGCGCACGCCCGAGTAGCCGCGCGCCAGGCTGCCGATCTTGGTCAGCAGGATCAGGCGGACGGTGGTGTCCGACAGCAGTTCGCCGGTGCCGACCGCGTGCGACAGGATCAGGTTGCGCTGCAGGGTCGCCAGCTGGTCGTGCGGGATGTGGGCCTTGGCCAGGATGCCGAAGCCGGTGTTGATGCCGTAGGCCGGGTCGCCCTTGGCGACGATGGCCTTGACGGTTTCGGCCGAGGCCTTGATCGCGGTCCATGCGTCGTCCGCCAGAGTGAGCGGCACGTGGGCGGCCCAGACGGCGCGCAGGTCGGCCAAGGCCAGCTGGCCCGGTTGCAGGGTGAGTGCGTGATGGTGGTTCATGGTAAAGCCTTACTTGATCATCGGGAGGTTCAGGCCATTGCGCTTGGCCGTGTCGATTGCGCTTTCGTAGCCGGCATCGGCGTGGCGCATCACGCCCGAGCCGCTGTCGTTCACCAGCACGCGCGCCAGGCGCTTGGCGGCGGCCTCGGTGCCGTCGGCCACGATCACCACGCCCGAGTGCTGCGAATAGCCCATGCCCACGCCGCCGCCGTGGTGCAGCGACACCCAGGTGGCGCCGCCGGCGGTGTTCAGCATGGCGTTCAGGAGCGGCCAGTCGGACACCGCGTCGGTGCCGTCGCGCATCGCTTCGGTTTCGCGGTTGGGGCTGGCGACCGAGCCGGTGTCCAGGTGGTCGCGGCCGATCACGATCGGCGCCTTCAGTTCGCCGGTGCGGACCATTTCGTTGAAGGCCAGGCCGGCCAGGTGGCGCTCGCCCAGGCCCAGCCAGCAGATGCGCGCCGGCAGGCCCTGGAAGGCGATGCGCTCGCGCGCCATGTCGAGCCAGCGGTGCACGCGCGCGTGCTGCGGGAACAGTTCCTTGATCTTGGCGTCGGTTTTATAGATGTCTTCCGGATCGCCCGACAGCGCCACCCAGCGGAACGGGCCGCGGCCTTCGCAGAACTGGGGACGGATGTAGGCCGGCACGAAGCCCGGGAAGGCGAAGGCATCTTCGACGCCCTCGTCCTTGGCCACCTGGCGGATGTTGTTGCCGTAGTCCACCGCGTAGGAACCCATGGCCTTGAAGTCGAGGATGGCGCGTACGTGGATGGCGCAGGATTTCGCGGCGGCGGCCTTCAGGCGCGCGTGCTGGGACGGGTCTTGCTGGGCGGCCTTCCACTCTTCCACGGTCCAGCCGATCGGCAGGTAGCCGTTGATCAGGTCGTGGGCCGAGGTCTGGTCGGTGACCAGGTCGGGCACCAGGCCACCGTCGCGGGCACGCTGCACCAGCTCCGGCAGGATCTCGGCGGCATTGCCCAGCAGGCCGATCGAGACCGCTTCGCGGCGTCCGGTGTATTCCTTGATCATGGCCAGGGCTTCGTCGATGTCCCTGGCCTGCTTGTCGAGGTAGCGGGTGCGCAGGCGGAAATCGATGCTGGTCTGCTGGCATTCGATGTTCAGCGAGACCGCGCCGGCGAAGGTCGCGGCCAGCGGCTGGGCGCCGCCCATGCCGCCCAGGCCGGCGGTCAGGATCCAGCGGCCGGCCATGTCGCCGCCGAAGTGCTGGCGGCCGGCTTCGGCGAAGGTCTCGTAGGTGCCCTGGACGATGCCCTGGGTGCCGATGTAGATCCAGCTGCCGGCGGTCATCTGGCCGTACATGAACAGGCCCT
>CBIHLT010000016.1:0-35778 GCA_966210615.1 uncultured Massilia sp.
CGGTTGATGTTGCGCAGGTCCGGCAGCGGCAGCACGACGCGGGCTTGCAGGTCGATCAGGCGCTGCTGCAGTTCCTTGATGGTCGGGATGTTGCGGCCCAGGATCGCGCTGTAGGCGTGGCCGGCGTTGACTTCGCCATCCACCCATTCCAGGTTGGTTTCGTTGCCCGGGAAGACCTTGATGAAGTGGGCGCGCGGCATGCCGCAGCGGTTCACGGCCACGTCCAGGATCTGCTTCTCGATGTGGCGCACTTCGTCGACCTGGCCGCGCAGGGTGTCGCACAGTTTCTCGACCACCTTGGCGGTGAAGCGGATGCCCAGCAGTTCGTTGGAGATCGCTTCCTGCGCCTTGACGTAGGCCTTGGAGTTGTAGCCGTCCTTCTCGAAAGCCTTGCGCATCTTGTCGAATTGCTGGGCGATCTGGTCGAACTTCGCGAGGGCGGACGCCTTCAGGGCTTCCAGCTGCTCGGCCGAGTAACCGGCCGCGCCGGATGCTCCCGATGCTTCCTCTTCTTCCTCTTCGGCTTCTTCCTCTTCGTCCTCGTCCTCGTCCTCGTCGTCGGTCGAGGTCGGGGCGACGGCGGTCGGCGAGGTCTGCTCGTCTTCCTCCGGGTCGACCATGCCGTCGACGATCTCGTCGATCTTGATCTCGTCCTTGTCGATCTTGCTGGCGGCGTCGATGATCTCGGCGATCGTCACCGGGCAGGCGGAAATGGCCTGGATCATGTCCTTCAGGCCGTCTTCGATGCGCTTGGCGATCTCGATCTCGCCTTCGCGGGTCAGCAGTTCAACCGAACCCATCTCGCGCATGTACATGCGCACCGGGTCGGTGGTACGGCCGAAGTCGGAGTCGACGGTCGACAGCGCCGCTTCGGCGGCAGCCTCGGCTTCATCATCGCTCGTGACGGTGGCGACGTTGTCGGACAGCAGCAGGGTCTCGGCGTCAGGGGCGTGCTCGTAGACGGCAATGCCCATGTCGTTGAAGGTGCCGATGATGCCTTCGATCGCTTCCGGATCGACGATGTTGTCCGGCAGGTGGTCGTTGATCTCGGAGTACGTGAGGAAGCCGCGCTCCTTGCCCGACTTGATCAGGGCCTTGAGCTTGTTGCGGCGCAGCTCGAGTTCTTCCTCGCTGGCTTCGGTGTCGGACGAGAAGGCGTCCTTGAGCAGCGCTTTTTCCTTGGCCTTGCGGTCCTTGGCCTTGGCCTTGTCCGCGGCCTTCAGTTCGGCGCGCTCGACCGCGTTCAGCGCGGCGATCTCGTCGTTTTCGGGCGTGAATTCTTTTGGCTTGCGGCCACGGCGTCCCGGCACCTTGACGGACGGCAGGACGTAGCCGGACGTATCGATCGCGGCCAGGGCGGCCGCATCGGTCGTCTGACTGACAGGGGCCGGGTTCGCCGTACGAACCTCAGCCTTGTCTTGCGATTTGTCCACCTTGGCGGCGGACGCTTTCGTGGTTTTCGCAGCCACTTTGGTCTCGGGTTTCTTGGTTGGCACAGGCGCTTTCGATGTCACAACGACACTAACTTTACGATGGTTAAAGATAAAGTTTTGTTACCTTACATCACCCTGCAGGCAATCTTCCGTTGCCTCGCTAACTGAAACACCACGCCGCGATTGAACCAAAAATGGTTTCAACAGTTGCAATAGTTAGCGTTTTATTATAGCACGCACCCCTCTTTTTTCCAGTTGCGAACACTGGGGCTTGCCCAGGCTCATCGAGGGGTCATGTCAGCGGCCGCTTCGCGGGCCAGGACGTCCTGCTGAGCTGTGATCTCGCGATAGCGAGTACTTACCTGATCTGGGGTCAAGCCAGAAGAAAACAACTGGTTAAGTTCCTGTTTTAACGCATCCATCTTGATTTGGCGCACAGCGCTGAGCAGCCATATGCGGTCCGCATCGACTTCCGATTCCGGTTCCGCGCCGATCTCGGCGATCATCTGGTCGTACTCGGTGGTTTCCTCCGTCAACAGCTGGGACAGCGCCGCAAAGGTGCCGCCCTCGCCCAGTGCCTGGGCCGTGAGCACCAGGTGGCGCATGCGGTCGGCCGATTCCTCCCCGAAATGATCGAAGCAAGCCAGGGCCGCTTCGTCCAGCAGCAGGGCCAGGTGCGGATGGGACACCAGGATGCGCAATATCTGGCGCTCCAGCCCGACCGGCACCGGGCGGCCCTGGCGCGGCGGCGCGCGGCGCGCGACCGATACTGGCTTGGACAGCTCGAACAGGCTTTCGATCTCCGCCGGGGTCGACTGGGTCATGCTGGCCAGGCCGCGCACAATCTGCAGGCGCAGGGCCGACGGGCTCATCGCCTGCAACAGCGGCTTGGCCTCGAACTGGGCGTGGGCCCGGCCTTCCGGCGTGTCGAGGTCATGCTCCTGGGTCACTTCGCGCAGCAGGAATTGCGACAGCGGCATGGCGTCGTGGATTTCCTGCTCGAAGGCCTCGGCGCCGCGCTCGCGCACGAAGCTGTCCGGGTCGTGCTCTTGCGGCAGGAACAGGAACTTGATGGTCTTGTCGTCCGACACCTGCGGCAGGCAGGCGTCGAGCGCGCGGCGGGCGGCGCGGCGGCCGGCCTTGTCGCCGTCGAAACTGAAGATCACGTTGTCGGTCTGGCGCAGCAGCTTTTGCACGTGGGTGCTGGTGCAGGCGGTGCCGAGCGTGGCCACGGCCTGCGGGAAACCGAGCTGGGCCAGCGCCACCACATCCATGTAGCCTTCGGTCACCAGCACGTAGCCGGCGTCGCGGATCGCCTGGCGCGCCTCGAACAGGCCGTACAGCTCCAGGCCTTTCTGGAACAGCGGAGTTTCCGGCGAGTTCAGGTATTTCGGTTCGCCGCCGTCGAGTACGCGGCCGCCGAAGCCGATCACCTGGCCTTTTGTATTGCGGATCGGGAACATCACGCGCTCGCGGAAACGGTCGTAGCGCTTGTGCCGGTTGCCCTCTTCGTCCACCTTGTCGATCACCAGGCCGGATTCGACCAGGGCCTGGGCGTCGTAGTCGGGGAAGACGGAGCGCAGGTTGTCCCAGCCGCCGGGCGCGTAGCCCATGCCGAAGCGGGCGGCGATCTCCCCGGTCAGGCCGCGGCTTTTTAAATAGGCGATGGCGTGCGGGGCTTCGCGCAGTTGGGTGCGGTAGTAGCTGCAGGCCTGGTTCAGCGCGTCGGTCATGGCCAGCGACTGGGCCTGCTGGGCGGCGCGCTGGGCCGGCGGGATCTTGTCGTCGGCGTCCGGGACGATCATGCCCACGTTCTGGGCCAGGTCCTTGACCGCGTCGACGAAGCCCAGGCCGGAGTATTCGATCAGGAAGCCGATCGCGGTGCCGTGGGCGCCGCAGCCGAAGCAGTGATAGAACTGCTTGGTCGGGCTGACGGTGAAGCTGGGGGACTTTTCGTTATGGAATGGGCACAGGCCCATGTAGTTGGCCCCGCCCTTCTTGAGCTGGACGTAGCGGCCGACCACGTCGACGATGTCGACACGGTTGAGCAAATCGGTAATGAAAGATTGCGGAATCACTTAGTTACTCAGTGTTTGTCTAGCCTCAGACTATACCGCAGCGCTCGCTGCAAGTTGACATGCAACAAGATGCAGGCCGGTGGATGCCTGCTCGAAGCACACCGGGCGCGATGCCGGAGCAGTCAGCATTTACCGTCGTAGGCGCCAGTGACGCGTACGACGGCATAAGCTAACTTGCTAACAGTACGCTCGGCAAGCCTTAAGCGCCAGTCAGCGCCTTCTTGACCAGCCCCGACACCACGGTCATGTCCGCGCGGCCAGCCAGTTTCGGCTTGAGCACGCCCATCACCTTGCCCATGTCCTGCGGACCGGCGGCGCCGGTGGCGGCCACGGCAGCGGCGACTTCGGCGGCGACTTCCTCGTCCGACAGGCCGGCCGGCATGTAGGCCGACAGGATGGCCAGCTCGCCCTTCTCGATCTCGGCCAGGTCGGCACGGCCGCCCGCTTCGAACTGCGAGATGGAGTCCTTGCGCTGCTTGACCATCTTCTCGATCACGGCCACGACCTGCTCGTCATTCAGCTCGGTCTGCTCGTCGACTTCCTTGCGCTTGACCTCGGCGATGATCAGGCGAACGGTGGCCAGGCGGGCGCTTTCCTTGGCGCGCATGGCTGCTTTCATGTCGTCGGTCAGTTGTTCTTTCAGGCTCATGGGTTCTCCGTGTTCGATTGGTATAAACGACAAAACCCGCCGCGGTGACAACCGGAGCGGGCTTGCGGACGTCAGCGACTCGCCGGGACAGGTCTTGCCGTCACCGGGTCCAGGCCACTGGACTGTCTTAGTACAGTTTCTTCGGCAGTTGCTGGCTGCGGATGCGCTTGTAGTGGCGCTTCACGGCAGCTGCCAGCTTGCGCTTGCGCTCTGCAGTCGGCTTTTCGTAGAACTCGCGAGCGCGCAGTTCCGTCAACAGACCGGTCTTTTCGATAGTGCGCTTGAAGCGACGCATAGCGACTTCGAACGGCTCGTTTTCTTTAAGGCGGATAGTGGTCATGTAAAAATCAAACCGTTGGATTTAGGGAAGAACGAAATTCTAGCAGCTTTTCCGAGTCAGTAAAAGCTTTTATCAACTTGTGCCTGAATTACCACGTCAGTTTGCGCCCAGCGCCAGGCCGGCCGCGACGCCCGATGCCCAGGCCCATTGGAAGTTGTAGCCGCCCAGCCAGCCGGTCACGTCCATCGCCTCGCCGATGAAGTACAGGCCCGGCACCTTGCTCGCCATCATGGTCTGCTGGGACAGCTCGCGCGTGTCGACGCCGCCCAGGGTGACCTCGGCCTTTTTATACCCTTCCGAGCCGGTCGGCACGATGGCCCAGCGGTTGATGGCGTCGCCCAGCTTGCGCAATCTTGCGTCCGGCATGTCGGCCAGGCGCGCGCTGGGGTCGAAGCCATTCCCGGCCAGCAGGCCGTCGGCCAGGCGCGCCGGCAGCCATTGCGCCAGCACGTTGCCCAGTTGCTTCTTCTCGAGCTTCTTGGCGCCGATCAGGGTCTCGGCCACGTCCATCTCCGGCAGCAGGTCGAGCACGATCGGCGTACCGGGTTGCCAATAGCTGGAGATTTGCAGGATGGCCGGTCCCGACAGGCCACGGTGGGTGAACAGGAGGTCTTCGCGGAACTGGCCGCGCAGGGCGCCCTTCCCTTTGCCGCTGCCGGTGCTGACATCCACTTCGAGGGCGATGCCGGCCAGGGGCGCGAAGGGTTCCCAGCTGGGGCCGTCGAAAGTCAGCGGCACCAGGCCCGGGCGGGTCTCGATCACGTTCAGGCCGAACTGGGTGGCGATGCGGTAGCCGAAGTCGGTGGCGCCGATCTTGGGGATCGACAGGCCGCCGGTGGCGACCACCACGCTGTCCACTTCCAGGGCGCCGCTATCGGTATCGACCGAGAAGCCGGCGCCGGTCTTCTGCACCCCGGCGATCTTGCACGGCATGCGCAGGTGCACGCCGCCGGCTTCGCATTCGGCGCGCAGCATGGCGATGATGCGCTCGGACGAGTCGTCGCAGAACAGCTGGCCCCGGTGCTTCTCGTGGTAGGGAATGCGGTGCTTCTTCACCAGGGCCAGGAAATCCTGCGCCGTGTAGCGCGACAGCGCGCTGCGGCAGAAGTGCGGGTTCTGGGACAGGAAATTTGCCGGGCCGGCATTGATGTTGGTGAAATTGCAGCGGCCGCCGCCGGAAATGCGGATCTTCTCGGCCAGCTTGCCGGCGTGGTCGAGCAGCACCACGCGCTTGCCCTGCTGGCCGGCGACCGCCGCGCACATCATG
Source organism: uncultured Massilia sp. (assembly GCA_966210615.1). Lineage (GTDB taxonomy): Bacteria > Pseudomonadota > Gammaproteobacteria > Burkholderiales > Burkholderiaceae_D > Telluria. Next base: position 5,768 of record CBIHLT010000016.1, read on the forward strand.
CCGGCGGCGCCTGCGCCGATTACTGCTACGTCGTATTGTTTTGCCATGCTGGGAGGTGGGTGCGGATCGCCAAACCGGCCATTGTATACGGTTCAGGTGGGGGCGCGGAAGACGCATGCGCTAACGGTGCGCACGCAAACCACCTAGCTCACGCCTCATCCTCCGCCCGCACATCCAGGTCCCTCCCATTGAGCACCGTCCCGTCCTTCCCAATGGTAATCATGTGCATCCCCGTATCCGTCAGCCCCAGCCGCTTGAGCTGCTCCGGCGCCACCCGCAGGAAGTACTCGCCCGGGAAAATCCCGGTGATCACGTAATACCCGTCCGACGCGCTGACCGCGCTGGCCACCACCTTGCGCTGGTAGTCGACCACCTCCAGGCGCAAGTCCCCGATCGCGCGCCGCGCGCCCCTGGCGTAGAGGTAGGTGGTGCCGTCCACCTCGCCGGTCACGCCCACCGGGAAGTCGATGCTGCTGACCTTGCCCGGCCGCGGCACGATGCGCACGCCGGGCGTGCGCGGCTGCCATTGCGGGTCGTCCAGCGAGTTTGGGTCCACCGCGATATCGGTGTGCTGGTGCGCCGGCAGGCGCGCCAGGGTGGCCAGGCCGGAGGCGTCGGTGCGCGCCAGGAAATTGGCGCCATTGATGGTGAGGCCCGCGCCGCTGATCGGCTCGTCCGCCTCGTCCATCCGGCCATCCAGGTTCTTGTCGAGGAAGACGCGCACCGAGGCCGCGCCCATGTTCGCCATCGGCTGCGCGTCCAAGGTCATGCGCATGGCGCGCGGTTCCCAGCCCATGGCCATGAAGAACTGCACGCCCAGCCCGTAATCTCCCCGGTTCGTATAGAAGGCGTTCACGCCCAGCCCGTAGCTGCCCAGGCTCTTGTTCAGCGCGCCGGCCAGGCGCGTCTCGCGCTCGTGGAATGCATGCGTCAGGCCCAGGTTCAGCAGGTAGCCGTTGTTCAGGTAGTAGTCGGCGCTGAGCGCCGCGCTCCCCAGCCCGGCCTCCGGCGCGATCAGGTATTGCAGCTGCCCCGTCAGGCCGACGCCGGCCACCCGGCGGCTGGCCTGGAACAGGCCGTCCGCCAGGCCGCGGCCGCCCAGCGACTGCCAGCGCAAGGTGTTGCTGAGCGCGGTGCCGTCGCGGTAAGCCGCGATCCGCCCCTGCAGGTCGATGTTGCGGGTGCCCGAGGCCAGCCGGTCGTGGCGCAGCTGCAGCGCCAAGGGGTAGAAGCTGGCGCCGCCGGGCGCGATCACGCCTTCGGCGCGCAGTTCGTCCCTGGTCTTCACCGGGTCGGCGCCGGGCGAAAAGAATTCGCTGCTGAAGCGGTCCAGCACCGCCCTGCTGGCCGACAGCGCCACCTGGCCCAGGCGCGTCTTGAGGCCGAGCTGGGCCAGCTTGCCGCCATCGTCGCCGTGGACCACGTCGGCGGTGGCGATCATGCCCTTCCAGTAGCTGCGCAGGCCCAGGTTGGCGTAGCTGCGCTGCACGCCGTCCGGCAAGGCCAGGCGCTGCCAGCCGCCGGTGGCGTTCAGCCAGTCGCTGGCGCCCCATTCGAACTGCGCCAGCGCGCGCCGGTGGCCGAAGCGGTCGCGGTGGGCGGCCAGGTCGTAGTACAGCGCACCGCGCGGCACGGCGGACTGCTCCAGCAGGAAGTGCTGGCGCTCCACGCGCAGCTGCCCCAGCGGGCCATGGAACACCAGGCGGAACTCGTTGGGGCCATAGGCCAGCGGCTGGTCCTCGAAGCTGTACTTGCCGTCGCCGCGCGACTGCTGGAAGCCGACCAGCGCATCGTTGTAGTACAGCTCGACGTCCCAGCCCGGCGGCAGCGCGCCCTGCAAGGTGTGGCGGTCGAAGCTGGTGGGCTGGTTGAGCGGACGGTTGCTGAGCACGGCGCCGTCGCCGGTCGGACTGCTGGCGGAAACATTCGCCACGCCCGGCACCGGCACGCTGCCGAACAAGGCGGTGCGCGCCCGCAAGGGGCCGAGCAGGCCGGCGTCCGGATCGTGGCGCCCCAGGGTCAGGCGCAGGCCGGCGTCGGGATCGTGGCGGTTGCGGCTGGCGTACAGGGCCGCTTCCATGCCCGCCAGGTCGGTGGTCAGGTAGGCCGTGTAGGCGGCCTCGGTCTGGCGCCGGCCGCCCACGCTGGCCGTCGACAGCCCGATGGTCTGGTCGATGAAGGGCGTATCGACCATCCGGTAAGGCGTGGACAGGCGCGGATAGCCCGGGTCGGCATAACCGCCGGGCATGCCCGGCAGGCTGCCGCGCTCGCGCCGCGCCAGGCGCGCCTGCATCGGCAGCTGCTCGCGCGGCTTCACCTTGAGCGCCAGGCTGGACATGTCCAGGTCGAGGTCGACCGGCAGCCAGCGCGCCATCAGCCTGCTGGCCACGTAGATATCGTCGGACAGCAGCTTGAACTGCGCGCGGTCGAGCTCTTCGTGGCGGCCGGCGATGTCGGCCACGCGCCCCGGCACGTCGAGGCTGAAGGGCCGGTCCTCGGTGAGGATGTAGCCGCTGGCGCGGCCTTCTCCCGGGCTCACGCGGATGGCCAGGGTCAGCAGGCGCGCCATCTCGCCCAGCGGCAAGTACACGTCGCGCCCGATCTCGTAGCCGGTCACGGCGTCGGACAGCAGCTGATTGCCGAGCCGGACCTCCAGCAGCACCAGGTTGGCCTCCGCCGCCCGCAGCGGCCCGGCCGCGGCCGGCGGCGCATGGGCGCACAGCATGGCGGGCAGCAGCGCCATGGCCGCGAGCAGACCGGCCCTCCGGACTACCTGCATGGACTCAGGCCTGCGTGGTGAGGGTCGCCGGGCGGATCAAGGCAGCGCGATGCTGGCCTGGGCCAGCTGCCTGCCGCCCGCTTCCGGACGCTCGCGGAACACGACCTCGAGGCTGCCGGCGGCCAGGCTCACGCCGGCCGGCAGCTGCAGCGGCAGCGCGGCCTGGCGCACCCGGTTCGGCGTGTAGACGGCGATCCCGCCCACCTGGCCCACCGTGTGGGTCTTGCCGCCGCGCGGCGTGAAGCTGACGCTCACGTCGCCATAGACCGAGCTGCCGCCCTCGCGCTCGAAGCGCATGGCCAGCAGCGGGCGGCGGGTGGCGTCGTACTGCACGGCGAGGCCGGACAGCTTGACGCTGGCGTCCACCTTCCCATGGCGGACGATCACCGGCACCGATGCACCGACCAGGGCGTTCACCACCACGCCGATGCCGCTGTTCTGGCCGCGCTGTTCGATGCTGTTCTCGCCTTCCGCGTCCGGCAGCTTGTCGAACAGCAGGTGCGAGCGGTATTCGCCCTCGGCCAGCTCGGCCGGCTTGCGCAGCATGACGCGCACGGTCTGGGCGGTGCCCGGCTGCAGGGTGATCTGGCGCGGCGAGTAGCGCAGCATGCTGTCCGCGAAGCGCTCCCCCGGCCCCGGGCTGTCGGCCGGCTCGAACTGGCCGGCATCGGTCATGCGGCGGTTGACCAGCGCGATCCGGTAGCTGGCCGGCCTGGTTCCGTTGTTGATCAGCTCGATCTGGGCGGCGCGCTGGTTCTGCTCGAACACGATGCGGGTCGGGTGCAGCATCAGCTCGGCCCGCGCGGGCGCGCACAGGGCCAGCAAGGACAAGGCGCCGATCAGGCGCGGGAGGAAAACAGGGAACGGCGGGCGAAACATCATAGGGTCCTACTGGATGGGTCTTACTGGAAGTTGACGATCACCGGGAACGAACCGCTGTAGGCGCCCGGCGCCTGGTTCGGCGCCACCGTCAGGGTGGCGCCGACGGCCAGCGGCGCGCCGCCGGCCGGCACCGAGAACATGGTCCTGCTGGGCGAGCTGACGAAGCCGTTCACGGCCATGCTGCTGCTGCCGTTGCTGAGCCTGATTTCTCCATTGCCGGGAAGCGAAATGATCACGGCCTTGTTGCCGCCGCCGTTGCTGCTCCTGGCGACGCTGAAGTTCGCCTGGCTGGCGGCGGGAGAATTGAGCAGGACGACGGCGCCGGTGCGGGAGCGGACTCCGGTCGGGCTGATCACCACGGCGCCGCCGCTGCCGGCCACGAAGCGCCCGAAGTCGAGGCTGCGCGTGTTCGTGATCATGACCTGCTGGGCGCCCGCTCCGGATGCCGCGAGCGACAGCAAAAGCGGCAGCGCCGGCAGCAGGGCGCCGGCGCGCCACACGGAAAGCAGGCGGCGTGAAGACACGGCCGGGCCCCGACGCCGCGCGCGGCTTAGTTGTACTCGACGGTGGCGGACACGCTGCCGGTATAGGTGCCGGCCGGCTGGCTGGCGGCCACGGTCAGCACGCCGCCGACGTAGATCGACTGGGCGCCGCCGGTCAGGGTGCCGCTGGTCACGTTGCCCGAGGTGCTCGCGCTGGCGCTCAGGTCGCTGATGGCGGTGAAGGCCATGGTGTCCGCGCCCGAGGTCAGGGTCGCCGAGCCGCCCAGGGTAATCGAATAGCCCAGGCCGGATTCACCGGTCACGTTGAATTGCGCCGCGGCGCTGCTGCCGCCCGCGGCCACCACGCCGCCGCTGAAGCTGCGCGTGCTGTTCGGGCTCAAGGTGACCGTGCCCGGGGTCGCGCCCGGCGCGAAGCTGCCGAAGGACAGGTCGGTGATCTTGGCGATCTGGATCGGCGCGATCACGATGCTGGTCGAGCTGGCGGTAGCGACGGCGGCGTGCACGCTGCCGGCGGCAGCGGCGGCGGCCAGTGCCAGCGCGGCGACAGCGAAACGGTTCGAGGTGAAGCGGAGTTGCTTGGTCATTCTGGTCATCCTTCAGAAATTGGCGAACCGGCGTAAGCCGGACATATTTTTCTAACGATGCTGATTTGCAATATCTTCTCAACAACAACCGATATTGCTGTCCAGTATCGTTTTGCTATGTTGCGCAAAAATAATAGCCGCTTTCTTGAGGAAAATCACTTTCCTTACAATAAACTTACTAGCAAATTATTGCCTTTATGAAAATTAATTGTTAATTAATTACTTGCGCATACAACATTTGTTCATCAATTACATAAACTTAACAGGACATAACCGAAATTCATGCGTGATTTGTCTTGCCCTACCGGCGGAAACGCGGCCCGGGTTGTAGATGGAAGGCTCTAATCCCTCCAGCCGCTCCGTTGTTTAGAGCCAACGCTAAACAAGCGCAACAGGCTGTCCTCCCGCCCGGGCTGGCGGAAGACGCATACATCCGGCGGGCCGCCGGCCCTGCGTCAGGTCCGCAGCGCGCGCGCCACCTCCACGCAGCGGGCCACCTGGGCCAGGATGGGACGCGGCACCGGCACCTCGCCCGCCATGGCGCGCGCGATCCAGGCAGCGGTAGCGGCCGCGTCGCGGGTCTCCGGCACCTCGGCCAGCTCGTCGGCGGGCGCGTCGCGCTCGACCAGCACGGTGCGGCTGCCCCCATGGAACCAGTCGATCTGCTGGGCCCGGTGCGGATTGGCCACCGTCTCGCCCTCGGTGCCGCGCATCAGGAAGGCGTCGCCGCGCTCGGCCGGCGCGGCGCCGGTGAAGTATTCGCCCAGCGTCTCCAGGTATTCGGGGTGGGTGTAGGACACCAGGCGCAGCGCCGGCCCCTCGAAGGGCTGCAGGATCTTGACCAGGGTGTGGGTGGAGTTGCGCACGCCGAGGATGCGGCGCAGCGAGAGCATGTGCGCCAGTTTCGGCGCCAGGCGCTCGATCGGCAGGAAGGCCGGCCGCCCCGCCGCGAAGGCGTCCAGCATGTCGGCCGTCGAGCCGGCTTCCGCCAGGCCGAGCTCGGCGAGGATGTCGGCCGTGGTCACCCGGCCGGGGTCGAGGCGCACGCCGTGCACCAGCACCGGCACACCTTCGCGCGCCAGCAGCAGGGCCAGCAGCGGCGTCAGGTTGGCCAGCTTGCGCGCGCCGTTATAGCTGGGAATCAGGACCGGGGCGAAGGGCCCGGCCGGCGCCGGCAAGGGCGCGAACGCCGCTTCGGCGGCGTCCATGAAGCCGGCCAGCTCCTCCACCGACTCGCCCTTGATGCGCATGGCCAGCAGGATCGCGCCCAGTTCCAGGTCCGAGACCCGGCCGTCCAGCATGGCGCCATAGAGGCGGCCAGCATCCTCGCGCGACATGCTGCGCGCACCCTTCACGCCGCGGCCGATCTCCTTGATGAAGGGGGCGGCGGCAAAGCTCTCGATGTCCGTGTTCATGGCAAAAGGATACACGGGAATGCGGCCCGGCTGCAGGCGCCCTCCCCCCGGGCCGCCGGCGAATTTCGCGCGCGGGTGTGCAAGTGCAGCAATTTGCGTCTACACTGGTCAACCCCCTAAAGAAAACATTGATTAGCACCATGATCATCACGCCCGATATCGAAAATACCAACGTCAGCTCCTTCGCGCGGATGCCCACCCCGGTCGAGCTGCACGCCAAGCTGCCGCTGACCGACCGCGCCTTCACCACCGTGATGCAGGGCCGCGAGACGCTGCGCAACATCCTCGACCGCAAGGACCACCGCCTGTTCGTCGTGGTCGGCCCCTGCTCGATCCACGATCCGGAAGCCGGCCTGGACTATGCGCGCCGCCTGAAGGCGCTGCAGGCCGAGGTCGCGGACACCATGGTGCTGGTGATGCGGGTGTATTTCGAGAAGCCGCGCACGACCACCGGCTGGAAGGGCTATATCAACGATCCGTTCATGGACGACTCCTTCCGCGTCGACGAGGGCATGGAGCGCGCGCGCCGCTTCCTGCTGGACGTGTGCGAGCTCGGCCTGCCGACCGCGACCGAGGCGCTGGACCCGATCTCGCCGCAGTACCTGGGCGACCTGATCGCCTGGACCGCGATCGGCGCGCGCACCACCGAATCCCAGACCCACCGCGAGATGTCCTCGGGCCTGTCGACCCCGGTCGGCTTCAAGAACGGCACCGACGGCGACGTCAGCATCGCGGTCAACGCCGTGCTGTCCTCGGCCAATCCGCACGCCTTCCTGGGCATCAACGACCAGGGCACGGTGTCGATCGTGCGCACCAGCGGCAACGCCTACGGCCACGTGGTGCTGCGCGGCGGCGGCGGCCGTCCGAACTACGATTCGGTGTCGGTGGCGATCGCCGAACAGGCGCTCAAGAAGGCCGGCCTGCCGGCCAACCTGGTGGTGGACTGCTCGCATGCGAACAGCTCCAAGAAGCCGGAGCTGCAGCCGCTGGTGATGTCGGACGTGATCCAGCAGATCCGCCATGGCAACCAGTCGCTGGTGGGCGTGATGATCGAGTCGAACATCGTGTCCGGCAGCCAGCCGATTCCGGAAGACCTGTCGCAGCTGAAGTACGGCTGCTCGGTGACCGACGGCTGCATCGGCTGGGAAGAGACGGAAGCGATGCTGCGCAGCGCGCATGCCGAGCTGCTGCAGCGCCCTCAGCAGGCGTAAACCCTGCCCTTCCATCGTTTTCGCCCGAAAACGATGTCAAACACCCACGTTCGCGGCGATTCCGCCGCGAACGGTCCCCCATGGACAGCGGAACAGGCGCCCCTACGGTAAAATCCCGCCTTCTGCTTCTTTCTCACCGGCTTTTTCCCATGATCGTACTCGGCGTCGAATCCTCCTGCGATGAAACCGGCCTGGCTCTGTATGACACAGAACGCGGGCTGCTGTCCCATGCCCTGCACTCGCAGGTCGCCATGCACGAGGAGTATGGCGGCGTGGTGCCGGAACTGGCCTCGCGCGACCACATCCGCCGCGCCCTGCCGCTGCTGGAGGAAACGCTCAAGCGCGCCGCTATTCCGATGTCGGCCATCGACGCCGTCGCCTACACCCAGGGCCCGGGCCTGGCCGGCGCGCTGCTGGTCGGCTCCTCGGTGGCGTGCTCGCTGGCGCTGGCGCTCGACAAGCCGGTGCTGGGCGTGCACCACCTCGAAGGCCACCTGCTCTCGCCCCTGCTGGCGACCGAGCGCCCGGAATTTCCTTTCATCGCCCTGCTGGTCTCGGGCGGCCACACCCAGCTCATGCGCGTGGACGGCGTCGGCCGCTACACCCTGCTGGGCGAAACCCTGGACGACGCGGCCGGCGAAGCCTTCGACAAGTCGGCCAAGCTGCTCGGCCTGGGCTACCCCGGCGGCCCGGCGATCTCGCGCCTGGCGGAATTCGGCGATCCCGCCGCCTACACCCTGCCGCGCCCGATGCTGCACTCGAAGGACTTCAACTTCAGCTTCTCGGGCCTGAAGACCGCCGTGCTCACCGTGGTGAAGAATCACGAGGAAAAAGTGGTGGCCAACATCTGCGAGCAGGACAAGGCGAACATCGCGCGCGGCTTCGTCGACGCCATCGTCGACGTCCTCACCGCGAAGTGCGTGAACGCCCTGCGCCACACTGGCCTGAAGCGCCTGGTGATCGCCGGCGGCGTGGGCGCCAACCGCCAGCTGCGCGCCTCGCTGGACGCGGCTGCGGTAAAACGCAAGTTCAAGGTCTATTATCCGGAACTGGAGTTCTGCACCGATAACGGCGCCATGATCGCCTTCGCGGGCGCCATGCGCCTGGAGCGCAACCCGGAGCTGGCGCAGCGCGACTACGCCTTCAACGTGCGTCCGCGCTGGCCGCTCGATGAGCTGGAAGCCGCATAAAACCTGGGGTTTCGGCTGAACTTGCAAGCTTGACATCGATCCTACGGTGTGACCCTCGACCGCCAAACGGTGGCAATATCCGACGGTCAAGTTTTACGGAGGTGAGTGATGCGCGTGGTGAGCTGGAATATTCATTGGGGCTGCGGCAAGGACGGAAGGATCCGCATTCATGCGATCATCGACGTGCTGCGCCGCCTCAATCCGGATGTGGTCTGCCTGCAGGAGGTGGCGGCGAACCACCCGGAACTGGAAGGCAGCGCGACCGCGAACCAGTTCAAGCAGCTGGGCGGCGCCTTCGGCGGCTACCACCTGATGGAGCATGCTCCCAGCGAAATCTACAAGAACAACGTCCCTCGCCTGTTCGGCAACCTGATCCTCTCGAAATACCGCATCTCGCAGGTGCACCGCCACCTGCTGCCCTGGCCTGCCGATCCCGACAGCCCGGCCGGCATGCCGCGCGGCCTGCTGGAAACCGTGATCGACGCGCCCGGCGGCAAGCTGCGCCTGATGACCACCCACCTGGAATACTATTCGGCGCGCCAGCGCATGGCGCAGGTCGCGCGCATCCGCGAGCTGCACCATGAAGCCTGCGCCCGCGCGCGCATCTTCCAGCCCGATCCGAACCTGGATGCGCCTTTCCAGCTGGGCTTCCGGCCCGGGCCGGCGATCCTGTGCGGCGACTTCAACTTCGCGCCGGGTTCAGGCGATTACGAGGCGATGCTGGCCGCGCCCGCGCAGGGCGAGCTGGCGCTGCGCGACGCCTGGCGCATCGTCCACGGCGACGCGCCGCGCGCGCCGACCACCGGGCTGCACGGGTATCCGTGGCCGGAGCGGCCCGAGTGCTATGACTATTTCTTCCTGACCGAGGATCTGGCGGAGCGGGTGAAGGTGCTGGATGTGCTGTCGGAGACGGCGGCGTCGGATCATCAGCCGGTGGTGCTGGAGCTGGCTTGAGCTAGCGGCTTGCACGCAAAACTTGGGTTCCCGCCTTCGCGGGAACCCAAGTTTAGTAGCGGACCCTTAGCCCCTACTCTTTCGCCGCAATCTCCCTCAACGCCCGCTCGAACACCTCCGGCGGCTGCCCGCCCGAGATCAGGTGCTTCTGGTTGACGATCACCGCCGGCACCGACCGGATCCCCGCCCGCTGGAAGAACTGCTCGCGCTCGCGCACCTCGTCCGCGAACTCCTCCGACTTCAGGATGCGCGCCGCCGCCTCGCGGTCCAGCCCCGCATGTCCCACCGCGCGCAGCAGCACCTCGTGGTTGCTGGGATCTTCGCAATGGGTGAAGTAGGCGACGAACAGCGCTTCCTTGAGCTCGCGCTGGCGTCCTTCCTGCTCGGCCCAGGACAGCAGCCGGTGGGCGTCAAAGGTGTTGTAGATGCGGCCGCGCCGCTCCATGTCGAACACGAAGCCCACGTCCGCGCCGCGCTGGCGGATCGCCTCGCGGGTCTGGGCCTGCTGCTCCGCCGTGGCGCCGTACTTCTGGGTGATGTGCTCGACGATGTCCTGCCCGTCCGGGCCCATGTCGGGATTCAGCTCGAAAGGCTGGAAATGCAGCTCGGCCTTGAGCTCGTCGCCGACGCGGGACAGCGCCGCGTCCAGCGACTTCAGACCGATTGCGCACCACGGGCACGAGACGTCCGATACAAAATCGATCCTGAGTTGCTTGGTCACAGCGCACCACCTTTCTTGTCCGTTGCGGCACGGGCGTGCCGGTCAAGCGACTATGGTAACGCCTCGCCGGAATTCAGGCGCGAGGAGGCCTTACTTCTTCTTGGCGCCCGCCGCCTTGCTGCCGATCCTGGATTCCTTGCCGGCCAGCAGATTGGCGATGTTCGCGCTATGGCGCCACAGCAGCAGCCCGCTCATGATGAACACGGCGAACAGGATCTCGTCGGCGCCGAACAGCAGGCCGTAGTAGAAAGGCGCGAACACCGAGGCGATCAGCGCCGCCAGCGAGGAATAGCGGAAGGCATAGGCCACGATCAGCCAGGTCGCCGCGGTCGCCAGGCCCAGCCACGGATTAATGCCGAGCAGCACGCCGAGCGCGGTCGCGACGCCCTTGCCACCCACGAACTTGAAGAACACCGGCCACAGGTGGCCGACGAAGACCGCCAGCGCCACCAGGGCGATGCCGCCTTCTTCCAGGCCGTACTGCGGACCGAAGTGCACGGCCAGCCAGACGGCCAGCCAGCCCTTGACGCAGTCGCCCAGCAGGGTGGCGATGGCGGCCTTCTTGCTGCCGCTGCGCAGGACGTTGGTGGCGCCCGGGTTCTTGGAGCCGTAGGTGCGCGGGTCGGCCAGGCCGAAGGCATGGCTCACGACCACGGCGAAGGAAATCGAGCCGATCAAATAGGCGGCGATGGTGGCGATGATGGTGGCAATCGTTGGGTTCATCTTGTCTCTTTTTTAATAGGCCAGCAAAACCGGCCCGTGAATATACACCATGCTTCCGGGATAGTCACTCCGCCAGGGCGCATTGCACCGGCCTTGCCTTCAGCACCTCGACCAGCACGCGCGGGTCGATGCCGACCAGGTAGCCGCGCCGCCCGCCGTTGATGTAGATCTTGCCCAGCGCAAGGATGCTCTCCTCGACGAAGACCGGCATCGCCTTGCGGACGCCGAAAGGCGAGGTGCCGCCCACCATGTAGCCCGAATGGCGCTGGGCCACCTCCGGCTTGCAGGGCTCGACCGACTTGCAGGGAATGGCGCGCGCCAGGTTCTTGGTGGAGACCTTGCAATCGCCGTGCATCAGGACGATCAGCGGCCTGGCCGCTTCGTCCTGCATCACCAGGGTCTTGACCACGTCGTGTTCCGGCACGCCCAACTCGCGCGCGGACACGGCGGTCCCGCCATGTTCTTCGTACTCGTAGGGATGCTCGGAAAAAGCGACCTGGTGTTTGCGCAGGAATTGTGTGGCGGGTGTCTCGGACACGTGCTCTTTCTTGGCCATGCGTGGTACGCTAAAGACGAACATAAAGGGGTTTCTATTATGCAGGAAGAAATTCGCTTTGCCACCTTCAACACTTTCAACCTGGCCCCGCCCGGCGCGCACCTGTACGACAACCTCGCGCCCTATACGCCGGAGGAGTACGAGACCAAGCTCGCCTGGACCGCGCACCAGCTCGACCTGCTCAATGCCGACGTGATCGGCTTCCAGGAAATCTTCTCCCAGTCCGTGCTGAAGGAAGTGCTGGCGCGCACCCAGCGCTACCGCCATGCCGCCCACATCGGCTTCGACCCCGACCCCCATGCCTCGCGCCTGACGCCGAGCGTGGCCCTGGTGTCGCGCCTGCCGCTGGCGGAACCGGGCCAGGCCCTGGGCATGTTCCCCGATAACGTCGCCATGCCGCCCGGCAGCCGCGACCCGGACCGCTTCACGCGCGCCCCTTTGCACGCGGCCATCGAGCTCGCGCCCGGCGTGATCGTGGACGTGATCGTGGTGCACCTCAAGTCGCGCCGCCCCGACTACCGCGCCGGCGACAGCGGCGAGGACCCGCACCTGTACGCCCTGGCCTGCCTGCGCTCGCTGATACGGCGCGGCACCGAGGCCACCGCCCTGCGCGTGCTGCTCACCGACATGGCCCACGCCCGGCGCCGTCCGCGCATCGTGATGGGCGACTTCAACGATGTCGCCGATTCGGTCACCACCGAGATCGTGCTGGGCGAAGGCACGCCGCCGGCGGAGCGCATGTACGACGCCTTCCGCGTGCAGCGCCAGCAGGACAACGGCCGCGACGTCGGCTTTTCGATCCTGCACGACCGGCGCCATTCCACCATCGACCACATCCTGGTCTCGCCCGAGTTCAACCATGCCCTGCCGGAGGCCATCGGCGAGGTGAGCAACGTGGTCTACCTGAACGACCACCTGAACCTTGGCCTGCCCGAAGCCTCGGACCACGGCCAGGTGCTGGCGCGCCTGCGCCTCTATCCTCCGCGCGGCGGGTTCAGGACGGCTGCGGATTGAACTCCCCTGGCATGCATTTCATCGCCGGCTAACGCATTTCATCCCGCCCGGACAGCGGCTCGTCGCATCCCGCTGGATGGCGCGAACCGCCATCTTTATAGTTCAACCATGCGCACTGAGCTCGATCCCGATGCGGATCGAGCCTACGCGCCACCGGACACTGCGGACCGCGGCAGCATGCGGGCGGCCCGCTCCCCTTGATCCGCGAAGGCGCCGGCCTGCCAGGCCGGCGCAGCGCGTTCTTCCGAATTCATCAAGACAGTTCTTGCTGCGCGGGCGCGTCCAGCCCCGGCTGCCCTTCGGCCTCTGCCTCTCCGGCTTCCGGTTCGGCGGACCCGCGCTTGGTCTCCAGCTTGCGCTTGGCCTTTTCTTCCGCCTTGCGCTTCTTTTCGAGTTCCCGCTGACGCTTTTCGTAACTGAAATTGTTCCGAGCCATGTTCACCTCGCTTTGCCAAAAAAGATGGATGTTGCACGGCCATTATGGACTAGTCCCGCCGGCGCGGCTTGCACTAACCACGGGGATGGTGCTGGGCGTGCAGGTGCTTGAGACGCTCGCGCGCGACGTGGGTGTAGATCTGGGTGGTCGAGATGTCGGAATGTCCCAGCAGCAGCTGCACCACGCGCAGGTCGGCGCCGTGGTTGAGCAGGTGGGTGGCGAAGGCGTGGCGCAGGGTGTGCGGCGACAGCGGCGCCTGGATGCCCGCCTTCCGGGCGTGCTTCTTGATCAGGATCCAGAACATCTGGCGCGTCATGGGGCCGCCGCGCCCGGTCACGAACAGGGCATCGTCGACCTGGCCATTGAGAATGATGCCGCGCGCATCCTTCAGGTAGCGCTCCAGCCAGGCGCGCGCTTCCTGCCCGAAAGGCACCAGGCGGGTCTTGCTGCCCTTGCCGGTGATGCGCAGCACGCCGTCGTTCAGGCTCACTTCCACCAGCTTGAGCGCCACCAGTTCCGACACCCGCAGGCCGCTGGCATACATCAGTTCCAGCATGGTGCGCTCGCGCAGGCCCAGCGGCGTGCCCACGTCGGGCGCGCCGAGCAGGGACTCGACCTGGCTTTCGGTCAGGGTGTGCACGAAGCGGGTCGGCTGGCGCGCCGAGGCCATCTTCAGGCAGGGATCCTGCTGGATCTTCTGCTGGCGCAGCGCCAGCTGGTAGAAGCGCTTGAGCACCGACAGGCGGCGGTTGGCCGAGCTCGGGCGCGATTCGGCATGGCGGTCGGCGAAATAGGCGGCCAGGTCTTCCGGCTGGACCGCCAGCAGGCCGTCGCGCTCCGGACGCCTGGCCTCGAGCCAGCCGGCGAACAGGCGCAGGTCGCGCCGGTAGGCGTCGAGCGAGTTCTTGGCCAGTCCCTGCTCCAGCCAGAGCGTGTCGCAGAACTCGTCGATCAGGGCCAGATTGACTGCTGTTGCCATGGGGATGCGGTGGCGCCTTCGTGGCGCAGCAGCCAGCGCTTCACGGACAGGTGGAAACCGTTCTCGTCGTCCTGGTTGGAGAAACCGCCCAGCCCGCCGGACGCGGTGACGCGGTGGCAGGGGATGATCAGGGGGAACCAGTTGGCGCCGCAGGCCTGGCCCACGGCGCGCGGCGCCGAGCCGATCAGCTTGGCCAGCTGGCCGTAGGTGCGCACGCTGCCGCGCGGAATGGCGCCGATCGTCTCCCATACCTTGCGCTGGAATGCGGTGCCGGCTTCGAACAGCGGCAGGTCGAAACGGAAATCGGGATCGAGCAGGTAGCGCGCGATCTGCTCCGCGGCCTGGGCGGCGACGGCGTCGTCGGCGTCTTTTTCCGCATAGTGCGGCGGCAGGTAGACCAGCTCGCGCACCCGCTCGTCCTGCGTGCGGATGCCCATCGCGCCGAAGGGCGTGGCCACGATGGCGTGGAACAATTCGCTTCCCTGTTCTGTCTTCATGATTGCTTCGTGTGGTGCGCGGAAAGACCTCCGCGTAGTGCAATCTTAACTGGTGGAAAGGATGCTGGGTAGGGTGTGGAGAGAGTATGACAGGCGAAAAAAAACGCACCCTCAGGTGCGTTCAATTCGGGTCACGTTCCGGCTGTTTAGCAGTGCTAACAGCTTCTGTCAAACGTGGTGTCTCCTCGAATTACTCCGGTATGAATACCGTGCTTTTGTATGTACTCCCCAAATCCGTGTGTTCTGTGCTGCCTTCGCACCATGTCAGTGCGAGAAGTCCCCATCATATCGCAAGTGTTTTGGCTGAGCGTATCTTTTTGGCCACACTGTCAAAAAATTTATTTTAGTTATAAAGAATTCGCATAAGGCAAGCCTTCGCCCTTGTAAAGACGGCTAGCGCCCCACTTCGCGGCTGATGGCGCGCACAATGTCCTTGCCGATGCGCGTCTCCATTTGCCCGTAGACCGGCATCATGGCGCGCCGCCATGCGGCCTGCTGCTGCGGGTCGAGGGTGTGGATGGTGGTGGTGCCGGCGCGGCGGATCGATTCCAGCGCGGCGTCGTTGGTGCGCTGGGCGATGGTCTTTTCGTAGGCCGTGGCGTCGCGCATGGCGCGCTCCAGGGTGCTGCGCACGTCCGACGGCAGCCCGTCCCAGAACTTCTTGTTGACGATCACCGCATAGCCCAGGTAGCCGTGGTTGGACACGGTCAGGTGCTTCTGGCTTTCGTGCATTTTCTGGGTATACATATTGGAAGGCGTGTTCTCGGTGCCCTCCACCACGCCGTCGCGCAGCGCGGGCGCGGTTTCCGAGAAGGCCAGCACCTGCGGGCGGGCCCCCAGCGCGCGCATCTGGGCGTCCAGCACCTTGGAGGCCTGGATGCGCATGCGCAGGCCGCGGAAGTCGCCCGGCGCCAGCAGCGGCTTATTGGCCGACATGACCTTGAAGCCGTTGTCCCAGTAGGCCAGGCCCACGATGCCCTTGGTCTCCAGCTTGCGCAGCAGGTCCTTGCCGACCGGCCCTTCGGTCACGGCGTACAGCGCCGCCTTCGAGGGGAAGATGTAAGGCAGGTCGAAGGCCTCGAACTCCTTGATGCCCAAGGGCGAGAACTTGGCCAGCGAGGGGGCCAGCATCTGCACCGCGCCCAGCTGCAGGGCCTCGAGCTCCTCGCGGTCCTTGTAGAGCTGGCTGTTGGGGTAGACTTCGACCCGCACCCGGCCCTTCGTCATCTGCTCGGCGAGCTGCTTGAAGCGCTCGGCGGCCTGCCCCTTGGGCGTGTCGGGCGCGACCACGTGGCTGAACTTGATGACGATCGGTCCCTGCGCGCACACGTTGAAGCTCATCGCTGCGGCAAGCGCCCCGACCAGGGCTTTGATCTGCATGGCGGTTCGGTTCTTCCTGGTGAAACGTTAATATGACGATAGGCCAGTCTGGCGCTGTTCTCCCCGACCCGCCATCGTGGACTTCCACAATAGCCCGACAGTGTAACCAAGTACAAGGCAAGGCATGAAAAATCCGTTCGCGCAGCCGTCCCCGGAACAGCGCTCGCGCCCCCTGCGCTGGCTGGTGCCGGTGCTGCTGGTGCTGCTGTTCCTCGCGGTGCTGATCTGGCTGCCCTGGCAGGCGCGCCAGATGGAGAGCAACGAGCGCCAGGAGCAGCTGATCGCTGACACCCTGTGGGTGGAACAGACCCTGCGCTTCGAGCTGGCGCGCAGCGAAGAGGCCCTGGCCGCGCTCGGCGCCGACCTGGTGGTCGCGCCCCCGCCCGCGCCCGTGCTGCAGGCGCGTTTCGCGCAGATGTTCAAGAACGGTCCCGAGCTGGTGCGCGTGGCCTGGCTGGACGAAGCCGGCAAGCCGATGGCGAGCCACGGCGCCGACCTGCCGGCCGCCGGCCTGTCCGAGGCAACCCGGCAAGCCGCCGAGATGGCGCACGCCACCCGGCGCGGCCGCTACAGCGAGCCCTATGGCGCCACGCCCTCGACCCACGGCCTGATCGACTTCTACCTGCCGCTGTACCGCCAGGGCCAGTACGCCGGCAGCCTGGTGGCGACCTACAGCCTGCAGGTGCTGCTGAACGAAACCGTGCCCTGGTGGTTCGCCCAGGACAACGCCCTCAGCCTGCTCGACCGCGAAGACCACGTGGTGGCCCAGCGCGCCGCCGGCGGGCCGGGACGCGGGGTCTATACCCACAGGCGCGACCTCGACCTGCCGGGCGCGCTGGTGGCCCTGTCGACCGACAGCGTCAAGGGCGCGCCCAAGCTGCTGCCCAATTTGCTGGTGGGCTCGGTGATCGTGCTGGCCCTGGGCCTGGTGCTGAGCCTGGTCGCCCTGTGGCGCCACATCTCGCGCACCCTGGCGGCGGAAGCCGCGCTGCGCCAGCAGATGGCCTTCCGCACCGCGATGGAGAATTCGCTGCTCACCGGCCTGCGCGCGCGCGACCTGGAAGGGCGGGTCACCTACGTCAACCGCGCCTTCTGCCAGATCGTCGGCCTGCCCGAGGAAGCCCTGGTGGGCACGAAGCCGCCCATGCCCTACTGGGCGCCGGAAGCCATGGGCGACTACGAGGAGCGCTTCCGCGGCGTCCTGGCCGGGACCATCACGCCCCAGTTCGAGACCGTGTACCAGCGCTCGGACGGCGTGCGGGTGCCGGTGCTGGTGTTCGAGGCGCCGCTGGTGGACGTCTACGGCAAGCAGACCGGCTGGATGAGCTCGGTCCTCGACATCACCGACCGCAAGCGGGTCGAGGAACTCAACCGCCAGCAGGAGGAAAAGCTGCAGGCCAGCGCGCGCCTGGCGACCATGGGCGAGATCTCGTCGATGCTGGCGCACGAGCTGAACCAGCCGCTGGCGGCCATCTCCAGCTACACGGCGGGGGCGCTCAACATGCTGGAGCGCGCCGGCGCCGAGGGCGCCGAAGTCCAGCCCGGCCTGCTGCGGCGCGCGCTGGAGCAGGCGCGCCAGCAGGCCCAGCGCGCCGGCCAGATCATCCGCAGCGTGCACGAATTCGTCAAGAAGCGCGAGCCGCTGCGCGAGGCGGTGACGATCCGGAGCGTGGTCGACGGCGTGCGCGCCCTGATCGACCTGCAGGCGCGCCAGGCGGCCGTGGTGCTTCGCGTGGAACTGCCGCCCGACCTGCCGCCGGTGCTGGCCGACCGCATCCTGCTCGAGCAGGTGCTGCTGAACCTGACCCGCAACGCCATCGAGGCCATGCAGGACACGCCGCCCGAGGAGCGGGTGCTGCGCATCCAGGGCGCCCATGGGCGCGGCCAGGTGTCGGTGTCGGTGATCGACCGCGGCCACGGCATCGCACCCGAGGTCGCCGAGCGCCTGTTTTCGCCCTTCCACTCGACCAAGGCGGAAGGCATGGGCATGGGCTTGTCGATCTGCCGCACCGCGATCGAATTCCACGGCGGTACGCTGACCCATGCGCCGAACCCGGCGGGCGGGACGATTTTCACGTTCTCGCTGCCCGCGCAAGCGGCGGCCCCGGCGCTGGGCTAAAATCCGGGTCGAGAACAAACTGAGCAACATATCAGAGAACAATACGGAGACGCACAGCATGCTGCACATCGTCGATGACGAAGAGGTCATTCGGGACGCCCTCGCCTGGCTGGCGCAATCGCGCGGCCTGGAGGCGCGCGGCTACGCGGGCGGCCAGGAATTCCTCGACCAGATGCAGCAGCCCGGCGACGAGGGCGACTGCGTGCTGCTCGACGTGCGCATGCCGGACATGAACGGCGTCGCCGTGTTCGACCAGCTGATCCAGCGCGGCCTGCTGCCGCGCCTGCCCGTGATCTTCCTGACCGGCCACGGCGACGTGCCGATGGCGGTCGATTCGCTCAAGCGCGGCGCCTTCGATTTCTTCGAAAAACCCTTCAACGACAACATGCTGATGGACCGGGTCGAGGAAGCCCTGGGCGCCTCGCGCAAGGCGGCCGCCTCGGCCCAGGTGCAGGCGCGCCTGGCCACCCTGTCGGCGCGCGAGCGCGAAGTGCTGGACCTGATCCTGGCCGGCATGATGAACAAGGTCGTCGCCGACAAGCTCGGCATCAGCATGCGCACGGTCGAGGTGCATCGCGCCCACATCTTCGACAAGATGCAGGTCAAGACCGCGGTCGAGCTGGCCGGCTTGCTGAAATAAGCCAAGCATTCTTACCGCACAACAAGCGTCTCTGGATTTCTGGGAAGCCTTGTAAAATGAATCTGAACGTGGCGCGCGGGCTGGCCCTGGCGGCGTCCGAGCACTTTCTTTTTTGGGGACAGTCCATGAACGAAAAGACAGTGGCAGACAAGATGTTCCTGAGGACGGCGAAGTCGATGCTCATCCTCAACGGCCAAGTCAATCCAGGGGTGGTGTCGCAGATGCCTGCCGCGCTGGTCAAGGAAGGCGACGGCCCCTTCGACGTGATCCTGATGTTCTGCATGAACCGCAAGGACCTCGAGCATTACCTGCCGCAAGCGAAAGAAAAGCTGGGCGACAAGGGCTCGCTGTGGATCGCCTACCTCAAGCAGACTGCCTCCAAGGCCACCGACATCAACCGCGACTCCATCAACGATTATGCCAAGGAAAACGGCATCACGGGCGTGGCGATGATCTCGATCGACGGCGACTGGTCGGCGCTGCGCGCCAAGCGCATCGAGGTCTGATTCAAGCGGTGTGACGGGCCAGCGCCCAGGCGACGTGTTCGCGCACCATGCCGGACGGGTGTGCGGAACGCGCCTGCAGGGCCGCCACGATCATCGGATCGCCGCGCCGCTCCCCGGCCGCATTGCCCAGTCCCACCGCGAGGTTGCGCAGCCAGCGCTCATGGCCGATCCGGCGGATCGGGCTGCCTTCCATGCGGCGGTTGAATTCCTCTTCTTCCCACCCGAACAGTTCCACCATGCCGGCATCGCCGAGGCCGTTGCGCTCGTCGAAATCCGGCAGCTGCGCGCGCTGGGCGAACTTGTTCCACGGGCAGGCCAGCTGGCAATCGTCGCAACCGTAGATGCGGTTGCCGATCAGGGGACGCAGCTCCTCGGGTATGCTGCCCTTCAGTTCGATGGTCAGGTAGGAGATGCAGCGCCGCGCATCGAGCTTGCCCGGGCCGAGGATGGCCTGGGTCGGGCAGACGTCGATGCAGGCCTGGCACTGGCCGCAATGGGCGCCGGTGGGCGGATCGACCGGCAGCGGCAGGTCGACCAGGATCTCGCCGATGAAGAAGGTGGAACCGGCCCCGCGCGACAGCAGCAGGGTGTGCTTGCCGCGCCAGCCCAGGCCGGCCTTTTCGGCCAGCGGCAGTTCCATCACCGGGGCGGAATCGGTGAACACGCGGTAGCCCAGCTCGCCCACCGCCGCCTTCACCTTTTCGGCCAGCTGCTGCAGGCGGTTGCGCAGCACCTTGTGATAATCGCGCCCGCGTGCATACACCGAGACCACGGCCGCGCCCGGATCCTGCTGGCGCAGGCGCTCCCGGGCGCGCCAGTCTTCGCCGCCTTGCTGCGGCAGGTAGTCCATGCGCGCGACGATGGCGCGCACCGTGCCCGGCACCAGTTCGGCCGGACGCGCACGCTTCATCCCATGGCTTGCCATATAATCCATCTCGCCATGGCAGCCCGCATCCAGCCAGGCCTGCAGGCCGGCTTCCAGGTGCGCCAGGTCGACGTCGGCGATGCGCACGTCGGCGAAACCCAGCTCCGCGCCCCATTGCTTGATGGTGCGCGCCAGTTCGGGCAGGTCGGGAGGAAGAGTCGGCATGGCAGGATGAACAACAACGCGGATTGACCGCATAAACACGCTATTTTATTCGATGCAGTCCTTCAAAGCTTACCTGGCCGACGAATCGGCAACGGCCGCCCTGGGTGCGGCGCTGGCCCGCGCGCTGCGTCCCGGACTGGTGATCTACCTGCACGGCGACCTGGGCGCCGGCA
The DNA here is from genome assembly GCA_966210615.1 of uncultured Massilia sp. Lineage (GTDB taxonomy): Bacteria > Pseudomonadota > Gammaproteobacteria > Burkholderiales > Burkholderiaceae_D > Telluria. The sequence goes on from CBIHLT010000016.1 coordinate 26,120, forward strand.
AGACCGCCCTGACCCGCGCCCTGATCCAGGCCGCGGGCCACAAGGGCACGGTCAAGAGCCCGACCTACACCCTGTCGGAACCCTACCGGGTGAGCCTGGATGGCCAGCCTGCCAACATCATCCATTACGACCTGTACCGCATGGCGAGTCCCGAGGAATTCCTGGACGCGGGCTTCCGCGAGGACTTCGACGGACGCAACATCTGCATCGTCGAGTGGCCGGAAAAAGGCGAGCCGGTGTTGCCGCCACCCGACGTCAAGGTATTGCTCAATGTCAGCGGTCACGGCCGTGAGGTAGAATTGCAGGCGTTGTCCGACTTGGGTCTGCTATGCCTCGACCGTCTCGCCTTCTCGCCACCTCCTTGATTCCCGGATCGCCGCGCCGCCGTACCCTGCTCAAGGCCGGGGGAACGCTGCTGCTGTCCGTCATTTCGCCGCTGCCCGCCAGCGCCGCCCAGATCCTCGCGGTACGCGTCTGGCCCGCGCCCGACTACACACGGGTGACCCTGGAAAACGACACCAATCTCAAGACCGAGCACTTCATGGTGCCCGATCCGCCGCGCCTGGTGGTCGACATCGAAGGCCTGGGCCTGAACAGCACCCTCAAGAGCCTGGTCGCCAAGATCGAGCCGAACGATCCCTACATCAAGCAGGTGCGCGTCGGCCAGAACCGCCCGAACGTGGTGCGCCTGGTGTTCGACCTGAAGGAAGAGGTCAAGCCGGAAGTGCTGACCCTGGCCCCGGTGGCCGGCTACCAGCACCGCCTGATTTTCGACCTGTATCCGCTCCGGCCGGTCGATCCGATCGCCGCCATGATCGAAAAGGGCGAGTGGAGCACCGAGCCGGCGCCCGCCACGCCCGGCAACCAGGCCCTGGGCGAACCGGTGGCCGGCACGCCGCCGGTGCAGATTCCGACCCCGGCTCCGGTACCTGCGCCAAACGCGCCGCCGGCGCAGCAGAATCCGGTGCCGGACGCGATCGCGCGCATGGAGGCCGAGATGTCGGGCCTGGACGGCACGCCGCCGGCCCAGCCGGTGCAGCCCCCGCCCGCGAAGCCCCTGCCGAAGGCGCCGGCCCAGAAGGTCACGCGCATGGTCACCATCGCGCTCGATCCGGGCCACGGCGGCGAGGATCCGGGCGCGATCGGCGCGCGCGGCAGCCGCGAGAAGGACATCGTGCTGGCCGTGGCCAAGCGCCTCAAGGCCAGGCTGGAGCAGCTGCCCAACACGCGCGTGATGCTGACCCGCGACGGCGACTATTTCGTCCCGCTCGGCACCCGCGTGCAAAAGGCGCGCAAGGTCGACGCCGACCTGTTCGTCTCGATCCACGCGGACGCCTTCGTGTCGCCGACGGCGCGCGGCTCCTCGGTCTTCGTGCTGTCGGAAAAAGGCGCCAGCTCGAGCGCGGCGCGCTGGCTGGCGAACGACCAGAACAAGGCCGACCTGATCGGCGGCGCCAGCTATGCCACCGCCGACAAGCAGCTGGCCGGCGTGCTGTTCGACCTCTCGACCACGGCCCAGATCAACGACAGCCTCAAGCTCGGCAAGGCCGTGCTGGGCGAGATCGGCGGCATCAACCGCCTGCACAAGGCAGCCGTCGAGCAGGCCGGATTCGCGGTGCTGAAGGCGCCGGACATCCCGTCGATCCTGGTCGAGACGGCCTTCATCTCGAACCCGGAAGAAGAAGCGAAGCTGAACGACGACGGCTACCAGAACCAGCTGGCCGACGCCATCACCAAGGGCATCCGCCGCTATTTCGCCGACAATCCGCCGATGGCCAAGAGCCGCCAGACCTGACATGGACCAGACCACCTTCGGGCAGCTGCCCGCGATCCGCATCGCATCGAACGACGGGGCCGAGGCCATCGTCACCCTGTACGGCGCGCACCTGGTTTCGTGGAAAGGCGCGGACGGCGTGGAGCGCATGTTCTGCAGCGCCAGGTCGGCGCTGGACGGCGGCAAAGCCATCCGCGGCGGCGTGCCGGTGATCTTCCCGCAATTCGCGGAGCGCGGCGCCGGCATGCGGCACGGCTTCGCGCGCGTGAGTACCTGGCGCCTGGAAGACAGCGGTGAGGGATGGGCGGTATTTGGACTGCACGAGTCCGACCTGCCGGAACAGCTGGCCGCCGGCTGGCCGCACCGCTTCGCGCTGGCGCTGCGCGTGGCCGTGCGCGGCAACGAACTGGCGATGACGCTCACGGTGCGCAATACCGGCGATGCGCCCTTCCCGTTCGCGGCGGCACTGCATACCTACCACCTGGTGCCGGAGCTGCGCGAGGTGCGCATCGAGGGCGTGGCGGCGCAGACCCTGGCGATCGAGGACAAGCTGGATCAGGTGTACCGGCAGATTGCCGGCGCGATCACGATGGCGACCGGCGAACGGACCGTGACGCTGGAGCAGGAAGGCTTCACGGACGCGGTGGTGTGGAATCCGGGTGCAGTTGATGCCGCGGCGCTGTCGGACATGGAAGACGGGGAATACCGGCGCTTCGTGTGCATCGAGCCGGCCCTGCTCGATCCGCTGACGCTGGCGCCGGGTTCAGCCTGGGAAGGCAGCTACCACATCCGTTAGCCTCCCAACCCCAAGCCCGTCATTCCGGCGAAGGCCGGAATCCAGGTTCGCACGTAGCGACTACGTTCGAAATAAGTAGTGACGCAACAAACTTGGGTCCCGGCCTTCGCCGGGCTTTTCTTTACATCGATTCCTTGATCATCCGTCCATGACTGGCCTGGACCGGCCGCGAATTCAGCGGATACAGCCGCGAGAACAAGGCCATCTGCTGCGGCGACGCCGTCATCGGCTGCTTCATCACCAGCCACAGCACGTCCTCGGTGCAGGGCGGCGTGGTCAAGGAGCCCATGTAGGTGAAGTATTCGCGCTGCTCCGGCAGGATCTCGTTCACATTCAGCACGATCGACGGCGATACCGTCATCTGCTTCTCCAGCGGCAGGTTGTTCCACACGGTCTGGATCATCGGGTTGGCCTTGCCGCGCTCGAGCAGCACCGCCAGCACCGCCAGCTTGCCGTCGTAGCTCTTGTGCACCAGGTGCACCACCATCTCGGTACCCTTGCCGTTGATGCGCTCTTCCGACGGACGGTGGAAGTGGAACTGCTGCAGCTCATAGGTCGTGCTGCCGACCGTGAGGAAGTTGCCGCCGCCGACGTTGACCTGGATCGTGTGGCCGTTGTCGATCTCGTTGAACGAGCTCGGGTGGTAGTCGAAGGCGATCTGCTCCAGGTCGACCTTCATGCCGTCGCGCAGGTCGATCGGCGACTGGCGCTTGCCGGTCGAGCACTTGGCCCAGCTCGAATTGATATTGGCCCAGTTGGCCGGGCCGAATTCGCCGTCGTAGGTCCAGTGGGTGCCGTTCTTCGGCGCGTGTTCCCTGGCGGCGGCCGCGGCGGCGGCCAGGGCTTCCTGCTTGCGCCTGGCGTCCGCGGCCCTGCGGGAGCGGGCGGCGGCCTGGGCGCGCGCTTCCTGCTTGGCGCGCAGCTCGGCCAGCTTCTCGGCGATGCGGACCGACAGGTCGACCTCGGCCTCTTCCTCGGACTTCTGGGCGGCCGCGGGCGGCGGCGTCACGGAGGCCTTCAGGTTGGGCTTGATCGACGCCTTGACGAGCTCCGGCTTGGCTGCCTTGTCAGCCTTGGGAGCGGGATCGTTCGCGCTTGCCGTCGCCGTGACCAGGCTGAGGGCGAACAGTGCGATGAGGTTACGCATGAGGTTCCAGATGAGTGGGCTTACCCCATGCTTATCGGCTCGGGAGCGGCAAAACTTGAGTGCGCTGAAGCAACAAGGCCGCAGAATCTGCGGCCCTGATCAGAGTAACGATCAGCGGCTGAGCATGCGCCGGCTGAACTTCACCAGCCCGCCGATCGCGAGCGGCACGATGGCGGCGCTCACGCCCACCAGCACGATTTCGGTCAGGTGGTCGCGGATGATTGGAATGTTGCCAAAGAAGTAGCCGCCGGTCACCAGGCTGGCGACCCACAGCAGCGCGCCGGCGATGTTGTAGACCTGGAAGCGCGCGCTTGTCATATCGGACACACCCGCCACGAAGGGCGCGAAGGTGCGGACCACCGGCACGAAGCGGGCCAGGACGATGGTCTTGCCGCCGTGCTTTTCGAAGAACTCGTGGGTGCGGGTCAGCGCATCCTTGTTGATCCAGCGGTAGTTGTGCGTAAACATGCGGTGGCCGATGGCCTCGCCGATGTAGTAATTCAGGGTGTTGCCCGTCACGGCCGCCAGTACCAGCAGCCCCATCAGGAGCGGATAGTTCATCTGGCCGGTGGCGCAGAAGGCGCCGGCGATGAACAGCAGCGTATCCCCCGGGAAGAAGAACAGGACCACCAGGCCCGTCTCGCAGAACACGATGGCGAACAGCACCATGTAGACGTAGGTGCCGTACTGGGCAAGCAGGCTGCCCAGCGTCTTATCGACATGCAGGACCATGTCGAAGAGTTGCATCAGATCCATAATTTTCCTAGAGGGTAGCTTTACATCATACCATTAGTCGCTCCATGAAAAGGAGGCCCGGCGCCCCGGTTTCATGCATGCCCGGACAAGCAGATTGATCTTTTGACAGCATTCCGGATTACAATCCGGCGATACCCGACAACAAGGCGGCGCGACCGCAACCAGGAGACCACGCATCATGAGCCCGACCACCCTTCGCACCACCATCGGCCTGGCCCTGCTGGCCTCGACCAGCGTGTTGGCAGCGGCGCCCAAGGCGCCGAAGGAGCTGCCGCCCAAGCCTTCGGTGGCGGACGTGGTCAAGGCGTCCAAGGCCTCGGAATGGCGCCCGCTCGACCCCGAGAACACCATGTACATCGAGCTGCCGGCCGGCCGCGTGGTCATCGAGCTGGCCCCCGCCTTCGCACCGAATACGGCCGCCAACATCCGCGCCCTGGTGCGCGAGCGCTACTTCGACGGCCTGTGGGTCATGCGCGCCCAGGACGGCTTCGTGGTGCAGTGGGGCGACCCGGACGAGGAAAACCCGAAGCCCTTCAAGGCGGCCAAGACGGTCAAGGCCGAGTTCACCGTGCCGATCAAGGGCAGCAGCGGCTTTACCCGCCTGAAGGAGCCGGACGTGTATGCGCCGCAGGTCGGCCACGCGAACGGCTTCCCGGCGGCACGCGACCCGGCCACGGGCGAGACCTGGCTGCCGCACTGCTATGGGATGGTGGGCGTGGCGCGCGACAATGGCGCCGACACCGGGAACGGGTCGCAGCTGTACACCGTGATCGGACATGCGCCGCGCCACCTGGACCGCAACATCACCGTGGTCGGGCGCGTGGTACATGGCATGCCGCTGCTGACCGTCATGCCGCGCGGGACGGCGGCGGCGGGCTTCTACGAGAAGGCCGAGCAGCGTACGCCGATCGCCAGCGTGCGCATGGCGGCGGATGTGCCGGAGGCGGAACGCAGCAAGATTGAAGTCATGCGTACGGATAGCGCGGCCTTCCAGGCGGTCGTGGAGGCGCAGCGCAACCGCGGCGGTCCGTGGACCAAGGTGGCGGCGGGGCATATTGATTTGTGCAATGCGCCGATTCCGGCGAGGGAGCAGAAATAAGCGCTAGTGGTGTGCACATCAACATCAACTTGGGTTCCCGCCTTCGCGGGAATGACGGTCTTCGAGTTAGAGGTGAACTCAACAACGCCATCCCGGCGAAGGCCGGAACCCAAGTTTGCAAGCAGACCACAATCGGCTCCGAATTACCGCCGAGCCTGATCCGCCTCAACCCCGCCGCGATATAATCCCCGCATGAACGCGCCCGTCCTTACCCACCGTCCCATCCAGCAACTCCCCGACCAGCTGATCTCCCAGATCGCCGCAGGCGAAGTGGTCGAGCGGCCTTCGGCCGTGGTCAAGGAACTGCTGGAAAACGCGCTCGATGCGGGCTCGACCCAGATCACCGTGCGCCTGGAGGAAGGCGGCGTCAAGCGCATCGCGATCACCGACAACGGCCGCGGCATCCCGCCCGAGGAATTGCCGCTGGCGCTGTCCCGCCATGCCACCTCGAAGATTGCCTCGCTGACCGACCTCGAGAACGTGTCCACCCTGGGCTTCCGCGGCGAGGCCCTGGCCTCGATCGCGGCGGTGGCCGCCGTGCGCGTCACCTCGCGCACCGCCGGCTCGCCGCATGCCTACGAGATCGTCGGCTCGCACCACGGCACGGTGTCCCCTTCGTCCGGCGCCTTCGGCACCACCATCGACGTCCAGGACCTGTATTTCAATACCCCGGCGCGGCGCAAGTTCCTCAAGTCGGAACAGACCGAATACGCGCACTGCGCCGAAGTCGTGCGCCGCATCGCGCTGGCGCGGCCGGACGTGTCCTTCAGCCTGACCCACAACGGCCGCACCATCGATCACTGGAACGTGAGCGAGCCTGCCAAACGCAGCGCCCAGATCCTCGGCGGCGATTTCGCCGAAGCGCGCCTGGCCCTGGACCAGTCGGCCGGCCCGCTGCGCCTGCACGGCTACGTCGGCCTGCCGACCGCGTCCAAGGCGCGCGCCGACGGCCAGTTCTTCTACGTGAACGGCCGCTTCGTACGCGACAAGCTGCTGGTGCACGCGGTGCGCGCCGCCTACCAGGACGTGCTGCACGGCGACCGCTTCCCGTCCTATGTGCTGGCGCTCGAACTCGACCCGGCGCTGGTGGACGTCAACGTGCACCCGTCCAAGATCGAAGTGCGCTTCCGCGACAGCCGCGCCGTGCACCAGTTCGTGTTCCACGCGGTGCAGCGCACCCTGGCGCAGACCTCGGCCACCGCGCACGGCAGCGCGCCGGCGCCGGTCAGCGCCGCCGAGATCAAGCCGTCCGGCACCCCGGCCTGGCAGCCGCGCCCGCACGAGCAGACCTCGTTCGGCGCCCAGCTGTCCCCGACCTTCTCGCCTTCCCCCTTCCCGGCCGGCAGCCGCTGGGACGAGCCGCGCGCAGGCGTGGTGCAAAGCACCGCGGCCTACGGCGCCCTGTTCGCCGCAAACGAATCCTCGCGGCCGGCCACCCCTGAGCCTTCGCCGGCGAACGTGCCGCTGTCGGCCTCGGACCGCCCGCTGTCGAACGAGGACTTCCCGCTCGGCTTCGCGCTGGCCCAGCTGCACGGCATCTACATCCTGGCCCAGAACACCAAGGGCCTGGTGCTGGTCGACATGCACGCGGCGCACGAGCGCATTCTCTATGAACAGCTCAAGCACGCGCTGGACGCGCGCCTGGACGGCCAGGAAGAGATGCAGGTCCAGTCGATGCTGATCCCGGTCACCTTCTACGCCGACGCCGTCGAAGTGGCGACGGCCCAGGACCACGGGGACACGCTCAAGGCGCTCGGTTTCGACATCGCCGCGCTCTCGCCCACCACGCTGGCGGTGCGCTCGGTGCCGTCGCTGCTGAAGAACGCCGACGCCCAGACCCTGGCGCGCGACGTGCTGCGCGACGTGCGCGAATTCGGCGGCTCGCGCGTGCTGGTCGAGCGCCGCAACGAACTGCTGGGCACCCTCGCCTGCCACACGGCGGTGCGCGCCAACCGCATCCTCTCCACGCCGGAGATGAACGCGCTGCTGCGCCAGATGGAAAGCACGGAGCGCGCCGACCAGTGCAACCACGGCCGCCCCACCTGGGTCCAGCTCGAAATCTCCGCGCTCGACAAGCTCTTCCTGCGCGGTCAATGATGGCGACAATGAAGAAACCGATGGCGGTGGCCATCATGGGCCCGACCGCGTCCGGCAAGACCGCGGCGGCGCTGGCGATCGCGCGCGAACATCCGGTGGAGATCATTTCGGTCGACTCGGCCCTGATCTACCGCGAGATGGACATCGGCACCGCCAAGCCGACAGCGGAAGAGCTGGCCAGCGTGCCCCACCACCTGATCGACATCCTCGACCCGCTCGACGCGTATTCGGTGGCGCAGTTCAGCGCCGACACCATCCGCCTGGCGGGCGAGATCCAGGCGCGCGGCAAGCTGCCGCTGCTGGTGGGGGGCACGATGATGTACTTCAAGGGCCTGGTCGACGGCCTGGACGACTTGCCCACCGCCGACCCGCAAGTGCGCGCCGCGATCGCGGAAGAAGCCGCGCGCATCGGCTGGCCCGGCATGCACGCCAAGCTGCGCACGCTGGACCCGGTCACGGCCGACCGCCTGGCCCCGAACGACGCCCAGCGCATCAACCGCGCGCTGGAAATCATCGAACTGAGCGGCAAGCCGATGTCGGAGCTGCTGGCGCGCCGCGCCAAGCCCGAACTGCCTTTCGAGCTGCTGTCCTTCGCCCTGGAGCCGTCGGACCGCAGTGTCCTGCATCGGCGCATCGCGCTGCGCTTCGACCAGATGCTGGGAACGAGCGACGACGCGGGCCTGGTGGCGGAAGTGCAGCGCCTGCGCGCGCGCGGCGACCTGGATCCCTCCCTGCCTTCGATGCGCTGTGTCGGCTACCGCCAGGCCTGGGAATACCTCGACGGCCGCATCGACCGCGCCGGCTTGCGCGAAACGGGCATCGTGGCCACGCGCCAGCTGGCCAAGCGCCAGCTCACCTGGCTGCGCGCGATGCCGGAGCGGATCGTGCTCGACTGCCTGGGCCCGGACCCGGCGCCGGCCATGTTGACCCACTTGTCGAACTTGCACAATTGACATTGGCGGAGTGTGCATCGCGTCGGATCCACGCGACAGGTTTTTTCCAAATGTAAATTTCCTGTGGTAATGTGCATCAGTCCGTTAGCATTCCCGCTGACCAGCAATATGGTGGCACGCCACCGCCTCCCGCATGACGACTTCATTCTTCCGCTTTGGCTTCATCGCCGCGGCTGCAGCGCTGCTCGCAGCCTGTTCCAGCACCCCGACCGTCGCACCGTCGAAAACCATCCCGGGCGCCGTGCCGTCCAAGTACTACCTGAACGATGGTCCCATGAAAGGCATTACCCAGGAGATGGTCGACGCCCTCCCCGAGCCGGTGCCGAAACGCGAGCCCCTGAACAAGTGGGCCAAGCGGCCCTATGAAGTACTTGGCAAGAAATTCACGCCGATGACCGAACTGGCGCCCTTCAAGCAGCGCGGAAAGGGTTCCTGGTACGGCACGCGCTACCACGGCAAGAAGGGCTCGATCGGCGAGCCCTACGACATGCTGCAGCTGACTGCGGCGCATCCCACCCTGCCGCTGCCCTCCTACGCCCGCGTCACCAATCTCGAGAACGGCAAGAGCGTGGTGGTGCGCCTGAACGACCGCGGTCCCTTCCTGCATGACCGCATCATCGACCTGTCCTACGCGGCTGCAATGCGGCTCGGCTATGCCGGCAAGGGCAGCGCGGACCTGGAAGTCGAGCTCCTGCTTCCCTGAATTTCGGGTATGCTGGGTCCCTCGCGCCTGATGCGACGCTTTTTTGCACCACGGCACAAGATCCAACCTTGACAGGGAACGAGGCAGCCGCGATAATGCCTGCCGTTGCGGTGATATAGCTCAGTTGGTTAGAGCACAGCACTCATAATGCTGGGGTCGGTGGTTCAAGTCCACCTATCACCACCACAGAATTCCAAGCGAATGGCTTGACTCCCCGAGTCGAGCCATTTTTGCTTATTGTCGTCTCAAGCGATTTTGGTGATATAGCTCAGCTGGTTAGAGCACAGCACTCATAATGCTGGGGTCGGTGGTTCAAGTCCACCTATCACCACCA